>CAZHTO010000057.1:0-13238 GCA_964535845.1 uncultured Demequinaceae bacterium | reverse complement strand
AACTCCCCCAGGGCAGGAATGCAGCAAGGGTAAGCGGGCTCTGTCGGGTGCGTGGAGGGTCCTTTTTATTTTCTAGGGCCGATGCGCGGGTCAACTTCTCTCGTGACCGCGCCTCTCGCTGGGCGTAGGTTTTCGCTAACGGTGTCACGTTGAGCAGTCCCAGGACCTAGAAATTGGAGACCTCCGTGCCTCTTTCCTTCCCTCGCTTTGCCGGTGCCGTAGTGCTTGCGCGCTCTCCCCTGTGGATGGCCGGTGCGTTTGTCAGTGGTCGCCAGTAGGCTCAGGACCGTGACTACCGCTCTGTATCGCCGCTATCGCCCCGACTCCTTCGCTGACGTTGTGGGGCAAGAACACGTCACCAGCCCGCTCATGCAGGCCCTACGCGCCGATCGCGTCAACCACGCTTATCTCTTCTCTGGCCCGCGTGGGTGTGGCAAGACCACATCGGCGCGCATTCTTGCTCGTTGCCTCAACTGTGCAGAAGGCCCCACCGACACCCCGTGCGGCACGTGCGACTCGTGCGTGGAGCTAGCGCGCGGTGGCTCCGGGTCGGTAGACGTCGTAGAAATCGACGCCGCCTCACACAACGGTGTGGACGACGCCCGCGAGCTGCGCGAGCGCGCCGCCTTTGCGCCCGCTCGCGATCGCTACAAGATCTTCATCCTGGACGAGGCCCACATGGTCACCCCCCAGGGCTTTAATGCCTTGCTGAAGTTGGTCGAAGAGCCGCCACCACACGTGCGTTTTATCTTTGCGACCACGGAGCCGGACAAGGTCATTGGCACCATCCGTTCGCGTACTCACCACTATCCGTTCCGCCTGGTGCCGCCAGCAATCCTTACGGACTATTTAGGCACGCTTAGCGAAGCCGAGAATGTGCAGGTTGCCTCCGGCGTGCTGCCGTTGGTGGTGCGCGCGGGCGGCGGCTCGGTGCGCGACTCGCTGTCTGTGCTCGACCAGTTGATGGCTGGCTCGGGCGACGAGGGTGTCACGTATGAGCGTGCGATCGCACTTTTAGGATTCACCGATGCGACGCTGTTGGACGATGCGGTTGATGCCATCGCAGCAGGTGACGGGGCTTCGCTGTTTGACGTTGTGGATCGCGTGATCGGCACCGGCCACGAGCCACGCCGCTTTGTCGAAGACCTGCTGGAGCGACTACGCGACCTGATCTTGCTGTGTGCCGCTGGCGCGGACGGCGTGAAATCGTTGGGCGAGGTCCCAGAAGACCAGCTCGAGCGCATGAAGGACCAAGCTCGGCGGCTTGGCTTGGCACGCGCCTCTCAGGCCGGCGACCTCGTGAACGACGCGCTCACCCACATGATTGGCGCCACGTCCCCACGGCTGCACCTTGAATTACTGTGCGCACGGCTAGTGGCAGCACACGCAGCGACGAGCGCTCCCGTGCCTGTCGCCAGCTCGGGCGCGCCGGCCGCGAGCGCGAATGCCGCACCGGCAACTGCTGCACCCACCACGAACGCAGACTCGGGAGCAGCGAGAGCAAAGGCCGCCGCCGCTGCCGCTCGTCAACAACCACCTGCTTCGACACCACCCACTGCGCCGCCAGCCGCTTCTGAGCCAGCAGCTACGACACAGGCAGCTACGACGCCGTCAACTCCGGAATTGGCAACCGCGGAGCCGGCCCCGGCCGCACCATCGGCCTCTGCTGCGCCGGCAACTCCTCCCGCTACCGCGCCAGCCACCACGCCCCCGGCCAAAGACTCTGCAACGGTGCAGGCGCCTACCGGAGACGTCGCAGGCGGCGCAGAAGACGCGGAACTAGTGCGCCGTCGCTGGCCCGAGGTCCTCGCCGCGCTCGAACGCAGGCGCGTGACCTGGTCGATGGTGAGCCAGAGCGCTCAAGTAGCTTCCATTGAAGGCGGCGTGCTCACGCTGGCTTTCGATAACGCCGGGCTCGCCGCACGGTTCACGGGCAGCACCCACGCAGAGAACGTTGCCCTCGCCGTGCGCGAAACGCTCGGGCTCCATGTGCGTATCGAAGCCGTCAGTGACCCAGGCATCGCGAGCACAGCGCGAGCCTCCGCGGCCACCGCAACGCTCCCCGCCGTCTCCACGCCGGTAGCAGTTTCGCCCAGCGCGCCATTGGCCCACACTGCAACCCCAAGCCCCGCGAGTCCGCAAAGTACTGCTGCCTCGCATCCAAGCCCTGCGGGCGCATCGGCCGCGAATGTCCCTCAAGACGACAGTCCGCCGTGGGACGAAGAAGACGTCTCGCCTGACGACGCCCAAGCCGCAGATGCGCAACTTACCGGAGCAGAAGTGGTCGCCCAGATGCTCGGCGGCACAATCATCAAGGAATAGGCCCTGCGCCCCCGCGCCTTCCCTCTCTATGCAACGCACTGAGCTTGTCCGGCCACCTCACGAGGTTGCTCCCATGGTCCTTGGTGCGCACCTGACTCACCAAAGCGCTGCCGGCACTGTCACGGTCGAGCTCACCGAGGTCGAGGCTTATGCGGGCGACTTGGACCCCGCATCTCACGCCTACCGCGGCCCCACTGACCGCAACCGGGTCATGTTCGGTGAAGCTGGCCACCTCTACGTATACAGGTCATACGGCTTGCACTGGTGCGCGAACATCGTGACAGGCGAAGTCGGACAAGGCTGGGGAGTGCTCTTGAGAGCCGGGCGCGTGATCGAAGGTGCGGACCTGGCGCGCGAGCGCCGCGGCGGAGTGCCCGAGCGCAACCTCGCGCGAGGCCCAGGTAGCTTGGCCCAAGCACTCGGCATCGACATGTCTCTCAGCGCCGCGGACGTAATCTCCGGCTCGCCACTCACTCTGGAACGCGGGCGCACGGTCGACTCACAAGACATCGCGACCGGTCCGCGCGTAGGAGTACGGCTCGCCGCCGATGTGCCATGGCGGTTTTGGATCGCAGGCGACCGCACCGTCTCGGCCTACAAACGCAACCGACTGGCTGTTGCCGCGACCAAGCCGCGCGCCCAGGATCCTGAGCCCGGGCATCGGCCGTAGTCTTGAGCGCATGTATGACGGAGCAGTGCAGGACCTTATTGATGAACTCGGGCACCTGCCCGGTGTGGGCCCCAAGAGCGCCCAACGCATCGCTTTTCACCTCCTTGCGGCCGATGCGATTGACGTTCAGCGGCTAGCGCAGGCCATCACGATCGTTAAGGAGCGCGTACGGTTCTGCGCCACCTGCGGCAACGTGGCCGAATCTGAGCAGTGCCGCATCTGCGCCGACCCCCGCCGTCAAGAAGACGTGCTGTGCGTGGTCGAAGAGCCCAAAGATGTCGTGGCAATTGAGCGCACGCGCGAATACCGCGGGCGCTATCACGTGCTCGGTGGCGCAATCGATCCCATGAACGGGGTGGGTCCAGACGACCTGCGCATTCGTGAACTCATGACCCGCCTGAGCGACGGCAAGGTCCAAGAGATCATCATCGCGACGGACCCCAACATCGAGGGCGAGGCCACCGCAACCTACCTGGCCCGCATGCTCGTGCCCATGGGCGTGACCGTCTCACGCCTCGCCTCAGGCCTGCCCGTGGGCGGCGACCTCGAATACGCCGACGAAGTGACCTTGGGCCGCGCCTTCGAAGGCCGTCGCCAAGTTAGTTGAAGCAGCCTAGTTAGTTGAAACGGCCAAGTTAGTTGAAACGGCCAAGTCAGCCGATGCGGTAGCTGAGTAGTCCCTTAAGCAACCCGGGTGCCGCTACGGAGCTTCTTGTATGGCACGCGCAGGCGGGCAATCACCAGCGTCATTGAGCCGAAGAAGAGCACTACCTGAGCGGTGATGCCCCACCACGGCATGCGGTCCATGTTGGCCACGCGTTGCTGGAAGGCATCTGCGCGGGCCTGCTCCTCTGCCCACAGCGCCTCCCATTCTTCTTCCGTCATCTCGTCGTGCAGTCCTTCGCCCGTCACCTGCGCACGAATCTCGGCACACTCGTCGTAACCCCTATAGTCGTCAACATCTTCTTGGGGTCCCAGCCGCTCACTCGCGACGGACGAGTGAATGCTCGCGAACATCCCGGGCGCGGCCCTACCGTCTTTCTTCCAGGTTTGGGGGTCCACGATGGGCGCCGTCTCTGCGATCATCACCACTGGGTTCACGAGCAAAAAGCCCACAACCTCGTCAGTGCGCGGGACACCCTCGGTCCAGATCTCTTCAAGGCATTGGATTTCGTCCAGGTTGACTGCTGAGAAGTCGCCCGTCATCCACCCTTGCTCGAGTGCCTCAGATTGCTCTTCGGAGATCGCGTCGTAGTCCAGGTGCCGATTGGTCACTTCCTTGGTGTCTGTCACCAGCATTCCCGCCATGAAATACAGCACCAAGGTGCCCACGGCGAAGAAGCCCGTAGTCAAGTGCGCAAGCGACACCGAGGCAACCGACCTAGCAGCCAGTGCCGACCAGGCGAGGCCCACAGCCGTGAACGCGAGCACCACCAGCAAAATCGCGCCAATAGTGATCGCGAGTTCGTGTAACTCCCAGCCTGACTTGAGGTAGGCAAACACCAAGAATGGTGACAAGGCAAGCAAGGCGATGACGGACACTAGCCACGATGCGAGCAGCTTGCCGTACGCAATATCGCCGGCAGTCAGATGCGTCATCTGAAGAGGTGCCAGCACACCTTCGCGTGAGTCGCCGTTAATAGACGTCGCGGACAACGACGGGGCAACAAGCATGCCCACACCGAGCACCATCACCAGCACGAGTTCAAGGTTGGTGGACGACAGGTCTGACGTCGACATCCTTGCGGCGAGCAGGCAAATGCCGATCACGACAGCAAATAACAAGCCGTAAACGACGTAGCCCTTGGCAGTGGGCTTGCGGCGACGCAGTTCGATGCCCGCGACCAATGCGGTGCCCCGGAACGTGGGGAACCACGGATTGCCCTTGCGCGCGGGCGGCGATACTGGCGTCAATTTTTTGGGGGTCTCAGTGGCTGTCATCGCCGTTCCTCATCCATCGCCATATACGTCTGTTCGAGGGCGCTGCCCACGGGACCAAAGCGGTGTACCGGGACGCCCTGACCAATGAGCCATTCGAGCGCCTGTGCCGCATTCTCTTCTGACGCGATGCGTGTGAGCGCTCCGTCTTTCGTGGGTTCAAAGTCGACGTTTCCGGTCCGGAGCGCGGCGTGCAGCTTGCCAACGTCGAGGGCATCGATGCGGTACTTCAGCTTTGCGTCAGCCACCATCGCGGCGGCATCGTCACCAAGGGTGCGGCCCTTGGTCATGAACACGGCCTCATCAACCATCTCGTCGAGCTCGCTCAGCACGTGGCTCGAAACCAGCACGGCGTGGCCTTCTGAAGCGAGCTCGCGCACCAGGTGGCGCAGTTCCACGCGCGAGCGCGGGTCCAGACCGTTGGCGGGCTCGTCAAGCAACAGCACTGCGGGATCGTGCATGAGCGACCGGGCAAGCGATAGGCGTTGCTTTTGCCCCCGTGAGAGCACGCGCGATGGTCGGTTCGCAAACTCACTGAGGTGTACCCGGGCGAGCAGGTCAAGGCCCCGTGCCCGCGCATCGGCCTTAGGGATGCGGTACGCGCGTCCCATGAGGATGAGGGTTTGGAGGCACGTGAGGTTGTCCCACGAGCCCAACTGATCGGGCATCCACCCAATCGCAGCCCGCACTGCGGCGGCGTCCTTGCGGGGGTCCGCTCCCGCGATGGAAATCTCGCCGCTGTCGGGACGCAACAGTCCGGTCAGCATCAGCATGAGGGTGGTTTTGCCGCTGCCGTTGGGCCCGATGAGCGCGGTCACTTCGCCGCGCTTAACGGTCAAGCTGGCGTTCTCGACGGCGCGCACTTTCCCAAAGGAGCGGGACACTCCGTTCGCGGTGATGGCGAGCGCCTGCGGGGGCGCCTCTTCGGTGATGGTCATCCCACTCCTCGATTAGTCGGCAGTGCGGAGTGACGCCGCCTGCCGTGGTTCGAGTCTGGCAGAGCGACCACCTTGTGGGGATGAGGGAAGACCCTGATTTTTGTGCGTGTCGCCGTGGGGGTTGACCCTCAGACCGTTGAGTAGTTACGTTGCTTACTATTCAAAGGAGAAGCCATGCCTCGCCCCCCGTCGAATAAGCGCGAACGCCTCACAGAAGCCGCCGTCCGGCTCGCCCATTCCCAAGGGCTCGATCGAGCCACGATCGCGGATATTGCCGCCGATGCCTCGGTAGCGCCAGGCAGCGTTTACTACTACTTCAAAACCAAAGACGATGTGGCCCTCGCTGTTATTGAGGCGCATCAGCAACGCTGGGACGAGCTCGCTGAGCAGTGGAGTTCCTTCGCCGATGCGCAGGCACGGCTCGTCGCTTACATCGACGCATGCGTGGAGCAGGCACCCACGGTGACGGCTCACGGCAGCGCAATCGCCGGGCTCAACTCGGACCTACGCAGACTGTCCCCGGAGCTCGCTCCTCAAGCAACCGGGATCTTCGAGGCCATCATTGACTGGGCTGCGAGCCAGTTTGCTGACCTGGGCTTCAATGCCGGTGTCGCTCGAGCGCGAGCGCTACACCTGGTGACCGGCATGGAGGGCGCCGCGGTCATGGCCCACGCGCTGAATGACTCAGATGCCCTCGAACGCGAGGCAACCCATTTGCGCCGCTGGGTCCAGAACACCAGGCAGCAATAGCCCGCGGCCGGCCACCCGGCCACCCCCGCGCCACCCCACCGGCGACCCCACCCCACCGGCGACCCCATCCCCGCCTTAGCGCGCTACTGGTCGCTCAGTGTTGCTTTTGGCTACCCGCGTGCATCCTGGGGGTCGCTGAGTGATAGTTGCGAGCGCAAGCCAGCCCGCGCATCGGCCCTATACTGCCGCCCGAATAGGTGAATCCACGCCCGTTCACTAGAATGTGTGACCGTGCCCGGGGCCGGGCCCACATCATCGCTCAAACCTGGAGTTTCGGCATGCCTTTAGTCGTGCAGAAGTACGGAGGTAGCTCCGTCGGCGATGCTGACGCGCTCAAGCGCGTTGCGCGCCGGGTCGTCGAGACCGTCCGCAAGGGCAACCAGGTGGTTGTCGCTGTAAGCGCCATGGGCGACACCACTGACGAACTCATTGATCTTGCCAACGCCGTCACCACGGACCCCGCTCCCCGTGAGATGGACATTCTGCTCACCGCGGGCGAGCGCATCTCAATGGCGTTGCTCGCCATGGCCATCCGTGAACTCGGCGTCGGAGCACAAGCGTTTACCGGTCCCCAAGCAGGCGTCATCACCACTGAGCACCACGGGCGTGCACGCATCATCGATGTCGCCCCCGGCCGGTTGCAGAAAGCCGTCGAGGCCGGCGATGTCGCAATCGTCGCGGGCTTTCAGGGCATTCACCCAGAGACACAAGACGTCACCACGCTGGGCCGTGGAGGGTCAGACACCACCGCCGTCGCACTGGCAGCAGCTCTCGGTGCGGACGTATGCGAGATCTACACCGACGTCGACGGCGTGTTTACCGCAGACCCACGCATTGTGCCGAACGCAAAAAAACTTACGCACGTCTCTTACGACGAAATGCTCGAGCTCGCAGCATCGGGCGCAAAGGTGCTCATGCCACGATGTGTCGAGTACGCGCGCCGCTTTGAAGTGCCCATCCACGTTCGCTCGTCATTCTCAGGCCTTGAAGGCACCTGGGTGACGGGGCAGACTGAGCAGGGAGAAGACATGGAAGATCCCATCATCGCCGGTGTGGCGCACGACAGGTCCGAGGCCAAGATCACGGTCATTGGCGTCCCCGACGTGCCTGGTAGCGCTGCCCTGCTGTTCGAGGCGGTCGCTAAAGCAGACGTCAACATCGACATGATTGTCCAGAATGTGTCCGCAATCGTCACGGGCGTGACCGACATTTCGTTCACCCTGCCCGCCGACTCGGTGCCGCACGCGATTGCCGCAATCGAGGCTGAGGCTGAGCTAATTGGCTACGCAGACCTGCGCAGCGACGACACGATTGGCAAGATCTCGCTCGTGGGCGCAGGCATGCGTTCTAACTCGGGAGTTTCGGCCAAATTCTTTGCCGCGCTACGCGACGCCGGCGTGAACATTGAGATGATCTCGACGTCAGACATTCGCATTTCTGTCGTCACGCGCGCCGACAAGCTTGACGATGCGGTGCGCGCAGTGCACAAGGCCTTTGAGCTCGACTCAACTGACGGCGAGGCTGTTGTATACGGAGGGACAGGACGATGACACTGACCATTGCAATCGTGGGGGCCACCGGTCAAGTAGGTACCGTGATGCGCGGCCTCATCGCAGACCGCTTTCCTGACGCACGCGTACGCCTATTCGCCTCCGCACGTTCGGCCGGCAAGGTACTCGAGTACCGCGGCGAAGACATCACGGTTGAGGACATCGGCTCCGGCGACTACGCCGGTATCGACATCGCGGTGTTCTCCGCAGGTGGCGGGCCGTCGCGCGAGTACGCTCCCAAGTTTGCTGAGGCCGGCGCCATTGTGGTCGACAACTCGTCCGCATGGCGCATGGACCCTGACGTGCCGCTCGTGGTGTCCGAGGTCAACCCAGAAGCGATTCAGAACCTGCCTAAGGGCATCATCGCGAACCCCAACTGCACCACCATGGCTGCGATGCCTACGCTCAAGGCGCTCCACGCTGAAGCCGGGCTAGTGCGCCTTGTTGTGTCGACCTACCAGGCAGTTTCTGGGTCCGGCGTGGCTGGGGTTGCCGAGTTGGGCAACCAGGCACGGGCCGTTGCGAGTGAGGCCGATGCGCTGGCAACCGACGGCAATGCCGTCACCTTCCCAGCGTCTGAGGTTTACACGCACCCCATCGCCTTCAACGTGATTCCGCTCGCCGGAGGTCTCGAAGACGATGGCTCGAACGAGACCGTCGAAGAGCGCAAGCTCATCGACGAGTCCCGCAAGATCCTGGGCCTGCCTGAGCTGCGGGTAAGCGGCACGTGCGTGCGGGTGCCGGTGTATAGCGGCCACTCGCTGTCCATTAACGCCGAGTTCTCTTCGCCCATCAGCCCTGAGCGTGCGTACGAGGTCCTTGCGAACGCACCCGGTGTGACGGTGGAAGAGGTTCCCACGCCGCTGGCTGCCGCGGGCGCCGACGACACATTCGTGGGGCGTATCCGTCAGGACCAGGGCGTGGACGACGGGCGCGGGCTCGCCCTGTTTGTGGTGGGTGACAACCTGCGCAAGGGTGCTGCGCTCAATGCCGTGCAAATCGTAGAACTGTTGGCGACGCAACTAGCAGAACGCGCACGGGCCTAAACCGTGACGACTTCAAGGGCCCGTGCGCCCAGAAGTACCGGCCGTACGATCGTGAACCACATGCTGGCGTGGGCACTGGTGGTCGTGATTCCCTACCTGCTCGTCACGGTCGTGGTGATGCTCTCCAACACCAGTGAGGGCACCGCTCTCTGGTTTGGCTGGTCCGCGCTGATCTTGGCGGGGCCAGCGATGCTCGCGGCGTTGTTTTGCCTTATTGACCTTGGCTTCCTGTTTTGGTTCAAGCAGGCGCCGTCCATAAGCCTCAAAGTGCGAACCATCATTCCGGCCGCCACCATCTTTATCTTGACGCTGATCACGCCCAGCACCCTCATCGCCATGTTGGTCCCAGCCGGCCCTTCGCACATCTTCTCTGTGCTGACCAACGTTGCTTGGGCGGCACTTCTGGGTGGCGGCGTGTATCTGAGTCACCGGCGGTATATTGCTGACACTTTTCCCCAAGCAGATCCCGCGGGCCAAGACTGAGCTAGAACTCATGACACAAGGGGGAAGGATGACTAGTGTCGACGAGTTTGAGTTCATGACCGCATGGTGGGCGGCAGTCCTAGTTTTCTCACGGCCCGTCTTCGACCCACGCCAGAGCCAACGCTCCCTCAGCGACCGCCAAGACTCACAGAGCGCTTAGCTGCGGAACAGCGGAGTGCGGGTGGTATGACGTGGCGCTGGTATGGCGCTGGCGTGGCGGTGGGCCTTAGACGATGAGCCAAGCCGTCACGCCGGCGACAACTAAGCACACCCCAGCGATGGGCAGTGTGCGGGTCAGCACCTCTCCTTCGCGGCCTGACAGGCCAACAGTGGCGGCTCCTGCGACAACGTTGTGCGGCGCGACCAGGCCTCCGAGCGCGGACCCGACCCCTTGCGCTCCCATAAGCGGTAGTGCGTCGAGTTCGGCGGACGCAGCGGTCTGGTCCTGAAACTCCGTGAAGAGAATGTTCGATGCGGTCGCAGAGCCGGTCATAAAGCTCCCGAGCGCACCGACGACCGGCGACAACAGGGGCCACGCCGCCCCTACGCCCGCGGCAGCGACAGCCAGCTGAGTTGTCATTCCTGACTCCGACATAGTGAATGCTACGGTGACCATCGCCACTAGGGCCACAAACACTGGCAGTACCTGGCGGGCAGACTTCTGGGCAGCGAGCCTAATGTCGCTCACGGCTGCCCGTTGCCAGAGGGCACCGCCAACGAACGCGAGCGCGAGTAGTAGCCCCGGGTGGTACAGCGGCTGAATGCCTTCCGAAAAGTGTCCGAATAGTTCCCAGCGCACCTCTCTCGACCTCGTCGCGTTCTGCACAGCAGGCACAAGCCTGGTGAGCAATACGAGAGCGATCAGCACTATGTACGGGGCACCAGCGGCGACAACTCCCATGCGCGGCTCAGACACGTCAGGCTGCTCCGACTCGTCACTGGCTAAGGCGCTTTGCACGTCAGCACTCTGAGGCGTTTGCCTATTCGCGGCGCCGTTGAGACGGCGGCGTTTGAGCGAGTACCGGACCGCCACGACAAAGATCGCGGCCCCACCGATCGCACCCAACAGGGAGGGTAGCTCGGGCCCAATGAATCGTGCGATGAAGAGGTACGGCATAAAGAAGGCGACGTAAGCCACGGCCATCCACCGCCACGGCGGTCCCGCGGCGGGAACCAAAGTCCCCACCAGGCGCGCCACCACGAAGGCGAGTACTAGGCCTACGACGGCTACGTAAGGGGCCACGGACCATGCCAGGTCTCGCGCCGAGTAGTCCACGATGGTGAGTTGCGCGATTGTGGGGGTGCCCACTGCACCGAATGCCACGGCCGAGGTGTGCCCGACGAGGGCGCCCACCACGGCTGTGATGGGCTTAAAGCCGGCGGCCACCAAGAAGGGTGCCGCGAGCGCGACCGGTGTGCCGAACCCAGCCGCGCCTTCGATCAGGAGGGAGAAAAACCAGACGATCAGCAAAGCCGCGACCCGTGGGTCAGGGGTAATACGCGCGAGTCCCGCCTCAAGAGCTGTGGTCGCACCCGTGCGTAGTTGAAGGTAGTGGATCCCTAAAGCTGGACCGATGATCAGAATCACGGTGAAGGCCACCCAGGCTGCGCGCGCGAGCACTCCGGTCACGCCTTCAACCGGACTAAATGGGTCACCGCCACCAAAATCGAAAGCAGTCAAAGCGAGAATGATCGCTCCAATAGCCGCGGTGGCGCCGGCCACGGCGGCAGACCATTTCGCTGCCACCATGAGAATCAGAATCGCCGCGATGGGGAGTATCGCCAGAATCGTCAGCACGACACCCTCTCGTCGTCAATAGCCATGACACCAGCGTGCCAGATCGTCAGCCGCCAACAGCAACATAAGTCCTGCCATTGCCGCACATTGTGACGAGTGAATCAGGGCGTGGCTGGGGTTGGCGCCGTGGCGGCCAGGGGGTTGGCAAGCAACGAGGCGAACGCCATTTCTGCGGCACCCACGAGCACCAGGTTCTCTCGCAGTTGGGTGCGCTCAACGCGCAGCTCATCAGCAAGCGGAGCAAAGGCATGGGCTGTCATGGTCGCTTCAAGTCGCGCGGTTCGCACGGCGTAAAGCGCGCCAAGGAACCCGCCCAAGATCACTTTCTCGGGGTTAAACACGGACACGAACGACGCGATGGCCCGCGCAAGTACATCGACCTGCCGATCTATCTCGGCTTCCAATGAGGCAGGCAAATGACCTGCAAGCGCAGCGTCGATGTCGTTGGGATCTAGGTCAGCTTCACCTGAGGCCTGTTCGAGGCGTTGCAGGTTGACCTCAGTCTCAAGGCACCCTGACCGCCCGCAGTGGCACTGTTCACCAGCGGAGGTCACGAGTGTGTGCCCCAACTCGCTCGCGAACCCGCTTGCCCCGCGCAGCACTGCACCGGCCACCAGAACGCCGCCACCAATACCCGAGGCAGAACCGTTGAGGTAGATCAGGTTGGCTCGTTCGCGCCCTGCTCCAAACACCGTCTCAGCGACAAGCGCGGCGTTCGCGTCGTTATCGACGGTGGCGGGCACGCCTAGGCCTTGCTCGAACGCGGCACCCACGGGCTCTTCGTTCCACAGCAAGTGGGGTGCGCGCGCCACTATTCCTGACCCTGGCCGCACCAAACCTGGCACCGCAATACCGGTTCCCATCATCTGAAAGCCTGCAGGCGCATCGGCCGTCAACAAGTCCACCGCACGTCGCACATGCTCGACGGTCTGCGCGACGCTGGGCTCGGTCTCAAGAGCGATGCGTTTTCTCGCGTGCACTGTGCCCCCGAGACCCACGAGTGCAACCCGCACGGCGTCGACGTCGGGGTTAACAGCGATAGCGCCGATGCGCGGGTTGGGTTGGATGATGGGGCTAGGCCGGCCCACGGTTCCAGTGGTGGGGGGCGCCTCGAGCACCAAGCCCGCGGTGGCAAGGTCCCCGACCAGAGCGCCGATTGTTGAGCGGTTGAGTCCGGTGAGCCGGGTGAGTTCCGCGCGAGAGATCGCACCGCGCTGATGCACCAATGTCAGGAGGGTCGACAGGTTGTGGCGGCGCGTGGCTTCATTACGGCTACCGCGGCCCGCGACCAGGGGACGCACGGGTGCTTGGTCGATCATCCCTGCTCCCTCCTAGGGCTAGGCCGTCGCACAGATAAATTAACCCGCGCATACTTTGACAGGTGGCCTCCAACGGCATATGTTGTAGTCAACAACCTAACAGATCGACGACGATCGGAGCATCAACATGGCCCCTACCCCTACCCGCGAGGACAAGTTCTCGTTTGGCCTCTGGACCCTCGGCTGGCCGGCGAATGACCCCTTTGGTTCCGCCACTCGCCCACCACTCGACATCGTCGAGTCGATTCACGGCTTAGCAGAAGCTGGTGCCTGGGGCATCACCTTCCACGACGACGACGTCTTCGACTTCGGCTCGTCCGATGCAGAGCGCGACAAGCAGATTGGCCGGCTCAAGCAGGCCCTTGCCGACACCGGCCTGGTGGTTTCGCACGCAACGACCAACCTCTTCAGCGCCCCCGTGTTC
>CAZHTO010000056.1:0-13252 GCA_964535845.1 uncultured Demequinaceae bacterium | reverse complement strand
CGCCAGATTGCCGGTATGCGTGGGCTGGTGGCAAACCCCAAGGGTGAGATCATCCCGCGTCCTATCAAGGCGAACTACCGTGAAGGCCTGTCGGTCCTCGAGTACTTCATCGCGACCCACGGTGCGCGTAAGGGACTGGCTGACACCGCTTTGCGTACCGCAGACTCGGGTTACCTGACGCGTCGACTTGTCGACGTCTCGCAGGATGTCATTGTTCGCGAAGCGGACTGTGGCACTGAGCGCGGTCTCGCGATGCCCATCATTGAGCCGGGCGCCGGCAAGGTCAAGCATGAGCGGGTAGAGACTTCGGTCTTTGCACGCACTCTTGCCACCGACGTGCTCGACTCGAAGGGCAATGTCATTGGCACCGCTGGTGCTGACATCGGTGACGTGCTCATCGACGCTCTGATTGAAGAGGGCATCGAAGAGGTCAAGGTCCGGTCTGTCCTCACGTGTGAGTCAGCAATCGGTACGTGTGCCTTGTGCTACGGCCGTTCGCTCGCGACCCGTGAGCTCGTCGACATCGGTGAGGCTGTGGGTATTATCGCGGCTCAGTCGATTGGTGAGCCTGGAACCCAGCTGACGATGCGTACCTTCCACACCGGTGGTGTGGCGTCCGCAGATGACATTACGCAGGGTCTGCCACGTATCCAGGAGCTCTTCGAGGCTCGCACTCCTAAGGGTGAAGCCCCGATCTCGGAGGTCGCTGGACGGCTCAAGGTTGATGACTCGGAGGCTACGCGCCGCCTAGTGATCACCCCTGACAACGGCGATGACCCGTTCGAATACCCTGTCACCAAGCGTTCGCGTCTGCTTGTGCAAGATGGCGAGCAGGTCGAGGTTGGCCAGCAGCTTGTGGCTGGTGCAGTGGACCCCAAGAGCGTGCTGCGCATTCTGGGACCACGTGCCACTCAGAAGCACTTGGTGGACGAGGTCCAGAACGTTTACCGTTCGCAGGGTGTGGAGATCCACGACAAGCACATCGAGGTCATTGTCCGCCAGATGCTCCGTCGCGTGACGGTGCTCGAGGCCGGAGATGCTCCGTTGTTGCCTGGTGAACTCGCTGAGCGTGCTCGCTTTGAGCGTGCGAACCGGGAGACCGTGACCAAGGGCGGCAAGCCGGCCTCGGCTCGCCCAGAGCTCATGGGTATCACCAAGGCGTCGCTCGCGACCGAGTCGTGGTTGTCCGCGGCTTCGTTCCAGGAGACCACCCGTGTGCTTACCGAAGCGGCGATGTCCGGCCGGTCTGACCCATTGTTGGGCCTCAAGGAGAACGTCATTCTCGGAAAGCTCATCCCTGCAGGTACGGGTTTGCAGCAGTACGGCAATGCCACGGTCGAGCCCACAGAAGAGGCAAAGGCCAACTTGTTCCCGACGTTCGGGTACGAGGAGTGGGACGGTCAGTACTTCAGCGAAGGTACCGGCCAGGCTGTGCGTTTGGAAGAGTTTGACTTCCCGCGCGAATAATTATTCGTAGTCCCAAAAGGCCCGGTTCCCCGCCAAGGGGTGCCGGGCCTTTTGGCGTCTAGGTTGAAGTGGTGCGGGCGGTAGCTGGCATAGGGCCGATGCGCGGGCGGGCTTCGCGTTCCGCTTTACCGGTCTTTGCGGCGGGGGCGCTTTTCACGAGCAGAGTCGGTAAGCGGCTCCATCTCGACGGCGACCCCTTGAGCGCTCAGCGCGTCTACTGCCTTGAGCAGGGGTTTCTGAAAGCTTTTAAAGGCCAGTTCTTTAGCGGTGCTGTCGGTCATGTCTACCCTGACCGTGGCTGAGCTGGGCGTGTGCTCTAGCACCCGAATTCTCACCTTGAATGCAATCCATTTGCGCAAGATCGCCGGCACCAGAAAGAGGGGCAAGACTCCAAAGACCGTCTCGATAAGGCTCGACAATAAGATGGAACTACGGGCGAGCTGGATAGGGAAAGCACCCGGTGCCGACTCGTATCGAAGGCCCTCGGCCTCATAGGCTTGGGCTATCACCTGGGCCGCAGGCTCTGCGGCCATGCCCACATGCAGGGTGTGCCCGGGTTGGAGTTTTCCGAATCCATAAGCGCTCATCTACGCACCCTCCTAGGCCTTATTGGAATCGAGACGGCTGGAATGCCAATTGAGCGGCGACAAGGCCGCGGTCTCTGGACACAATTTGCGCACGGCCCGGGACGGCAGGTTGCGCTTTGACCTTGCCAATGAGCGCGCCTTCTTCTGGGTTTCCGCTCAGCACTATGCCAGTCGACCCGATGTCGGTGAGGCGTTGAATGATGGGGTCGTAGGCCGCACGGCTAGCGCCGCCTGCACGGCGGGTCAGGATGATGTGCAGGCCTAGGTCAGCTGCTTGAGGCAGCAGCGGCGCGAGGGCTGCGAGCGGGTTGCCCTGCGAGGTAGCAACGAGGTCGTAGTCATCGACCAGAATGAACCCTTCGGCGCCCTTCCACCAGGATCGGGAACGTAGTTGTTCCGGAGTGACATCCTTGCCTGGAATACGGCTTCGGAAAAACTGCACGAGTTCCAGGATGCCGGACTCTGCTTCTTCGTGACTGCCGAGGGTGGCACCCACGTACTCTTCGGGAAGGTCGCCTAGCAGGGAGCGCCGGTAGTCGACCACAAAGATCTTGGCTTCTTGCGGGGTGTAGAGCCGCGCAATCTCGTTGGCGCAGGCGCGCAAGAATGACGACTTTCCTGAGCCTGCATCGCCGTAGAGGTAGAAGGCGGGCTCTTCGAGTGGGGAGATTCCGAACGGGGCGAGCCCTGCTTCGTCGATTCCGAGCAATATCGTGGGGTCGTTGGGTGTAGCGAGCTCGCGTACTTGCGCAAGGTCAATGCGCTCGGGGAGTAGACGCAGTTTGGGCCCTGCAGGGCCTTTGTAGTGGGTGGTCAGTTCTTTGATTAGGTGATCGACGCCCTGCGCGAGGGTGCTTGCCTCGGTGTCGCCATCGATACGGGGTAGCGCGGTGAGCATCTGTAGGCCGTCTGCGTTGAGCCCACGTCCCGGCGCTCCGGCAGAGACGTTGCCTGCTGCCTTACGGTCCACCTCGGAGTCCGATGGGTCACCTAGGCGTAGCTCGATGCGTGTTCCGACGAGGTCTTTGATGTTTGAGCGGATTTCGAGCCAGCGGGAGGCTGTGAGGACGATGTGAATACCGAACGTGAGCCCGCGTGCAGCGATTGCGTGCACCATGGGCTCAAGAGCTTCGAACTCGGAGCGCAGTGTGCCCCAGCCGTCGACCACTAGGAACACGTCGCCGTAGCCGTCGTCGGCGGTTCCTGCTGCGCGGCGCTGTCGGTAGGTGTCAATCGAGTCGATGCCGTTGTCACGGAAGTATGTTTCGCGGGCGTTCATGATGGCAGTGACTTCGGAGACTGCGCGGCGTACCACGTCGGGTTCAGAGCGAGTCGCGAGCCCAGCCAGGTGGGGGAATGAGCGCATGCCGGCGAACGATCCGCCACCAAAGTCGAGCACGTAGAACTGGACTTCTTGTGGGGTGTGCGTCAGGGCGAGGGCTGCGAGCGTGGTGCGGGTGAGCGTTGACTTGCCAGACAGTGGGCCGCCCACGACCGCCATGTGGCCGGATGCTCCTCCGAGCGAGACGGTGAGGTGCTCGCGGCGCTGTTCGAGGGGCACGTCGACTATGCCTAGCGGTACTGCGAGCGCACCGTGTTGGCGCCATGACGGCGAGATGAGCCCTGCCTTGGGGTCGATCGCAAGGTCGGGCATGAGCTGGTTGAGCGTAGGTGGTGTTTCGAGTGGGGGTAGCCATACCTGGTGGGCTGTAGGCCCGTGGGCGCTCATGCTTTCGATGGCAAGGTCGAACGTGGACCGCTTGTCTTCGGCTTCTGCGGGTGTGGGTTGGAGCTCGGGTTGAGGTTCTTCCGTGGCTTCTTCGTGCACGGCCACGGGTGCGGCGGTAAAGAGCTCGACTGCTGTCTCGACGGGGGTGTCTACGCCTTGGCCTGCGCGTTGCCTGCGCGCTCGGCGCTTGGGTGGGCCAGACACGTATGCGGCCCGGAACTGGGTCATCGTTTCGGTATCGGACTTGAGGTAGCCCACGCCAGGCTGCTGCGGGAGCGTGTAGGCGTCCGGTACTCCCAGGATTGTGCGCGATTCGGCGGCAGAGAAGGTGCGCAGGCCCACGCGGTACGACAGGAAGGTGTCGAGACCTCGCAGTTTGCCTTCTTCGAGTCGCTGGGATGCGAGGAGCAGGTGGACTTCGAGTGAGCGGCCTACTCGGCCAATGTTGATGAATGACTCGATGAATTCGGGCTTGGCTGCGAGCAATTCGGAGAACTCGTCTGCCACGATCATGAGCGCGGGCAGTGGTTCGAGCTCGGTGCGGCCACCTAGGCGCGCCTTTTCGTATTCGCGCACGTTCACATAGTTGCCGGCTTCACGAAGGAGCTCTTGTCGGCGGGTCACTTCGCCTTGGAGCGCGTCTTGAAAACGGTCGACGAGCGCGAGTTCGGCACCAAGGTTAGTGATGACGGCGCTGACGTGGGGCATCCCGGACATTCCGGCAAAGGTTGCTCCACCCTTGAAGTCCACCAGCACAAAGTTCAGTTGTTCGGGGGAGTGGGTGAGCGCAAGTGCGAGCACGAGGGTACGAAGTACCTCCGATTTTCCGGAGCCAGTTGCGCCAATCATGACGCCGTGGGGGCCCATGCCCTGTTGCGCCGCCTCCTTAATGTCGATCACGATTGGTGCGCCATCGGTGGTTTGGCCAATGGGTACGCGCATCCGGTCACGTGCAGGCCGGCTCCGCCACACGCTCGGAAAGTCGATCTCGCGTACGTCGGGTAGGCCTAGCAGGTCAATGAGTTCGCGTTGTTCGGTTGAGGTGGGGCCGCTACCCGACTCTTCTGCGAGGGCAGATGCGACGTGGAGCGGTAGCAGGCGGCGGGCGGTAGCCTCGGCCTCTTCGATGGACATTTCTTCGGCTTGAATGTCCACGGATGCGCGCCCTACGGTGACCACCTCTGCGGAGCTGTTGTCACCGGGGGTGAAGGCGATGCGCATTGCGGTGGAGCGCTCGAGGTCACCCCATTGGGTAGGCAAGTCGATCACGGTCACGCCTTCGAGTCCGTCTCCGCCAGCAATAGAGCTGTGGGGGGCTTGGACACCGTCGGTCACGATGATGATGTGTGGCGCACTGCTACCGCCTGGTGTGAAGTGTGGCCGTTCGCGTACCTCAGAGCTGAGCATTTGCTCGAGTTCCTCGAGGTCACTGCCGATCATGCGTGCTGCACCGATGCCGTCTGATGTCACCCGTGAGTAGGTGTGGGGAAGCCACTTCGCCCACTCCCATTCTGTGAGCAGCGAGGGATGCGCCGCAATCACCACCTGGACGGTGTCGGGGCTCTGGAGCGCGGTGATGGAGGTAAGCATGGCCCGCACCAGCGACCTCACCCGAACGTCATCGCCAGTGACGTCAACTCGGGAGAAGTTGCCGAGTGGTACGGCAAATGGCAGCCGGGGTTGGGTTTCGTGGGTGAGCATGAACCTATGTGCGGCCGATGCGGCTACCGGGTCGAGCTGAGCGAGTGGCGGTAGTTCTGGGGCTTCCAGTTCAACGCACAGAGGTTGGTCATTACGGCCGATGCGCGTGTAGAGAAAATCTGTGTCGCTAGGCGAGCGCTCCCACACCCGGGTGCGCTCTTCGGCCAAGTAAGGCAGGGCGCTGGGCGCGGGGTTGGCCCAGTTGGCCGCGCGGCGTTGTTGTTTGGATGCGACGCGAACTGTTTCGCGCAGTTCAGTGAGGTACGCGATGTATTCACGGCGGGCGGCGAGCACTTGGGCGGTGCGTTGTGCTTTTTGGCGCCAGCCGTTGACGGCGACGAATCCGAGGGATGACATCAGGAACATGCCGCCAGTGAGCAGGCCGGTAATGCCCGTGTTGGAGACTGCGACCATGACGATTGCGCCGATGGAGCCCAACATGGGGAGCATCGACATCAGCATGCTTGAACCCTCGGACGGGGTCAGCTCGGGTGGGGGTTGGACGGGGATGCGACCTGAGGGTACGCGCGGTGGTGCTAGGCGTGGGCCGGTCATGCAGATCTCTCCGGGTCGGGGGCGGCGTCGAGGAGCACACTGACGGTTAGGGTGCGGTTACCCAGACGAATCCGGGAGCCGTCGTCGACCAACGTGCGGGCGCCGGGTTCGAGCAAGGTTGCCCCGTCTTCGTCGAGCAGGTCTGTGCCGTTGGTTGACCCTTGATCGATCACCCAGGTTTGTCCGAGCGCGTGTTCGATCCGGGCGTGGGTCTTGGACACTGTGCCTTCTGGGTCTTGCACAATGATCAACTGGTCGGTGGGCGTCGATGCCGATGGTTTGCGCCCCAGGCTAATGGTGGCATCCAAACTGCCGGGCGTGAGTGCAATGGTGGCGCGCTGACCGGTGTCGAAGACGAGTAGCAAACCCCCTGCTTGAGGGGCGCGAGGCTCACTCAGAGTGAGGTGATCTGTTGTCGACGGAGCGGATGCGGCAGCATCAGGCGCCATTAGATCAGGAGCCACTAGATCTGACGCCGTCGAAGACGGGGCGCTTGGGGCGATGGCCGCCTGCTGTGGTTCGGGAGCAGGTTGCGTTGGTTGAGCTACGGGCTCAGGTGCTCGCGCACCCGGGATGGGGGCAATGGTGGGCGCGGCCACTGTGTGGGCGGCGGGAGGCGCCTGGGGGGTGGTCGGCTCGAGGCTGGTGACCAACACGGGGTTGGCGCCTTGCGCCGGCGCGGCGGGAGCGGCAACGGGTGCAGCGGAGGCAGCCGGACGGTCTGGTCCGGGCCGTGTACGCTCGCGCGCTGGTGAGGAACGTCCAGTAACGACTGCCTGTGGCACCTGAAGTGCTTGTGGTGGCGTAGCAGTTGCGGACTGCTTGCCCCCTGGCGGGGTCACAGCGATGGTTCCCGAAGCGCGTGCTGCGAGGCTGCGTTTGCGGCCACTCGGGTCCCATGTGCCCGACGCGGCCATCACCCACCCGCCCACGACGCCAATGGCTAGCCCCAACCCCATGACCAACTGTCGAATCAGTGCTCGGCCGGCTCCAGGTGAGAATGCGCCGGTGGCGCGAGAGTGCCGCACTCGTAAAATTGCGTTACCGACGGTGAGGCCGGTGCGTGCTTCTAGAACCCACAGGATCACACATGATTCGAACACGGCAAGAGCGGCGAGGAGGGTGCTCTCGAACGCGAAATACACGCCCGCCGCTATCGCAGCAACAGCCACAAAATCTATGGTGAAGCTCGCGATCTGCGTGGACACGCTCGTCGAGCTACCTACGATCGTGGTTCCGCGCGCATTCTGGGCCTGCCCAGTTTGAGTCACAGGCTGTCCTCCACTCATCCCGCCACCAACGTGCGCACAAAGTCGAGGGTACCGGCTGCGAACATTGCGGCTGGCGGCGCTAACACCACACACATGGTTTCAAAAATATCTCCGGCGCGAGACCAGCCAAGGGGAACCCGATTTCGCGAGGCGGGCACCAACACCAAAGTCGCTACCAAACTTATGCCCAGAAGTGTTGCCGCAATTGCGGTCTGGTCCGGCGCATCGGCCGCCATTGCCAGGTTAATCACGATGATGATGACCATGGCAGCAGCAGCGAGCCGGGGTGGCCAGCGCAACGCGGGAGCAGTCGTTCTGCGTGACCACAAGAGCATCGCTAACACGGTCGTGATCAGCAACACAATTGAGCCAATGCGCTCAAAAACGGATTCTGCGCGCACGCCTGACGTGACCCAGTGCGTCATGAGAGCCGCAGACAAGCTGAGCGTCACTACGCCAACAGTGAGGCGGGCAACAGATTCGTCCACATAGGGGCGCACCACGTCCATGGTGATGGGCCCCGGGTCGTCGGGGATTGCACCGCGTACAGACCACCGGTTACTGAGAAAGTGTCGGTACTCAATGGCATAGCCGTCTGGAAGGCGCAACAGAGTAGTGGGGATATACCTGAGCCCTGCAGCGACAAGGCCCAAGGTGAGAGCGGCCGCAGCGCGCATATTCCAATCGAGAAGCAGCGTGACCCCCCAGATCACAGCGAAAGTAAGGCTCCATGAGGTGATTGCGCCTGCGATGGCACGCATGGTGCGCTCGCGGCCAGTCACGGCAAGCAGCGCACCGAGCACACCCGTGCTGAGAAAGCCCATGGAGAGGGCAAGGTGGACGCCTTTGTATAGCGCGGGGGTGCCGACCGTGCCAGCTGTGAAAGCGAGGAGTAGGGGCACGACGATGGCAACGGGTTCTTTGCCTGCGCGCGCCCATTGCGCCCAACCCAAGCCGGTCGCCAATGCCCCTATAGCGATCGCAATTGCGAACCCTAGGCGTAACTCTGTGGACAGTTGGGAGGAGCCGCCTCCGAGATCTATCAGGCTCGCGACCAGTAGCACGCCAGTGATGGTCGTGAGCGCCCACCAGGGCGCACTCACATCGGCGCGAGAACGGGATGGGTCCAGATCGCGTTCGGAACGTGCAGCACTGTCCACTTCCGGTGCTGGTGCACCGGGGTCAACAATGGTCAACAGGGTGCCGTCGCGTAGAGACTCCACCGGGGAGTCACCCGGAAGTTGCTGGCCGTTGGCGCCGACTAGGACGTGGCGGTGGGGGTCGAGAGTGATCCCCACTGACTGAAGCGCGGCGGTAAGGGTATGGCCGTGAGGTGCTGCGATGTCGAGTCGGGATTGCGATCCGACAACCACTAAACGCGTGTGCGTGGTTGCTGGTGCTGTCACCGCGACATACTCCTTTCTGGCCAGGGTTGTGCTGGGGCAGGCAAGTTCACCCACACCAACAGTCACAGTGACACTAGTGCGTGCTGTGGCGGCGCGCCAGCATCTCTTGACTGGCGCATGAATACTGGTCGCGTTCTTACTTAAACTAGGGGCGGAGTGTGGAGAGAGTGCGCGGGAGTCTGTTGCTCTCCCGCCGGGCCCTATACACTCCGGAGAGCCAACGTCCACTAATCCCGCCGCGCGTCCGCCGCTCCTGGGGAGGAGTTCCGTGACCCAGCAGTCCGCAACACCAATGTCTTTGGTGCGTGTCAGCATCGTTTCTGAAGGCCGCCGCCTGGATGTGGGTATCCCGGGCAGTGTGCCACTGGTCGAGGTGATTCCAGGTTTTGCGCGCAGCCTTGGCGTGCTCGACCCCACTTTGGTTCACGGCGGTTACGCGTTACGTAGGGCTGATGGCGGTGAGCTCGATCCCAGTTTGAGTGCGACTGCTCAAAGCGTTCACGATGGAGACGTTTTGACGCTCTCGCGCGGAGGCCTCTTGGCTGAGCCGCGCGTGTATGACGACGTGACAGAGGCCGTGCTTGATGCGACTGCGGAGCAGCACCGGCCGTGGTCGCCACTCGACAGCTCTCGGACCGCGTTGTCTGTGAGCCTCACCTTTCTCGCGCTGTGCGCGGTACTGCTCTTCAGTCTTGGGCCCTCGGTGGCGCTGAGTGCCCCTCTCGCTGGGGGCGCGGCGGCGGTGTTACTGATCGCGGCGGGCGTGCTGTCACGTATGAAGCAGGTTGAAGCTGCTCATGCTTTTGGTCTTGCCGCTGCGGTTTATGCCGGACTAGGTGGTTTTCTCGCTGTAGATGCGGATGCCCGGTGGGGTTGGTCGCTTGCCGCAGCAGGCACGGCCGCGATGGTGACGGGTGTGGCGGCGATGCTGATCTGCAGGCCGCGGGCAGAAGTTCACTTGGTGGGCATCGTGTGGGGCCTCATTGTTCTTGTCCCCGCTTTGATGGTGGGTTTTTCGCCCGAGAAACTCGTCTCTGCCTTTGCGCTCACGGTCGCGATCGCCGCGGCGCTGGGTAACTTGCTCCCGTGGCTCGCGTTCAGCTCGACCCGTATCAGAGCCATCTCACCTCAAAGTGACCAAGAAATTTTCGCCGACCCGGAGCCGGTCGACGCAGAAGCGATCAAGGCTCGAGCGGCTGCGGGTGCCCGGGTGCTCGTGGCACTACGGCTCGCAGTTGGCCTCGTGGTGCTGCTTGCCACCCCGGTCGTGGCGTCGAGTGGTCTCGCAGGCGCCGCGCTCACCACGTTGGCTTTTATAGGCATGATGTTCCAGTCTCGGCAGGCGTACGCGCGCGGGGCAGTCATGGTGGTCATGACTCTTGGCGCAGTGGGCCTAGCAGTGACCGCCCTCACCGTTGCAGCTTCGCAGGCGGAGCGACAAGGCTTACTCCTGGGGATCCTGCTAGGGGCGACCGCCATCTTGGTGAGCGTGACCTTGCTAAGCCCGCGTGCGCGGATGGGTCTTGCCCGAGCAGCCGACACCGTCGAGGTGCTCGTGCTGGTGCTCCTGTTGCCATTAGGTGTGATCACGGCAGGCTGGGCCTAATCGATGGCGACCAAAAAGGATCTGATCGATGCGCAGTCGTACAGTCGGCGCAGGCTTTTAGCGGCGTTCACCGCGGGGGCCCCTGGCGGTAAAGAGGTCGAGCCAAAGTCGCCTCTTAAGGCAGTCATCGGTGGCGTGGTTCTGGCCGCGATGGTGCTTCTGGGGGGAGTTTTCTATGGCTTCGCTAACCCGGGTCTTCCGCTTGGCTGGGAATCTAACCGCCTGGTGATGGTGAAAGACACGGGCTCGCGTTATTTGTCTGTGGAAGGCACGTTGTATCCGGTGCTGAACACTACGAGCGCCCGCCTTTTGGTCGAGGCGAATGAGTTCCAGGTAATTTCGACGGATTCCGGCTCTATCGCGGACATCCCTGTGGGCCCGGTAATCGGTATTGTGGGCGCCCCTGACGACGTCCCTGCGGCTAGTGCGTTGGCGGGCTCAGGTTGGACGGCTTGTGCCGCCCCGGCTGGCACCGCGGTGAGTGTGCCAGGTGACCCTGACGCAGAAGAGACCGGTGCGGGTGTGGTGGTCGTGAGCGAAGGCAAGACGTACGTCGTTGCCGGGGGATACCGCTACGCGGTAAGTGCTCAAAATGCCGATGCGGTGCTTCGTTCAGCGGGTCTCGCTGAAGCCACTGAAGTGCAGGTGGATTCACGGTGGCTCAACCTTTTCGACGAGGGGGCACCGCTAGAGGCTTTGAATATCGAGCGAGCTGGTGAGCCCTTGGGCGACGGGTCGCTCGTGATCGGAGCAGTGGTGTATCCCGAAAGCAGTACCAACCGCTTTCTGGTTACTGAAGACGGTGAGCTTGCTGCGATTAGCCCTCTTGCCTACCAGATGTACCTCTTGGGAACTGGCAGTTACTTGGGTGGCGAGCGGGAGGTTGCCCCAAGTGCGATTGCTACCTTGCCCACCGCATCGGCCGGTGCCGGTGCCGCAAACTGGCCCACGGATCCGCTGGAGCCCTTCGCCCGAGAGAGTGCACCGTGCGGCTTACTGCAACACAGCTCGTCAGGTATAGCGTCCACCACGCTCGCTCAAGCACCCATCCCTGAAGCGGGGGGCGTGCAGGTGGCGTCGCGCGCGGGCGCGCTGGTCGCATCTGGAGGTCGCGGGGACCAATCAACCCTTGAGCTGGTTCTCGTTGACGAATCAGGAACCGCTTTTCCACTTCCAGCGGCCGATGCGGCGGTGCTTTCACGCCTGGGTTACGACGGCGATACTGATGTAGTGAATATCCCGCAGGTATGGATGCAGTACTTCACCTCGGGCCCGGCTCTCACCGTTGAGGCGGCTGGGGCGACGCCCTCGGGCCGCGTTATTGGCACAGAACCGGGGTCAGACACTCCCGACTCTGACCAGTCGCTCGTGGCCGATGCCACAATAACGGAGTGCAGGCCGGGGAATGTTCAATTCACCGAGGAGACTCCGCCGGCTTTCCGGTTGATCCAAACCGAGGCTGCCTGGGAACGGGCCACGGGTGCCGGGGTAGTGGTGGCAGTAGTGGACTCCGGAATAGACGTCAATAACGCCCATCTACGTGATGTCGTGATTGGCGGGATCGACTTGGTGGGGGACGGTGAGGGCAAGGGCGGCACGGCAGACTTCGACGGCCATGGCACCGCGATCGCGGGAATCATCGCCGCGCAAGAGGTGGACGGCTCTGGCGTGGTGGGGCTCGCGCCAGACGCAAGACTGCTGTCCGTGCGGGTTTTCCAAAGCCGTAGTCAGCAAGCGGCAGAAGCGGGCTACGGGCCCAGCTCCGTGCGGCTCGCCCAGGGCATCGAGTGGGCCGCAGACAATGGTGCCGACATCATTAATGTCTCGCTGAGTGATCATCAGGACCACCCCGATGTACGTGCGGCGGTAGCCAAAGCACATCGCGCAGGCGCGCTAGTGGTGGCAAGCGCAGGCAACCGCGAGACGGCGACGTCACTCGAAGATGGCCCTAGGTACCCCGGTGCTCATGATGGCGCGCTCGCGGTGGCGGCGTTGGACCGAACGGGTCTTGTCACTGAGCACTCCATCCATGGTCCTCACGTAGACCTTGCCGCTCCTGGCCAAGATGTGCTCACCGCGGCCACTGGCGGCGGGGACTGCTGGTTCAACCAGGACGTGCCTTCGACCAGTTATGCGACTGCTTATGCCAGCGCATCGGCCGCATTGGTGCTTGATTCTCACCCTCACGACTCGCCTGATGAGCTCAGCTACCGACTGCTCGCAAGTGCCGCGCGAGGCAACGCTGACAGTCGTGACGACAAGAACGGCTGGGGCGCTGTCCAGCCATACGACGCGATCACGCTCATTCCGGGTAGCGATCAGCGCGGTCCAGCCAATCCCTTCACTGGGATGGAGGCCCCCACCCAAGCTCCCTCTGCCGTGCATCTGGTGCCGGTAGCGAGCGAACGCCCACATGCGTCCACTCAGACGTTCACGATCGCGGCGGGAGCTGCGGGCTTGCTCGCGCTCGCGGGTTTGGGCGCCGGCATTGCACTGCGTCGCCGCGAAAGTGCTCCGGAACCTGCCGAGCAAACCCGCGAAGGCCTGCTGGATTCAACAAGGTCAGCCAGTATTCAGATTTTGCCGTGAATCCGCGCTCTTATCTCTGGCTCTCATGGGTGACGGTGGGCGGTAGTATAGGCACGCGAGTGCGGGCGGGTTCTGTCGCCGCGCAGGCCAGGAGAAGGCCCCTTGGGAACTTTTCACTGATCTTGCTTTGACGGAGCCGCGCCGTGCGGGTATCGTTGACGTTCGTGCCCGCGCCGCCGGGCCCTCGTGCGTGCCCGTACGGGAACGCATCGCACCATCATTTTCGACACGCCCGGGCGCGGGGGTCGGACCATCACGAGTTTTCTTTCACACGAGCAACGGAGAAGTAGTGCCTACGATTCAGCAGCTGGTCAGAAAGGGCCGGCACCCCAAGGCCAGCA
>CAZHTO010000055.1:7436-13305 GCA_964535845.1 uncultured Demequinaceae bacterium | reverse complement strand
CCGAGGTCGCTTTGGCGAGCCCGGGCCTTCGCGGCAGCGTATCTTTCCGCAGGAGAGCTCATACCCTCAGGGTATCTGGCTTACCACCCAATACCTGCAATGCGTGGGGCATTACGCGCACATCAAGTGGCACTGGGCCAATTAATTCACCATCGGCCGATGCGGGCGGCAGTAACGCTCCCACGTCACTACTGCCGATGCGCACGCGCTTGGCACGTACGACTCGCACTCTTGGGTCATCGAGGTGAGTTCCCTTGTAGAGCTTGGGAAAGATTTTGGCGATGGCCCATGGGCTCATCGCTTCTGCCAACAGCAACTCGAACTCGCCATCGGTCATAGATGACTCGGGCGAGATCGTGAGGCCGCCACCAAACATGGGACTATTTGCGATAGCGACGAGGGTGCAACGCTGGTCAATATGCTGACCATCGACTTCAATGTGCACGCCGTAGGGCTTGAAGCGGGGCAATATTCGTGCCGTGGCGACCTTGTATTTGATGGGGCCACGCGGCCATGTGATGCGGCTTGCATAGTCGGCTACTGCGGCGTCAAGCCCCACGGACAACACTGCCGCAAAGTACCTGCGCCCTCGCCGTTCTGCCACTCCCGGCCCGTCGATGCGTCCCACGTCCATCATCGCAGTGGAGCCATCCAGTCCGGACTCAATCGCCGCAACCGACGCGGGAATGTCATGGATGGGAAGACCAAGGGAGGCAGCGATGTCGTTGCCCGAGCCGGCAGCGACAATTCCGAGGGGTAAGCCCGCAGGCACGCACGCTTGCAGGCCCAAATGGACGGTGCCGTCCCCGCCCACCACCACCAGAGCGTCGAGGTCGCGATGCCCTTCGCGTGCCCAGTCCAGTGAGGCGGACCACGAGCCACGGGACAGATCCCGCACTTTGTGACCACGGGTGGCTAGTAGCGCGATCGTATGGGCGGCGAGCTTTGCGCCCCTGCCGGATCCTGACGTGGGGTTGGAAATCACCCCGAGAGTGCTCATACCTCGCGCTTAGTCCGGTAACGCTCGCGTAGATGACCCACGCCCACCGCGCCAAAGTAAAGCAGACACATGGGAATCGCCATCGTCATCATGGTCACGACGTCGGGTGTGGGCGTGAGTACTGCCGCGGCAATGAAAATGATCAAGATGGCCCATCGCCAGCCCTTGAGCCACGTGCGGGCGCGCACCAATCCGGCCCACGTGAGCGACACCATGACAACGGGGAATACGAAGGCAATGCCAAAGGCCACGAACAGACGCAAAGCGAAAGACATGAACATCTGGGCATCGAGCAGGTTGGCGCCACCCTCAGGTGTAAAGCCAGTAAGAATCTCGATTGCCCGCGGGTATACCCACCAGGCCAGCGCGATGCCAGCTAAGAACAGTGGGATTGCGGTGCCTAAGAATCCGAAGGTGTACCGCTTCTCTTTTTTGTTAAGACCCGGCGCGATGAAGGCCCACAACTGGTAGAGCCACCACGGCGAGGTTCCCACAAAGCCCAAAAACAGTGACACCTTGATGCGCATATCTAGCGCAGAGACCACTGCGGCGAAGTTCACCGAGACAAGCGAGTCTTCGCGCGCGGCCAGTTCTACTACGGGCGCTTGTAGCGCATCGAAGACCGGGTCAAAGAAGAACCATCCAGCAATGGAGCCGACAACGATCCCGATAATGCTCAGAATGAGCCGGTTTCGGAACTCCCTGAGGTGCGCCCTGAGCGGCATGCGCCCCTCGGCAGCCTGCCGGCGCGATTTAGCTGTGGGCACGCCCGTCGTCGCCCGAGCCCTTGTTGTCCGCGTTGGGCCTATCAAACCCGCGGTGGTCTGGACCACGGTTGTCGGCGATACCGTCGTCTACCGCTTGCTCCTCATCGCGAGCACCGTTGCTGGCTCCGCGGGACTTGTCGTCGTCAGAAAGGCTGCGCGTCTCATCTTTCAAAATGCGCATGGACTTGCCAATGCTGCGAGCCAGCTGAGGGAGTTTGGGTGCCCCAAACAAGAGCACTACGACCAGCGCAATGATGACTATTTCGCGGGGTCCCATGCGATCTTCTCCTCTAGTGGTTCCGTGATGTCAGTCTAGACGGAATGGGCTATTGCGACCGCATTGGCGTGGTGAGCCACTGCTTGCCTCAGGTCATCGGGCTCGACACTCTTGACGTGGGGTGCGACAGAAAGCACCCTGGCGGCCGCCCACTCCACATGGGATACCCCAAAACGCACCGTAGCGACGTCGCCTTCATCCGTAATGTCGACACCCACAATATCTTCAAAGGCCCATCGAGCACCCCGAGCTATTGTCAGTGTGGCGTCGAACTGAGGTTCGAGCGTGAAGCCGTGGGACTCGCTCGCGGGGTGAGTGATCATCACGCCCGCAGGGGTCGCGGCAGCGATGCGGTCTAACCGAAGGGTGCGATAGTCGTCTGCCTTCAGGCAATAGCACTCGACGTAGCCCACCCCATCGATGGCCACGAGCCGATGCGGTTCGATCACCCGCTCCGTGCGTCGGTCTTGAGCATCGATATAGGCAATACGCACGGCGTCACCACCGGTAATGCCCTCTTGGACGGCCGCGACCACTACCGCATCTGCCGAAGACAGCTCCCCCACCACCTCCACAGGTGCGGGACCACCGTAGGCGTCTTGGATTTTTGTGAGCACCGCGTTAGCCCCAGGTGGCGCAGTGCCAGCCGACACTAGAGTCGCGAGAGCACCAATGAGCGCTACGGCCTCGCGGCCCGACAGCCGCACCTGCGAGGCGCCCTGCGACTCCACAAGCGTGGCAAGCCCGTCCTCGAGGTCGGTGAAATCAAACTCAATGCACTCATCTGGCATATACGGCGGAATACCGCTCGTGGTGAGGGACCACAGATCCTTTTCAATGCGCGCGCGGGTCACCCCAAAGTGCTCCGCAAGCACTTCAAACGTGGTGGTGCCGTGCGCCTCGAGATAGGCGATCATGCCCAATACGCGCACCAGGCGGTCGCGGGAAGTTTCAGCCACGAGCCACCTCCTGAGCAGCGCGTGTGTGGCTCACCACTGACTCGACGAGGGAGGCGGGCTCAAACGCACGCGCGTTGCCCTGAAGCCCCAAGATTTCTGCACGCAATAGGTCCTCGTGACGGTACGGCACGCTCACCAGATCCCAGCCTTCCCGCTCCCCGGCAGGCTCGCTGCGCCTACGCAAAGCGTGCCCCGTCTCTGGTTTGAGGCCCACCAGTGCCGTCAGCACCGGGCGCGACTGGTCAAGGTCCCCAAGAGCGATGGTCTCTGGTCGTTCAAAGGCATCTGGCTCACCCAATACCCGCACGCGCCCCACAATGCGCCCTAACCGGTAGGTGCGCTGCGCTTCCCGGTCGGTGTCCCACCCAATCAGGTATTCGACGCCGGCACGCATCAGAATCCGCCATGGCTGTACCGTGCGGCGGGCGGTACTGGAACTCGCCGATGCATATTCGAAACGCACCGTTTGGCGATCCACGATTGCCTCCGCCAGCGTGGCAGTCGCATCGTGGCCCGCGGTCGTCGCCACGCCGCCGTAGGGCAAGACCTCATCGGCGCTGTCACTAGCACCCACCCGGGCGCTACTCGCGTGCTCGATGGCAGACATGATCTTGGCAAAACCCATACGTGCATCACTCGCGAGCGAAGCACCCTGCCAGTACTCAACAGCCAGCGCCAAAATTGCGGCGTCTTGGACTGACACATCGATGTCTGGCATCGCGCTGTCGCCATCAATGCGATAACCCAAATCGTCCTGATGGATAGGGTCGACCACGGTTTTAAGTGGCACACCCATGCGGCGTAGCTCGTCTTTGTCGCGCTCAAACATGCGTTGGAACGCACTGTCGGCGCGCTCGCGTTCACTATCAGTTGCCCCCGCAGGCACCTTCTCGTAGCCGTCAACCCGCGCGCGAATCTCTTCGCGCGTAAGCCGCCTACGGGTGGCGCTTAACGCAAGCATCAGGTTGAGCCGACGTTGCTCTGCGGGGATCTGTGACATTTACACGCGTACTGCCAATAGTTCAGTGCTCAAAATGGCGCGGGCACCAGCCTCGTAAAGCCGGTCCATCACTTGGTTCAGTTCTGCGCGCGGCACCATCACGCGAACCGCGTGCCAATCCTTGCCGTGCAGCGGAGTGACAGTGGGAGCCTCAGCACCGGGGTTTACCTTGATGGCGTTCTCAAGGCACTCGTTAGGCACGTCGTAGTCGACCAACACAAACTGGCGCCCCATCAGCACCCCACGTAGGCGGCCAGTGACGACAGCGAGCTTCTCGTCAGTGACCTCGGGTCCCTTAATCAAGATCGCCTCAGACTTCAAGATCGGGTCACCAATAATTTCCAAACCAGCGGCGCGCAAAGTGGTGCCGGTAGAGACCACGTCTGCCACCGCATCGGCCACTCCCAAGCGCACCGACGACTCGACGGCGCCATCAAGCCTGACGACCTCCGCCTCAACACCAAACGACTTGAGGTGGTTCTCGACCAAACGCGGGTAGCTCGTCGCCACGCGCTTGCCTGCCAGCCCTTCGATGCTGTCGATCTCGCCAGCAGGTGCGGCGTAGCGGAAGGTTGATGTGCCAAAACCCAGTTCAAGGTGCTCGGTCGCGGTCGCACGGGAGTCCAACAACAGGTCGCGGCCCGTAATACCAGCATGAACGGTGCCGGATCCCACGTAGACCGCGACGTCGCGCGGACGCAAAAAGAAAAACTCAATCTTGTTCCGGGCATCCACGAGCACCAACTCGCGGGGGTCACGGCGCTGCTTGTACCCCGCTTCGCGCAATAGCTGGGCGGCAGGCTCGGACAGGGATCCCTTGTTTGGGACGGCGATGCGGAGCACAGCTCTCCTTGACAGTCGTGATTTACAGGTAGCGGTAAATATCCGCGGGCGTGAGCCCCTTAGCAACCATCATCACTTGCGCGTGATAGATCAACTGAGAGATCTCTTCTGCGGTTTCTTCGTCAGACTCATACTCGGCAGCCATCCATGACTCCGCAGCTTCTTCAACAAGCTTTTTACCGATGGTATGAACACCAGCGTCCAAAAGCTTGACGGTGCCAGAGCCCTCGGGGCGCTCAGCGGCGCGAGTGGCAAGTTCCTCGTAGAGTTCGTCGAACGTCTTCACGGGACCACCCTAGGGCAGGGCGCGCAGCGTGAGTGCCGTGGCGAGCGCGGCTTCGACAGATTCGGCCCCTTTATCTTCCTTCGAAGACTCAAGGCCAGCGCGGTCGAGTGCCTGCTGAACGTCATCAACTGTGAGGACACCAAAGCCCAGCGGGACTGCGTGCGCACGCGACACCTCAGTGAGACCAAGCGTGACGGACTGGCACACGTATTCAAAGTGAGGCGTCTCGCCCTGGACCACTACGCCTAACGCCACAATCGCATCGGCCCCATTGCGAGCCAAGTGCTCGGCAACGACGGTGAGTTCGAAGGCGCCGGCCACCCGGGTAATCCGGTAGTCGGCGCCGGCAGCCTCAGCGGCACGCACCGCGCCGTTGACTAAGCCGTCCATGACGTCCGTGTGCCACAAGCTCGCGACAATCTCTACTGTGAGGCCCTTGCCGTCCACAGAAATTGTTGGTGCGCCGTCGCCGCTCATGCGTTGTCTCCCAGTAGGTGGCCCATGCGTTCGATCTTAGTGCGCAGGTACGCCTCGTTTTCGGGGTGTTCACCAAAGTGGTGAGGAATGCGCTCGGCAACACCAATGCCAGAGGCGCGCATGGCCTCGACCTTGGCGGGATTGTTCGTCATGAGGCGCACCTCAGAGATTCCGAGATCAAGCAAAATCGCGGCTGCAGCACCGTATTCGCGCCGATCAATGGGGAAGCCTAGGTCCGTGTTGGCGTCAACGGTGTCGCG
>CAZHTO010000055.1:2036-7336 GCA_964535845.1 uncultured Demequinaceae bacterium | reverse complement strand
ATAAGGTCCGCGATGCTCATAAAGACCAGGTCTTCACGTTCGGCCATCGCTCGGGTGTCGCCGGTACGCATCATGGTGCCGTCGTCATTGACCAGTTCCGCGATCACTGCAACGGGCTCAAGGCCGGCAAGGCGCACAAGGTCCACGGCAGCCTCGGTGTGACCGGGACGGTGTAGCACTCCCCCGGCGACCGCGCGCAACGGCAGTACGTGACCGGGCCGAATAATATCGTCGACGCACGTCTCAGGGTTCGCAAGTACTTGGAGAGTTTTGTGGCGGTCTGCAGCCGAAATACCAGTAGTGATGCCCTCAGCGGCGTCGACCGAAACGGTATACGCAGTGCGACGTGGGTCTTGGCTGTTAGGAACCATTAGCGGCAAGTTAAGCGCATCGGCCCGTGGCCCAGGCATGGGAGCACACAGGTAGCCGCTCGAGTGGCGAATGCCCCACGCGACCCACTCGACCGTGGTGGTTTGGGCGGACATGATGAAGTCCGCCTCGTTTTCCCGGTGCCGCGAGTCGGCAACGAGGACGGGCTTGCCGGCCCTGAGATCTGCAAGTGCGCGCTCAACAAGAGCGACATCTGCGCCGTTCATGAGCGTGCCTCCAACATCGATTCAACGTACTTGCCCACAACATCCACTTCGACATTAACGTGGTCGCCAATAGCTACCTCGCCCAGCGTCGTGTCGGCGAGCGTGGTGGGGATGAGGGAAACGGTCGCGCGGTTACCGTCGAGCGCAGCAACGGTCAGCGAGACCCCGTTGAGTGCGATCGAGCCCTTAGGCACGACGTAGCGCACCAGGTCGGTAGGCAACTCGAACGTGAAGTCGTCCCACTCAGGGTGCGAGTCGCGCTCCACGAGTTGTGCGAGCCCGTCAACGTGCCCTTGCATAATGTGCCCGCCCAGGCGGCCATCGGCGCGCAACGCCCGCTCAAGGTTGACGCGGGTGCCGCCCGCGACATTGTTGAGCGTGGTGGTCTCGCGGGTCACGCGCATCACGTCCGCAATCCAGCCGTCTGACGTCTCGCCCGCCACTGTGAGGCACACGCCGTCCACTGCGATTGACTCGCCATGAACGAGGTCTCCCACAAAGCCCTCAGCAGTGATGGTGAGCCGCGACCGCGAGCCGTCGTCGACCACGTTTTGGACCGTGCCGACGGCCTCAACGATTCCCGTAAACATCAAGACCCTTTCGAAAAATGAGCAATGACCAGGGTATCTGCGCCAAGCGGCTTGATGGTCACGTCCTTACCTCTCAACGCATGAGACATCGTGGCGATTCCCAGGCCATCCACCACTGACGGACCTGCCCCTAACAACACGGGTGCAATGTACGCGTTGACTTCATCGACTAAGCCGGCCCGGAAGAATGCGGACAACACCGTGGGGCCACCTTCGACGACGAGCGTGCGGACCTCGCGCTCAAAGAGTTCAGCGAGCACGCGGGCGGGGTCGTGAGAAGCAATGGCCACAGCATTGTCGTCGCGCCACACCCGCGATCCTGGTGTGGGGGCGCTACCCAAAATCACTCTCAGCGGCTGGTGGCCGGCTACCACTCCGTCTGGGCGTGCGGACAACTCGGGGTTGTCGGCAAGCACAGTCCCAGTGCCAACCGCGATCGCGTCTATCGCGGCCCGCACGCTGTGGGCGTGTGCGCGTGCCTCGGGGCCGGTGATCCAGATTGAGGTGTTGTCGGCGGCAGCCATGCGCCCATCGAGCGTTGCGGCCCACTTAGCGATGACGTACGGGCGGCCCAGGCTCATGGAGGTGTGCCAGCGATGGGTCAGGGCCGTGGCACCGTCGTGGGGCTCGCGCCAGGCGACGATTCCGCGCTCATTAAGAACCTCGGCCCCGCCGCCTGAAGTGGCGCCCGGGTCGGCGACTGCGTAGATCACCTCGGCCACACCGGCCTGTGAGAGAGCGTCGACGCATGGGCCAGTCCGGCCAGTGTGGGAGCAAGGTTCGAGTGTCACTACTGCCGTAGCACCGGTGAGGTCGTGACCGCGCTCGCGCGCGTTAGTGATCGCGGCGGCTTCTGCGTGAGGGGTGCCGGCGCCCTGGTGCCACCCGACCCCAAGGACAGCACGGTCCTTTGCTCCTGGTTGCGCGGCCGCGAGCAGTACGCAACCCACTTGAGGGTTGGGGCCGTACGCGGGGCCGCGGTTTGCGATTTCAACGGCCCTGTCCATCGCGCTTGCGACAGTGCGGTGGTCGGGGGTGAGGTGATCTGGGGAGCTAACCATGCGAACCACGGGCGCGCCGCGCCATCTCCCGCAGGGTGTCGACCTCTTCACCTGGGGAGTGGGCGCCATAGACGGCAGAGCCGGCCACAAACACATCACACCCGGCCGCCGCGACGTCTTCGATGGTGTCGCGCGAAATTCCGCCATCAGACTGCAGCCACAGGTCGTGGTCTAGGCCCTCCGCGGCCGCGCGCAGAGCCTTGAACTTGCCGAGCATGCCGGGCATGAACGACTGGCCGCCAAAGCCGGGCTCGACCGTCATGACAAGCACCATGTCGAACTCTTTGAGGTCGTTGAGCACCGCATCGACGTCGGTTCCAGGCTTCAATGCGACCGATGCGCGTGCACCGAGCGCTCTCAAGTCACGGGCGATGGCGACAGGGTTCTTAGCTGCCTCGTAGTGAAAGGTGACTGACGTGGCGCCGGCCTCTGCATAGCGTGGCGCCCAGTGGTCTGGGTTTTCGATCATCAGGTGGGCGTCGATAGGCATGGGCGCCACCTGCGCAATGCGCTCGAGCACAGGCAAACCCAAGGTCAGATTGGGCACAAAGTGCGCGTCCATGACGTCGACGTGCAGCCAGTCGGCGTTAGCGACCGCAACGATGTCACGTTCGAGGTTCGCAAAGTCTGCCGCCAATATCGACGGCGCAATCTGAATACCCATAGGTGCGAGCCTAGTCGCCCGGGTCGCTGTTTTTGGTCGTTCAGCGATAGGGGAAATCGTGGCTCAGGCTCTCTTGTGCAGCAGTGCCAAGAACATCGAGTCAGTGCCGTGTACGTGGGTCCACAGTTGCACATGGGGACCAGTGCCCCAGTCGCCCGCAGCAGTACCGGTCACGGCCGCGACCGACTCACGTGCGTCAAGAGCTTCAAGCGACGACCCTGCGACAATATCGAGGGTTTCTGTAACCACCGGCGAGCACGTGATGTACGCGAGCACGCCGTCGGGTGCCAAGAGATGCTCGGCTTGAGCCAGAAGGTCGCGCTGCAGAGCTGTCAGTTGGGCCACGTCTTCCGGGGTGCGGCGCCAGCGTGACTCGGGCCGTCGTCGGAGCGCTCCGAGCCCTGAACATGGGGCGTCGAGCACAATCCGTTGATAGGTGCCGGCCTGTCCCCACGAGGTCGCATCGCCCACATGAACATCGACGGTTCCCTCGGGTATTGCGCCCACGGATCGCCTTACCAAATCGGCTCGGTGTGGATGAAGCTCGAGCGCATCAAGGTGTGCGCCATGAGACGCAGCGATCGCACCGAGTAGCGCGGCCTTGCCACCGGGGCCGGCACACATGTCGAGCCACCGCTCCCCCGGTTCAATGCCTTTCACGGCCGCCAGCGCTCCGGCCACGACCTGGCTGCCCTCATCTTGGACGGCCACGGTGCCGTCAGCCATCCCCGCGACATCACCGGGGCGTCCACTCGGCAGCGTCACAGCCCACGGCGACAACTTTCCCGGCTCACCGCCAGTGTGGTCCGCAACCTCGTCGCGGTCAGCGAGCCCAGGACGAGCCACGAGCGTCACCAGCGCGGCTGTGTTGTGGGACTCAAGCAGGCTTTCGATTTGGCCTGCTCTGCCGTCAGCGGCAAGTGACGCTTCGAGCTCTCCCACAATCCACTCAGGGTGCGAGTGTCGCGTGGCGGTCGCCCTACGGGAGGTGCCGGGTGCGACGGTGGTGAGCCACGCATCGGCCGTCTTCTCAGTGGCGCGGCGCATGACGGCATTGGCGAACTTTGCGGCGCCTGGGCCAGCAACCCGACGCACCTGGTTGACGGTCTCGGAGACGGCGGCGTGCACGGGCACCCGCATGGCGAGCACCTGGTGGACGCCGAGCCACAAGGCAGCGCGCACTTCAGGGTCCAGACTGTCAGCATCGCGGCGGGCAGCCTTGCCAATGACTGCGTCGTACAACCCGCGCATGCGGAGCGCGCCGTAAGCGAGTTCCGTGGCGAAGGCAGCGTCGCGGCCGTCCAGTTTGGCCCGCTCGATCATGCCGGGCAGCACCAGGTTTGCGTACGCGTCTTCGGACATCACGGCGCGCACGCAGTCGTAGGCGACGTCCCGTGCCCGGCTCACGCGTCACCCAAGACGGCAGAGTCACCAAGGCGCGCGCCACGCCACCACGCGGCGGCCTCGACCTGACCCTTGCCCGCGGGTTGCACCCAGTCGAGTTGGACGGGGTCGCCTCCCGTGCCGACGGTGATGGCGCCGTCGTGTTCGGCCAATTGACCCGGAACGGTAGCCGGTAAGTCGGTTCGCACGCGCACGGGGCCGAGTTTGAGGGCGGTGCCATCCGGCAGCGTTGTCCACGCGCCGGGTGCGGGCGTGCACCCGCGGATCTGACGGTCCACTACGTGGGCGGGCCGCTCCCAGCGCACATACGCGTCTTCGCGAGACAATTTCGCCGCGTGGCTTACCCCGTCGTCGGGTTGCTGTTCTGGACTGGCGGCGCCTGCAACGAGTGCCTCGAGGGACTGGACCAGTAGCGGGGCGCCCACCTGCGCGAGCCGCTCCAACAGGGTTCCGGAGGTGTCCGTGGCGCGCACCGTCTCAGCCATGGTGCCGATCACGGGGCCAGTATCCATGCCCTCATCGAGCAAAAAGGCGGTTGCCCCGGTGACGTCGTCGCCGGCCATCAGGGAGCGTTGAACCGGCGCAGCCCCGCGCCATGCGGGTAGCAACGAGAAGTGCAGGTTGACCCAGCCGTGGCGGGTGGCCGCCAAAAGCTCGGGCTTGAGAATCTGGCCATAGGCGACAACCGCGGCGGCGTCGGCATCGAGCGCGTGGACTTGGTCGATAAATTCAGCGGCCGATGCGCGGGCAGGCGTCAACACGTCCCACCCCTGTTCGAGGGCATAGGCCTTGACGGGCGAGGGGTGCAGTTCGCGGCCCCGCTTGCCTCGGGCGTCGGGTTGCGTAATGACGGCGGCGATGGTGTGCCGTTCCGCGAGGGCTTTGAGGCTAGGAAGGGCTATCGCGGGGGTACCGGCAAAGATCAGACGCATGGGTTCCATCGTAGGCGGCGCTGGCAGCGGGTTTGGTGCTAGCGATAGCGGCG
>CAZHTO010000055.1:0-1936 GCA_964535845.1 uncultured Demequinaceae bacterium | reverse complement strand
ATGGGTTCCATCGTAGGCGGCGCTGGCAGCGGGTTTGGTGCTAGCGATAGCGGCGAATGCTTGTGGTGCAGTGACAGCGGCGGGTGTCAGGCGCTGAGCGGTCCGTCAACCCTCAGCCGTAGTTCCACGCGATCTTTCGAGGCAGCCTTGACGTGGGCGCGCAGTACGTCGACCACTGCTTGGGTGCGCGACCGGGGCAACAGCACGCCGATGCCGCCATCGAGAGCGATCTCGGTGATGGTGCCAGTCAGCTCGCCGGTGACGCCTGCGGCATCGAGTGCGGCCCGCACGGCTCCTGGTTCGCCGTGAAGCGTGACATAGCGCCTGTGCGGCGGTAATCCGAGATCGCGCCGTTCAGCAAACTGTTCCCGGGCGGCTTCGCCGGGAGTCCATGTGGATAGTGCGCGGCGCACGAGCGGCGGCACCTCGCCCACGATGGTGACGGCTCCACCGTTGCGACGTGAGCGGGCAAGGGCTGCGGCGCTGAGCCACCAGCGGATCGCTTTGAGCTCGCCGCCTAGCCCTGTTCCCGCGGGCACGCCTGCATCCGTGATCACGATATGGCTATAGCCACCCACGACTGCGGGTACGGCTGCGGGCGTCGCAAGCACCACCCCCTCCGACACCGCGTTGTCGGCAACCACGCCAGCCGTCGCGGTCGAGACCGTGAGCGGAATGTCGCCAAGCATGCGTTTAAGTTGCTCCGCGATGCGGTCTGCGCCCTGACGTACGTGCTTGAGCGCGGAGTTTTGGCACTCGGGACAGTGCCAGCTCGCCTGCACATGCCCGTTGTCTAGGCATACCGGGGCCGCGTTGGCGGCGCCGATTCCCAACAGGGATGAGCATTCGAGGCACTCGGCCCACGCTTCACACCTGGCGCATGCTGTGGCGCGGACGTAGCCTGCGCGTGGCACCACGATTGCGACGGGCCCGCGCTGGACTGCGTCGCGTACGGACCGCAGCACGCTCCCTGGCAGCCAGTGCCACCCGGCGCCCCCTTCAGCGTCGCGACGCTCGGCGGTCAGCACGTCTACCGCGGGGACAGACTCACGCACCTGGTCGCGAGACGGGCTCACCGCACGCGCCCACCCATGTTCGACGAGCGCAACGGCATCGGCGCTCAGCGCATAGCCGCCCAGGATGAGGGACGCGCCTTCTTCTGCGCGCATCGCTGCCACGGTGCGGGCGTGCGGGTATGGGGCATGCGGGTCTTCGAGTGCACCGTTCGCCTCGTCCCACACGGCGATGAGGCCCAGATTGGGCACGGGCTGCATCACGGTGGGCCGGGTGCCAATCACGATGCGAGCGTGGCCGTGCATGGCCGCGAGGTAGCTACCGAATCGCACTGCCGGGCCGTCGTCGTGGTCGAGCACCGCGACCTGCCCTCCAGAGCGTGCGGTCCATCGTTTGAGACCCAGCCGCTCGCATTCGGCGAGTAGGGACGTCACGGCGCGGGCATCGGGCACTACCAATACGGCCGATGCGCCAGTCGCCGCCGTCTCAACAGCGGCAGCGATCAGTGGGCCGCGGGCGACGCTGGTGCGTTGGGAGAGTTCGGGTAGCGCTTCCCATACGACACGCTCGCCTGGCCCGGCGATTAGTGGCGCAGCGGGGTTAGGGGGGGCAGCGGGGTTATCGGGTTTAGCAGCTTTAGCAGGGTCAGCGGGGTTATCGGGGTTAGGGGGGGCAGCCGTGGCGGCAGCATAGGGATCGGGCAGGTCATGCGCAGGCTTTTCCCAGTCGCGCTTTTCTACGCTCGCCACTCGGGGCGGCGCCATGAGACGCAGCACGTCCCACATAGAACCGCCGTATCGCCGAGCGATTCTGCTCGCCAACGCTATCGCCGCAGCGGTGAAGCTCGGTGTTGCTCCCGCAGATCGAACCTCACTGAGTTTGCCTTCGAACGCCGACGTCGCCGCGAGCTCAGTGACCACAG
>CAZHTO010000054.1:0-13351 GCA_964535845.1 uncultured Demequinaceae bacterium | reverse complement strand
GAAGACGTACCATGAGTTCACCCAATTCATCAGGAGGACCCCGATGACTGACAACACACCCGACGCACCCAATACTGGGCCTGCGAAAAAGCCGGTGACCCGTAAGACCTCAGTCCGCAAGCCCGCGAGCAAACCGGCTCCGGCTACTTCAACTTCGGGTACCTCGGATACCCCGGATGCCTCGAATACGGCCGATGCGAGCCCCACCCCAGTCGACCAACGTCCCGAGGCCGTCGTAGCAGACGCCGCAGCGGTGCCTGAGACGGCTCAGCAAGACGCGATCGCCGCTCGTGAGGCCACCGCCGGTCGCCACGATGGTGAACTCAAGGGCTCAGTGTTGGATGGAGTCAGGGGCAACCCGGCAGGCCCGCTCGCTGCTGGCCTTGTCGTAGCGATTGCTGTGGGACTACTGCTGTCGGTATTGGTGCCCTCTGAACCGAGCGCGCTCGCATTGATCATTCTGGGCACGCTGCTCTCGGCAGCCGTGGGCTTCACGGTGCGCTACCTGTCAATTTTGCGCAATGTCGCTAGGCAAGTCGAGACGCTAGTGGTGACCGTCATTGGCGTGCACGTGATGGCAGTGACCGGCATGGTGGGTGGGAGCATCCCTGGCCTGTCGGAACTCGGCATCGGGGGACCCGGCTTCAACGAAGCACTCTTGGTGGCTCTTGGCACCCCGCCGGTGGCAACCGGAAGCCTGCTCGCGGGAGTTGTCGCAGCCATCATCGTGGGCTGGAAGCCAGGTAACCGCGTGAGGGGTTAGACCACAGAACTACTCAACTACTGATTGGCCGATGCGCGGCTCACCTAGGTGAACCGCGCATCGGCCAATTTTGGTCTTAGCGAGAGACGGGCGTGACGCCAAGCGAGCGCCCCGCAAGGCCGCGTTGACGCGCCGACAATGACCTGGCCGCAGCCGTGAGGGCCTGTGCTGCGGCTGAGTCTGGGTGGGAGATCACCACCGGGGTGCCAGCGTCTCCCGCCTCGCGCGCCACAATGTCCAGGGGGATCTGGCCCAGCATGGGAACGCTAGTGCCAAGGGTCTTGGACAGCCGGTCGGCGACAATCTGCCCGCCACCTTCGCCAAACAAGTGCATGCGCGAACCATCAGGCTGCTCGAGCCACGACATATTCTCGATCACGCCCACCACATTCTGAGACGTCTGGGTCGCGATGGAGCCAGCACGCTCAGCGACACCGGCCGCAGCGGTCTGAGGAGTGGTCACCACCACGAGCTCTGCATGAGGGAGCAACTGGGCGACCGAGATGGCAATGTCGCCAGTGCCAGGGGGAAGGTCGAGTAGCAACACATCCAGGTCGCCCCAGTACACGTCAGCCAAGAACTGCTCGATAGCGCGGTGCAGCATGGGCCCGCGCCACACCACCGGCTGGCCCTCGGGCACAAACATGCCAATCGATACGGCCTTCACCTCGTGCGCAATAGGTGGCAACAGCATGTCGTCCAGGCGGGTGGGCTGGCCCTCAACGCCAAGCATGCCGGGAATTGAGAAGCCAAAAATGTCGGCGTCCAAAACGCCCACCTTGAGCCCGTCCTTGGCCATGGCCGCAGCGAGGTTGGCGGTGACGGTGGACTTGCCCACGCCGCCCTTGCCAGATGCGATTGCATAAATACGGGTCATGTTGCCCGGTTGCGTGAACTGAATGATGGGCTCGGGCTTGCCGCCGCGTAGCTTGGAGCGCAGTTCGAGGCGCTGCTCTTCACTCATCACACCTAGCTCGACCTGCACGTCGGTGACGCCGGTGACGCGCGCGGCAGCACCCTTGACGTCATCGGTGATGCGCTGTTTCATTGGACAACCTGCGGTGGTGAGGTCGATGCCGATGGTGGCGACACCGCCTTCGAGGTCGACGGATCGCACCATGCCAATTTCAGTAATTGGCCGACGGATCTCAGGGTCGATCACCTTAGACAAGGCGTCGCGAACAAGCTCGACTGTAGGCATGCCTCCATCGTAGGCCGTGTGACGCCCCGCTCATCCCGGGCCTCGATAGACAGGCTGGCCGGGCCCCGTGAGAGTAAGTTTCGAGAACGAAGTGGACATAACGGGCACAGGTCTTGTGCGATCGCGATGTCCATGCGACCCTAAAGCAAATAACCACAAGGGGAACGAGGGGGTGCACGTGGCTCAGCAGATAACGTTTTACCCAGAACCGGAGAGCCCGGCCACTGACGCCTTCGGTCGTGCCGTAGAGCCGGTCTCCCATGTGCCCGATTGGGTACGTCTTATCACCGAGCCTGAGCGTGCGGTCCTTGAACGCACGGCTGCAGGGCTAATGGCGCTCGTGGACGATGAGCCACAGCCACAGCCGCAAGCTGTTGGCAGTGCTCAGCCATGGCCGCCTGCACCGGTCGCGTACACCTACACCCCGGCTGCCTATTTGCCTCACATGCAGCTGGCATTGCGCCGCGCACATAGACGCCGTTACTGGTTTAGCGGGGTGGCTGTGGCCATCGTGCTGGGCGGTATGGGCGCATTCGCGTATGCGTGCTTGTTCGCGGTGACCGGCGCAGAGGTGTTTGCCGCCGCGCTGATTGTGGGCGTGCTCGCTGGAGTTGGCCTTCGACTGGGCGGCCGTCCAAGCTCCCGTGCAACCTCTGCGGTGGCTGTCGCCATCAGTTCGGGGTCGCTCATGGTGGGCGCCTACGTGGGTGACCGCGTTCTACAGGCCATGACATACGGCGGGTCGCTCAAGCCCCTTATAGGTGACATGTGGAGTAATCCAGTGTCGGGTGTCACGCAGTTCTTCGCAGAGCCCGTGATGGCGGCCGTCACTCTTGGACTAGCCGCAGCCGGCGCAATCCTGACGTCGACCACATTCCAGTTGGGAAGAAACGGCCGGTAAATTCGCCGGAGGGCACCGCACGGGCTGCTATCTACGAGGTCGTTATTTACGAGGCCGCTACTTACGAGGTCGTTATTTGCGAGGAGCAGCGGAGCCGTCGTCTTTGTCTTCCAGTTGTAGCTCCTCGAGCAGGGCCCGCAGTTCGGAGCGCACAAAGTCACGAGTTGCGGTTTCACTGACCGCTACACGCAACGCGGCAACTTCGCGAGCCAAATACTCAGTGTCTGCCAGTGACCGCTCGGCACGTTGGCGGTCTTGCTCAGCGGCCACGCGGTCGCGGTCGTCTTGACGGTTCTGCGCCAACAGAATCAGCGGTGCTGCGTAAGACGCTTGCAGCGACAGCATCAATGTGAGGGCAGTGAACCCAAAGGTCGCAGAGTCAAAGCGCAGGTCGGTGGGCGCAAAAGAGTTCCAGGCAAGCCACGCCACACAGAACACCGTGAGGTACACCAAAAAGCGCGGGGTCCCTAGAAAGCGGGCGACCCCCTCTGAGATGGCACCCACTCGGTCGGAGTCCCGTGGTCCACGTCGCAAGTTCAGGCGGCGCCGCTCATCGCGAGGGCGGTCCAGACGGCTACTCACGATGTCACCTCCTGGTGGTTGTCGGGGCTACTGCTGTCGTTGTCTTCGTCTAACTCAAGATGCTCTCGCCAGTCACTGGGAAGCAAATGGTCAAGCACGTCGTCAATCGAGACAACACCGAGTAGGCGCTGCTCTTCATCTGTGACCGGTAGGGCCAAGATGTCGTACGCCGCCATACGCCGTGACACTTCTGCAAGAGAGTCGTGCGGTGCGAGCGGCTCGATTGCGCTGTCGAGGTATGAGCCAATGGCCTCGTGCGGCGCTTCTCTTAACAGGCGTTGCGTGTGCACCAGGCCTAGATAGCGCCCGGTGGGGGTCTCAAGCGGTGGCCGCACCACAAACACCATCGAGGCCAGGGCTGGCGCAAGTTCACGCTTACGTACGAGCGCCAAGCACATCGCCACAGTGGTCTCGGGTGCCACAATGACCGGCTCGGTGGTCATCAGACCGCCTGCGGTGTCATCGTCGTACCCCAGCAGCTGGCGCACCTGCTCGGCGTCTTCAGGTTCCATCAAGTTCAAGAGCGCTTGTGCTTGTGCGTCGGGCAGGTCCTTGAGCAGGTCTGCCGCATCGTCGCGGTCCATGGCCTCGAGCACATCAGCCGCGCGATCTGTTTGCAACGTACTCAGCAATGCAATTTGGTCTTCTTCGGGCAGCTCTTCGAGCACGTCAGCAAGACGCTCATCATCAAGAGCGGCGGCAATCTCAGCGGACCTGTTGGGAGACATCTCCATAAGCGCCGCAGCGAGGTCTGCTGGCTTGTGGTTCGCGAACTTCTGGATCACCAACTGTGCGCCCTGGACCTCATCGCGCTTCATCAAGCCCGTGACCTCATCCAGCTGGACCACCACAGCCTCGCCACGGCGCGAGAAGCCCAATACGCCTTTGCGCCGCTCAGCCTTGCGAACGTAAAGGTGAGTAACAGCCCACGTGCCCCCGCGCATCGGCTCTATTGCCACGTCTTCGATGTAAGCCAGCTGGCGCCCGGACTTAATAGTCACTTGGCGTTCCAACAGCTCTGCAATGGCAAGAGTTTCTGACGAGCGCGCTTTGAAGCGGCGTAGGTTCAAAACCCCGGTGCAAATTACTTGGCCCGGAGCAATGGAGGTCACGCGCGTGAGTGGCAAAAACACTCGTCGCCGTCCAGGCACCTCGACCACCAGGCCCACAGCAACGGGAGCCGAGCCCCGTCGCATGAGCAGCACAACGTCACGCACCCGGCCCACGGCGTCCCCAATGGGGTCAAACACCGTGGTGCCCGCAAGGCGCGCAACATAAACGCGTTCGGCTGCCGTAGTCATAGAGCCAGCCTAATGGCGGGTAGCCCTGTGATCAGGGAGTTGAGCGCATGAACTCACGCGCGTACGCACATTTATGCGCGCACTTGCTCCCACGCGTTGAGCATCGCGGCCGCGCTCGCCTCTATGTCAGCGCTGGTGGTCGCGGCATCGGACACTGATATGCGCATGGCCCGTTGGCCCTGCCACACCGTGGTGCCAGCCCACGTGACGCCGTCGCGTTCAATCTGCGCGATCACCGCTTGGGTCTGGTCAGCGTCGCTAAACTGCACCAGCGCCTGGTTGAGAATCACAGGAGCGAGTACGCGCGCACCGCCAGCCTCAAGCAACTGAGCCATGTGCTGGGCGTGCGCACAGGTGCGCTCGATGAGGGCTGCGAGCCCGGTGCGGCCGTGCGAGGCGAGCATCGCCCACGTCTCGACGCCGCGGGCCCGCTGTGACATTTGGATGCCCCGGTACATCGGCGAGTCATCGGCGCCAGCAAGGTATGCACCTGTGCCGGCCATGGCGCGGGCAAGTGCCTGTGGGTCCCGCACCACCACAATCCCTGAGTCGTAAGGCGCATTGAGCCACTTATGAGCATCGGTAGCCCACGAGTCTGCAAGCTCCGCGCCCGCGACCACGTGCTTGAGGCGAGGCGATGCGGCCGCCCACAATCCGAACGCGCCGTCGATGTGCACCCATCCGCCCCGTTCACGCACCCCGGGAATGATCGCCTCAAACGGGTCCGCAACGCCCGTGTTGACGTTGCCTGCTTGCAGCACTACCAAGGTGCGATCGTCAGTGTCGGTGGGGAACGCATCGGCCTTAATCGCGCCTGTCTGGTCCGTGGGCACCCGCTCGATGTGCTTCTCACCAAAGCCCGCGAGACGCAACACCTTGAGCACAGACATGTGTGCCTCGTCGCCCACAATCACGCGCAAGGCTGGGGCGCCGGCAAGACCGTCCAGCGCGACGTCCCAACCCTGGCGTGCGTAGAGCGCGTCGCGGGCGGCAATAATGCCGGTGAGATTCGCGATTGTTGCGCCCCCATTGAACGAGGCGGCGGCCGTGGGGGGTAGGCCGAGCGCCTCGATTACCCAGCCGCATGCCACCTCGTCGAGGGTGGATGCAGCGGGAGACATGATGGCGCCACCGACATTCTGATCCCAGGCTCCTGCCAGAATCGCAGCGGCATTGGCGGCGGGGTCTGTGCCGCCATTGACAAAGCCAAAGTAGCGGCCGTGGTTGCTCACGACAGTGGCGGGGGAGCCGAGCGCGTCGAGCTCCGCCACAACCTCCTGGGCCGGGCGCGGCCCGTCTTGAAGAGGGCGGCGTAAGGCATCCAAGCCAGCAACCGCATGGGCCGTGGGGTATACGGGCCGATGCGCGGCTCCGGCCACGTACGAGGTGGCCCTACGTGCGGCTTCAGTGATGAGCTCTATGCGTTCGTGGTGATGACCGGTAGGCATGGGGTCGGTGGTGTCCATGCCTCCACCTTGTATTGACTGGCACCTTTCATCAAGTGCCAGAGCATCGCAGACTGGCCCTTGTCCATCGGTGCCAGTTCACGGTTCAATGGCTCCATGCGCACTACTGCCGACCAGCTCCGCGACGTCCTCGACCATTGGCAGACCGGCACCGGGCCGCTGTATGCGCAGCTTGCTGACGCCATCGTGTCGCTCGCAGAAGCAGGCTCCCTTGACCACGGCATGCGGCTCCCATCCGAACGTGCGCTCGCGACGAGCCTGCACCTGTCCCGCAACACCGTGACGGCTGCCTACCAGCGGCTACGTGACGAGGAGTGGCTCGACGTACGCCCTGGGACCGCGCCCACCCTCGGATCGCGGGCGCGCGGGCTCGACGCCATGAGCGACGAAGACCGCTTTGCGAAAATCTTGCCCACCGGTAGCGCACCGCTCGTGAGCCTCAGAACTGCAAGCCCGCCACCTGCGCCCATCGTGCAACAGGCCTTTCAGGACTTGGGGTCCATGCTCGATGGGCCACCCGCGACAGGAACGGGCTATGCAGCCCTCGGCGACCCAGAACTGGCGGGGGCCATCGTCGACCATTTGCGGGCGCGCGGCATCCCGGCCGAGCCCGACGAGATTGTGGTGACCGCCGGGGGACAGCAGGCGGTATGGCTTGCGATCACTGCCGTGGCGGGGCCGCAGAGCCCCATCGCGCTTGAGTCCGTCACCTATCCCGGGGTGTTCGATGCGATTGCTGCGGCAGGGAGCCGGCCCCTCGCCCTCCCCATGACCGCATTGGGCCTAGACGTAAGTGCAGCGGTCAAGCTGTTGCGCGCCGCCCGTCCTGATGCCGCCTACGTCACCACGTTCCACAACCCCACCGGAACCGCGATCGAGGACGAGGACGCAGAGCGTTTGGTGGCGGCGGCGCACGCCGTGGGCACTGCGATTATTGACGACCGCATTACCGGCGACCTCACACTCGACGGTCGCGTACGGCCACCACTGGCCACCTATGAAGGCGGCGAATCCGTGATCACTATTGGCGGACTATCCAAAGTGTTTTGGGGCGGCCTGCGCATTGGTTGGCTTCACACCAACTCCACGCTCGCGGCGCAATTGCGTAACCGCAAAGCAGCGATGGATATGGGAAGTCCGGCGCTCTTTCAGCGACTCGCGGCGAAGTTTTTGACCGAGCATTACGACGCCACGGTTGCGTGGCGCCTGGAGGCCATGCGCGAATCTCTCACCGCCACCATCGACGCCATTGCCGAGCATGGTTTGGACTGGCGGTTCACGTCGCCCCCGGGCGGGCCATGCCTGTGGGTAGAGATTCCGGGCGGTTCAGTCGAGCGGTTTTCATTACGTGCGGCCGATGCGGGGGTGCCTATCGCGCCTGGCTCAGCTTTTGAGGTGGTTCCGGGTGCGGCGGGGGCGCGTTTTCGACTGCCGTTTTACCTGCCGCCGAGCGACATGCGGCTAGGGATCAAAGTGTTGGCCCAGCATGCGATTTGAGTCTTACTAGTGACTGTGCTTGAGTTCACTGCTACTTTCATCCCCATGAAGACATTCTCGAGGAAATTTGGGTTTGCCGCCGGAGTCGCGGCAGTTGCGTTCGCGTTGGTGAGTTGCTCGTCCTCCGATCCGCTTGAGAGTGGCTTGGAGGCAGCGGTCGAGCAGGCCTTCAAGGAGGGCATCGAGCAAAGTGGTCAGCAGGGCGGTGATCCAGACGTAAGTGCTGACTTTGACTTTGATGACGAGGGTGGGCTCACCATCAAGACCGAGGACGGCGAGATGAGCTTTGGAACGTCCTCAGAGCTTTCCGAGGGCTACCCCATAGCGGGGGCGCCATTGCCCGAGGGTGTCATCGCTTCTAGTATGAAGTTCACCGAAGCCGGCGTCGATAATTTCATGGTGGGGGTGGCCGCTCCCGGTTCAATTAAGGACGTGGGGGACGACGTAGCGGCAAGGCTTGGAGGGGCGGGCCTGACGCAGATCTCCGATGCCGACCTAGAGACCATGCGCAGCTTCATTTATGAGGGCACAGGTGACGTCGCTTCGGTCTCTGCCACCCTGATCGAAGACCCCAATGAGAATCTGGTCACGGTCAGCTATATCGTGGTCATGGCCAACTAGTTATTAGCCGCGGGTGGTCAGTTTTACTGACTCCACCCGCGCATGGGCTTCAAGGGCGCCGTGGCCGGTGATGACTTCATCTGCGCCCGTTTGCTCAGCAAAGGCGTCGAGCCATTGGCGGGCCTCAACTCCAGTGCCCACTGCGGTGTAACGCATCATGTCCGCGAGTTGCGTGCCCTGCGGCGACAGCAAGAACGCATCGATATCTTGGTCCGAGTACTCGGGGATGTTCGCACCCCGCTTGAGCATGCTGCGCACGCGCGCCCGGCGTGCGTGGATGAACTGATCTTCGGCTTCTTCAGTTGTCGCGGCAGCGAACACGTTCGCGCCCACAATCAAGTACGGCTCGGCAAGTTGCTCGCTGGGCTGGAACCCGTCGCGGTACGCCGCCACCGCCTCGTGCAAAGCAGCCGGCGCGAAGTGAGAGGCGAACGCGTAAGGCAAGCCCAACTGAGCGGCGAGCTGGGCGCCAAACAACGACGAGCCCAGAATGTACAGCGGCACGTGGGTGCCCTTGCCAGGGGTCGCAGTCACACCATGGACCAAGGACTCATCGCCCAGGTAGCCCTGGAGTTCGAGCACGTCTTGTGGGAAGTTGTCGGAGTCTTGCGGGCTGCGACGTAGCGCGCCAAACACGCGCCGGTCACCGCCCGGAGCGCGGCCCAATCCCAGGTCAATGCGCCCTGGGTGCAACTCTGCGAGAGTGCCAAACTGCTCGGCAATGGTGAGCGGGGAGTGGTTGGGCAACATGATGCCGCCCGCGCCCAGCCGGATGGTCTCCGTGTGGGCCGCGATGTGCGCAATCAGCACGCTCGTTGCCGACGAGGCGATGGTGTCCATGTTGTGGTGCTCGGCGTACCAGACCCGCTCGTAGCCGGCCTCTTCTGCGGCTTGAGCCAGTGCCACCGAGTGGCGGAACGAATCGGCGGGCTTCTCACCAGAGGCCACGGGGGCAAGATCGAGCACAGACAAGCGGACGGGCATGGGTCTCCTCAGAGCAGGGTGGCGCAGGGGTTCTTACTGGAGAACACCGTAAGCCACGGGAGTATGCCCGGTGACCCGCGCATCGGCCCTATTTCTGAGTGACGCGCTCCACGGGGGCCGGTTCTTTTTGCGCACGAACCCGCGATACCACCAGGTGAATTGCCAAAGCCAGCGCGAACGCTGCAGCGAAAAGACCAAGCGCATAGAGCGGGCTCTCCATCAGGGTGGGGTCAATGACCATCACCGAGGCGAGCACCAGCATGGTCACACCTGCGAACAGCTTGAGGAGTTCTCCGTGGCGGTCTTGGAACTTGGTGGCCCGCATAGTCGCCACAGCGATGCCAAAGATCAGTAACTCATCGAGCAAGAACGGGACCATGTAGGCGACAAACAGCCCGGCAGTCTCCGCGGTAGTCACGTCGTTGGCGTGCAACATACCCGTCCACAGCACCGGGAAGCCGGCCGTGCACGGGGTCTCGAGTAGGGAGACGCCCACGCCAAGAACGATGGTCGCACCCAGGGCAGGTAGCAGAGCCTTGGTGTTCGCGGCCTTACGCATGCGCTGGTAAATGCCAGGCTTATCGGAATCGCGAATAGTGAAAGATATGCCCTTCCCAAACGCGAAGTAATCCTTAACCGACACGATGCCAAAGATTCCAGCAATGAGCGCGACCACCACCTGGATCCAACCCATGAACCCCACGACCGCGAGCGCTGAGTAGAACGCCGCCATGTACAACGCGTACATGATGGTGGTGACAGACAAGAAGGTCACCCCAATAGCGATCACGCGACGGCGCGAGCGAGTGCGCAACACGATGGCGAGCAGCACCGACAGCACCCACAGCGAGCACGGGTTCACGCCATCGACAAAACCAATCACAATCGTCGACACCAGGAGCGAGTCGGCTTTGAGCGTCACATCGCCAATCAACGGGACAGAAATGGTGGTCTCAGGAGCCTCACTGGAGCACATGCCATCTTCTATCGCACACGTGCCCGCACCCGCAGTGCCGTAAACGCCGGGCAGAGGCACGTCGCCACGCTCAACGGCGGCGATTGCGCCGGCCATGTCCTGAGCGATCTGGTCAGTCCAGCCAATCCACACCCGTTCGCCCACGACCGTCGTGGGTACTGAACCTGCATCGAAACCGAGCCGGTCACCCGCGTTCTCGAATATCACCTGGTTCTCAGCGTCGTTCCACACCTCGAGGCGGGTCACCGTCAGGCCAGGGTGCTGGCGCTCAAGCTCGACCAGCCACTCCTCCTGTGCTGCACAGCTGGCGCACCCATCGCCCCAAAACACCGTGACGTCGCCTGGCAAATCCGCATCAGGTTCCGGGTTGACATTCGCTACCGCTGAAAGCGCCCCGCCATCCCACGCCGTCGTCACCTTGACAGGTTGATTGGCGACGGACATCAGTGCAGTGATCGCGTTACCGCCCAAGAGCGCCAAGAGAGCTATCGCCATGAGGGCGCCGCACACTGCCGCGAGGGCTCGCTGCACGCGGGTTGCGGGGACGGTAGGCATGAACACTCCTCAAATCAGGGGCCGACCTGTGAAGGCGGCTATGCCGTCAGACTAGGAGTGGTTTGACCGATTTTGCCGGGCCGTAGGTCCCGTTCGTGAGGTCCCGTTCGTGAGGTTCAGCTGTGAACGCCCGGTGCCACGGTCTGTATGCCCAGTGCCGCGCAGGCGTTGATCATGCGGCGGTCATACGTGACCACCTCTTCGAGGCCAGGGTGCAAACTCGCAGCGGTCGCAACATGGATGGCATCGAGGGTGCGCAGTCCCAGGTCTGCCCCCATGGCGGCAGCGAGGCGGGCGATGCCGGACGTCACGTCCGCGAGTAAGACGGGCACGTCCACAACGTGGAGCACCACCGAGTCGTCGGCGAGTACCTGCCTCACATCGCGGCCCGTGCGCGCAATGGCGATAGCCACCTCGGTGCGGGCGATGACGGAGGACGCCAAGGGTCGATACCGTGCGTCCCTGAGGTATTCGAGCAGAGCAGGGGATTCCAGCTCATCGAGCACCAATTTTGCTAGCGCACTCGCGTCTACATACCTCACTCGTTGTCCGCGTAATAGCTGTCGCGTTCTTCCATGAGGTGATCGAAGGGGCTCTTCTCGTCAGCCTTCTGAGCAGGAAAACGTGCGAGGTCGGTTCGTGGCGTTGGTGGAACATCTGGGTCCATGCCCTGCTCGCGGAGCCGCTGACGTAGTGCTCGTTCGACAGGGCTCATGGGAGTGAGCACGGCGACTTCCTCGCCTTCGCGCGTGACCACTACTCGCGTGCCCGTGTCGCGGATCTCATCTAGGACTCGGGCAGTCTCGCGCGAAAGGGTACGCATAGTGATGGTTGTCATGTCTGACAGTGTAGCGATAGTGTCTGACATCCCTCAAGGGTGTTCAGTTACTAGTTGTACGTAATCGCCAGAGCCTCACGCGCATCGGCCGTATGTAATGCCTGCAGACGCTATTCAGCGAGCAGTGCGACCTCCGCGAGCACCTGGGGATGCGCAAGAATACGGAAGTGGCCGCCGGTATCGACTTCCACGTTTTTGGCACCCTCGAGTTTGCTCCCCTCAGGGATGTGAGGGTCAAACCGTGCGTAGACAGACACGATTCGGCTATTCGCAGTCGCTTGCCGCGCAAGGCTCACAATTGCGGGGTCGCGTGGCGAGAAAGCACGCAATGCGCCCAGCGGCATCGCGCGGGCGTAGCGGGATCCGCCAAACGGCGTCGCAATGGCGAGCATGCACCGCACGCGGCCGCCTTCCGGGCTGACCATCACGACCTTGCCCGCGAGCCCGCCCTTGCTATGAGCGACCAGAATCACGTCTTTGAGGTGATGAGATTGGAGATAACGCGCGACATCGTGGGCGAGCTTTTCGACAGGCCGGCTATTTCGCCGCAGCATGTCGACTATGTGAACGGGGTGGCCCTGCGCATGCAACTGTTCGATAAGTGGCTGCATGAACTTCCACGTCTCATAAATACCTGGTAAAACCACTATTGGCGTGCGCGTTCCTGTGAGGAACGTGCTCGGATCGGTAGGGTTGATGAGCGCGCGCGTTTGCCACAGCCCGGCATATGCATAGTCGCGAGCCCACCACAGTCCGTTCCGGACAAGGCGTTTCACGGGCTCAGCCCCTCGGCACGCGCGACAAAAGAGTGGATGGCCTGTGCGACATCGCTTGCCGCAGATTCCTGAACAACATGGTGGTGGGGAGGTATCTCCACGAGGTGGGCATCTCGCGCGTGGTCCCGGAGCCGCTCGCTCCACTCATGTTTTGCAATCGGATCACGAGACCCACGGATGATGAGCATGGGCAATTGCACGCGCGCGACCTCTTCTTCAAGGGGGTAGCTGAGCATGTGCCGGACCTGGGCGAAGTACCAGCGCGGACCGCACCGAAAGTAGTCACTCGTGACTATCCAGTTGACCCGTGGTGTTTCTCCAAATGTGTCCCGAGCAAGGGCTGCGCCTTGAGCCAAGGCATTGCGCCGCTTCGAGTCCACAACCGGACCGATGAGCACCAGCCGCTCGACTAGTTCCGGGCTCTGCCGCGCCACTTCGGTCACCCATTGAGTGCCCATCGAGTGCCCTACCAACACCACGGGGCCGGCACCCAGGGACCTGATCACCTCCGTAAGCCCGCGCGCCATTTCTGCTACACCGACATCCTTTTTGGGCTTGGGTACACCCCCGTACCCCGGCAGGTCGATCGCCACAGTGGTGTGGGTCGCGGCCAAAGTCTTGTGCAGCCGCAACAGATAGCGGTGCGACATGCCGATGCCGTGGATAAGTACGAAGGTAGGCGACGTGGGTGCGGGGTCGTCCCCGTTGGAGATCACCCGAAAGGTCAGCGGTCCCACCGCTACTGTGCGCTTTAGCATAAGGCGAGGCTCACTGAGTCTGATGGGCAGTGGCGGCCATCGCCCACCTGCTGCCCACCCGCGGTACTTACCGCCCTATCGCCGATGCTGGGCCATCCAAGCCTCAACAGCATCGGGCTCACGCGGAAGGGC
>CAZHTO010000053.1:5850-13375 GCA_964535845.1 uncultured Demequinaceae bacterium | reverse complement strand
GGTCCCGCACTCCCAACTTGGTGAGGATCGACGCCACGTGCGACTTCACCGTCTCGACGGACACATACAGGTTGCGGGCAATCTCCGGATTCGACTGACCCCGAGCGAGCTCACGCAACACGTCCAATTCGCGCGCGGTTAGCTGCGGCAGGCCTTGGTTTTGGCGGCTCGCGAACTGCTCGATCACGGCTCTCGTCGCCGTCGGGAACAGCATTGAGGTCCCTGACGCCACCACGCGGACTGACTCAATGAGCTCGAGTGGCGGCACGCGTTTGAGGACAAATCCCGACGCCCCGACCCGCATCGCCTCGAACACATACTCGTCCACCACGAAGGTTGTCAGCACTAAGACTTTGGCGTTCGAGCCAGACTCAACAATGCGCCGGGTCGCCTCGAGGCCATCCATACCGGGCATGCGCACATCCATCAGCACCACGTCAGGTGCCGTGCGCCCTAACTCGGCCATCGCGGCGGCACCGTCTCCGGCCTCCATGACCACTTCCCAGGTGCTCTCTGACTGCAAAATTGCCTTGAGCCCCATCCGCACCAAGGGGTCGTCGTCAACGATCGCGAGCCTCATGCGCGCCGGCCTTGCGCGACGGCAAAACACTTGGGAAGCGAAGTCATGTCCCCCATGGTGCCTGGCACATGCCCTCCGTGACCACACTCTCGCGACCATATTTGACTCCCCCATCTGGGTGACGTCGTCGCGCAACCTCTCCCCCGATCTGCCGCCCATCTCCCTCTGTGCTCACCCACGAATCACTCCTGTGCGGGCAGACTCAGCACTCCCCCTCCTCCTAGCGTGAAAGCCGCCGGCAATCGATGCCGGATTTTCCAGGGAGGGAAAATGAAAACGTCAGTTACCGGGCGAGTGGCCCGAGCCGCGGCAACCAAGCCGTGGATCACCATCAGCGTGTGGATAGTTGCCCTTGCCGCCGCCATCGTGGCGGCCGGAGGGTTAGGAGACGCTCTCACCCAGGAGGAGCTCTTTCTGACCGAGACCGAGTCACAAACCGCGAGGGACATCAGCGATCGTGAGCGCGGCGTTGCCCACGATGACGACACTGTGATTGAAACGGTCGTGGTGACAGCGGCCGATGCGCGGTTTGGCGACAGCTCCTTCACGGCGGCTTTGGCGTCACTTACCAACGCACTAGCCGAGGTTGACGGCGTCGAGAGCGTGACCTCACCGACGGTCGACCAGCCGTTCCCGGTGTCGGAAGATGGCAGTGCCGCCTTGGTCACCATGAGTGTCACGCCCGACGACAACGGCCTCGTGGTCGAGGACCTCGTGTCAGTGGCTACTTCGGTTCAGGCGCAGGGGTTCGATATGCGGCTCATCGGGCCAGCTACAGCGGGTGCCGCCTACGACACGCTGGCCGAGGAGAGTCTTATTCGCGGTGAAGCCATCGGAATAGGTGTGGCGCTCATCATCTTGCTCGTGGTGTTTGGGGCATTCGTTGCCGCAGGAATTCCCCTGCTGATCGCGATTGTGTCGATCAGTATGGCGTTGGGTGCTACCGCGATTGTGGGGCAGATCACTTCCCTGTCGTTCTTTGTGATCAACATGCTCACGATGATGGGACTGGCACTGGGCATCGACTACAGCCTTTTCGCCGTGCAGCGTTTTAGAGAGGAACTGCGGCACGAGCACAGCGTGGTCGATGCGGTGGCAATCACTGGCGCGACCGCTAATCGGGCGGTCCTGTTCTCGGGCATCACCGTGGTGATTTCACTACTTGGGCTGCTCATTGTGCCCTCGACCATCATGCGGTCGCTCGGCACCGGTGCAATTGTTGTCGCGATCATGAGCGTCGTTGCCGCCTCCACGCTCTTGCCCGCGGTGCTGGCCCTCTTGGGGCACCGGGTCAACAAGGGTCGGGTTCCCTTCACGCGGCCAGGTGCGGAGCCGCGGCGCTGGCAGGCTATTGCCGAGGCAGTGAGTCGCAGGCCCGTGGTGTGGGCGACGGCCGGTCTGGTGGTGCTCGCGTTACTCGCTGCCCCGGCCTTGTCGATGCGTCTGGCCTTTCCCGGCATTGAAGCGTTGCCTGAGGACCACGATCTGCGGATCGCCAATGCCTCACTGACCGACGACTTTGGGCAGGGACAATCTCGAACCTTCGTAGCCATCGAAAACGCGAGCGGTGCCGCAACTCAGGTCCAGGCACTCGCCACCATCATCGAGTCTGATCCCGCATTTTCCGAGACCACCATGGAGTGGTCTGGAACTACCGCGTTCATTGACACGCGAGACGTGTACGACAGTGCAGACCCACTCGCTGAGCAAGCGATCGCCCGGCTACGAGACGAGCTGGCACCGAGCGCATTTGCGGGGACCGATGCGGTGCCACACGTGGGCGGGGACCAGGCCTATGCTGTCGACTTTTCCCAGATGATCCGGTCCCATGCACCGTGGGTGCTCCTTCTCGTGCTGGGCTCCAGTTTTGGTCTACTACTGGTCGCGTTCCGCTCGCTGGTGGTTCCTGCCGTGGCGATAGCCCTCAACCTGGTCTCGGCCGCGGCGGCATTCGGGATTATGGTCGCAGTGTTCCAATGGGGGTGGGGCACTGACTGGTTGGGGTTCTCTCAGGTAGACGGGATCGCGCCATGGATTCCGCTGTTCTTATTCGCAGTGCTCTTTGGCCTTTCGATGGATTACCACGTCTTCCTTCTCAGCCGCATCAAGGAGCGTTACGACATCACGGGTCACACTCGTGAAGCCATCGGCTTCGGGTTGTCCCGCACAGGGTCGCTCATCACGGGAGCTGCCCTCATCATGGTTGCCGTGTTTGGCGGGTTTGCTCTGGGCGATCTCACCGAGTTTGCCCAAATGGGCTTTGGCCTAGCGGTGGCCGTCATTCTCGATGCGACAGTGGTGCGTGGCCTCCTAGTGCCAGCCCTCATGACAGTGCTGGGTCGGGCCAACTGGTACTTGCCTCGTCGGCTCGAGTGGCTTCCCCACGTCAACGTCGAAGGAACCGCACACGAGCCCGTTCGTACCGGTGTGGACAGCGCGAAGCAGACTCCTCCCGCTCTCACGCCCACGGGTTAACCACCTCAAGTCGCCGGTAGGCGAGATGCTCGTGCAGGGTCGGTTCCGCGTCATGTGGGACGGGCCCGCACCGCGTTCCCCACCTTCCTGTCCACCGTACCCAGTGAGGCTACTGACTACTCAGCCCGCGCATCGGCCGATGCGCGGGTTCAGTAGTAGCCCAGCGTCACCAAATATGGCGACGGCTAAATGTCGCCGGCGTCGCCGGGCCGTACGAACCCGGACTCATACGCCACGATCACAGCCTGCGTGCGGTCCCGCACTCCCAACTTGGTGAGGATCGACGCCACGTGCGACTTCACCGTCTCAACGGATACAAAGAGCCCGCCTGCGATCTCCGAGTTGGATTGCCCGCGCGCCAGCTCCCGTAACACACCCATTTCGCGCTCAGTGAGATCAGGGAGTTCGTACCCGTTACGGTTCACAAAGTTCTCGATGACGTTGCGCGTTGACGCGGGGAACAGCAACGACTCCCCTGCCGCAACAACGCGGACGGCTTCGATCAGTTCAGTAGGCGGCACGCGCTTAAGAACAAACCCTGCGGCCCCCGCGCGCATGGCCTCAAATACGTACTCGTCAACCTCAAAAGTGGTCAACACCAGCACTTTGGCATCGGATCCCGACGCGACGATGCGCCGAGTCGCCTCAAGGCCGTCAACACCAGGCATGCGCACATCCATGAGCACCACGTCCGGCGCGGCGCGCGCGACTTCAGCTACAGCGGCCTCCCCGTCACCAGCTTGGGCTACTACTTCCCATCCGGGCTCGGACCCCAGGATCGCACTCAAACCCATGCGCACCAATGGGTCGTCATCGACGATTGCAATTCTCATGGCGCCACTACTTTCATGGCACTACTGTGGCACGCACCCGACCCCATCGGCAGCAGTCAGCGTCATCGCTGTGGCCAATGCTGGGGTCAAGCGCAATCTCCAGCGCGAGCAACACCATCACTTCGTAGCCGCCATCCGCGGTGCGACCAGTGCGGCTGGCTCCGCCCAAAAGCGCGGCGCGGTCGCGGATTCCCGCTATTCCATGCCCCATCCCGGGACGCTCCTTGCGCACAGAAGTGAGCGGCGCCGTCCCCTTCGGAGTGGGGGCGTTTCGCACACAGATCGCCACCGCATCGGCCAGGGTGGCCGTGTGGACGTGGACTATCGCGCCGGGCGAGTGCTTAGCCGCGTTAGTGAGACCTTCTCGCACAATCGCGTACGCGGCACGAGACAGCGTGGCAGGTGCAGGCCCCGCCTCAAGGCGTTCGTCAATCTTGATGCCCGCGGCTCGCGATTGGTCCATCAACGCTGGGAGATCTTCTATGACAGGGAGTGGAGCGCGAGGTTCGTCGTCGTCTCCACGAATGGCGGCGATGATGCGATCCAATTCCCCCATCGCGACCCGCCCGCGCTGTTCGATATTGCGTAGTGCTTGCCTGGCAAACTCCGGATCCGTGTCGAACACGTGAGCGCCTGCGCCTGCTTGGACCACATTCATAGTGATCATGTGGCCAATACTGTCGTGGAGCTCTTGGTCGATTCTGACCTGCGTTTCAGCCAGTTCGGCGCGTTCGGTCGCCCTCACGAGCGCCTCGTCAGGGGTGGGTCCAAGAGACCATTTGGCGAGCATCGCGGTCAGCGCTGCCGAGCCACGCACCATCCACGCAAACGACGGAATGAGCGGCACGATGATGACCGCGCCCATGAGCACCCAGAACGTCACCACATCCATCACCTGGAGCGCATACACCTGGTCGGCACCAAACTCGAACGGAGTCGGGAGGTTCAGCTTGTACATTGCGGCAAGCAGCAAAGACGCAGTTAACGCGATGGGCACCAATGCGCCAAGCAGCGCAACCACAAAGCCAAGCGGGCCCATAAGGACCCGAGCGACCAGCCACACGAGCACCCGCCACGAGTGAGTGTCGTTCACCAGACGGCGCGCCCACGCCCCTAAACGCGTTCTACCCCCGCGCTCCAATTCAGGCATTTCTAACCGAGGGCTAGGGCGGTCGATGCGCGTAGCAAGTAATGCGTTAACGAGCGCCCGTTCTGCCGCACCGATGGGCCTGAGCGACATCTGCACTGCCACCAGAATCGCAAGCCCCACCCACACCACCACGAGAGCGATGCCCACCGAATACATGGTGACCACATATGCGAACCACAGCACCGCAAACGGGAGCCCAAGCAAGAGATACACAATCTCAAGCCAGGTGCGCTTTGCCCACGTGACCCGAAAGTAGTTCAGGGCAGTTGTCATGCCCCTATCGTGCCTGGCTTGCAAGCCCGCTGCCCACCCCCATGCGAATATTTGTGCCTCACTCGCCGTGGGGATGGTGGCGAAGGTGACTAAATGAGCACTCGCGACCTACCCTTGACGTGTGCCTTCCGAAAATTCTCCCGAACCGTCTCGCGCGGCGGTGCCCCGCCACTCTGGAAACAGCCCGTCGCGCTCGCGCCTATGGCTGTGGTCGCTCATCGGTGCAGTGATCGTGGCTGGCGCCGTCGTTGTCCTGATCGTGACCAACAGCAACGGCAACAGCAATACGGCCGATGCGCAGGTAACGGCTTCTCCCGAACCCACCGAAAATTCGCCTTCAGTTACCCCTACTGCCGCAGCTCACGCTGAGTTGGCACCTGGGGACGTTGTGGTGACGGCCGGTGAGGATGGACTTCAGTTGTTTGAGGCACCTGATGACCCACTGCCGTCCGAAAGCTTGGGGCAGTGGACTCATTTGGGCGCGCCCACGACCCTGCTGGGTTTTGAGCGCGCAACCGTTGGGGACAACGACTGGATTAAGGTCGAACTGCCTGGCGCCCCCAATCACCGCACCGCCTGGGTTCGCGAGGCTGACGTCGAGGTGACATCGACGACGTCACGCATTGATATCTACCTCGATGAGCGCGAACTCGACCTTACGGTGGACGGCGATGTGATGCTTACCAATGACATTGTCATCGGAGCCCCTGAGTCCCCCACGCCGCTGGGCGTGTTCTGGGTCACCGACCCGCTCGACTTCACCACTAACCCCACTGGTGCTTACGGTGCGTATGCGCTGGGCCTCAACGGCTGGTCAGAGACGCTCGAGGAATTCAACGGGGGCCCACCGCAGATTGCCATCCACGGCACCACGCAGCCTGAGCTGATGGGTGAGAACGTGTCGAACGGGTGTATTCGACTACCCAATGACGTAGTTCTTGAAGTGGCGGAGTCAGCCCCGGTGGGCACGCCCGTTGTCGTCCACGAATCGCGTAATTCTTAGGGCCTAGACCGCTCGGTACTTAGACGGCCCCAAAGCGCTCTGCTGTTTCACGGATAGAGCGCGCGGATGCTTCGAGCAACCGTTGTTCTTCGTCGTTCATGGGCGTCATGGCGTGGTGCTCGATGCCATTGCGTCCAATAACTGCGGGAACAGACATGCATACCTCTCCCACGTTCGCGTAATCGAGCAACGTCGACACCGGCATGATGCGTCGCTCATTGTTCAGCACCGCCTCAACAATGCGCGCCCCTGCGGCGCCCACCGCGTAGTTAGTCGCGCCTTTTCCTTCGATGATGGTGTACGCGGAACGCATGACCTCGTGGTGGACCCTGCTACGGACCTCTTCAGTCATCACAATCTCGCCGTCGCGGCCGCGCCATTCGGTGAGCGGCTGGCCGCCAATGGTTGCGGATGACCACAACGCCACCTCTGAGTCACCGTGCTCACCGGCGATGTACGCGTGGACGTTACCCACCGCGACGTCGCACTTGGCGGCTACACGGTGACGCAAACGAGACGTGTCGAGAGCGGTTCCAGAACCGAACATGCGGGCCGGGTCCATGCCTGACTTCTTGATGGCAGCGAGCGTCACCACGTCGACAGGGTTGGTCACCAGAATGTAGATCGCGTTGGGTGCCGTGCGCAGCAATGGTGGTAGCACGTTGTCCATGAGCGAGATGGTGGCGCCAGCGAGGTCCATTCGGGATTGCCCCGGCTTTTGCTTAGCGCCTGCGGTGATCACGATGACGTCGGAGCCTTCAACAACGCCCACATCGTCCGAGCCCAATACCGTTGCCTCTGGCATGAACTGAATGCCCTGAGCGAGGTCCAGGGCCTCTGCTTCTACCTTGGCCTTATTAATGTCGAATAATGCGACAGTGCGAGCGAAGCCCCGCATTAGCCCTGCATACGCGAGTGTTGCGCCAACTGCGCCTGCGCCAACGATCGACACTTTCGAGGTTCTAGCTTCCACAATGCCTCCGGGTAGATATGGTGCGGCCAGCCTACCCAAGCCAGCCGGTGTGTTGTCCACGCCCGCCCCCAGATCTCCCCGCTCTCCCCGGCTCTGGCCCCACTTCCCCGTAGGAACGTCAGGACTCATTATTTGCGGTTCTACCGCCCTGTAGGAACGTCAGGACTCAAACGGGCGGAGTGCATCGCCCCGAGGTCCGGTGGGCGCGGTCGGCGCACTGTTGCCGACCATGAGTCCT
>CAZHTO010000053.1:2644-5750 GCA_964535845.1 uncultured Demequinaceae bacterium | reverse complement strand
CGGCGCACTGTTGCCGACCATGAGTCCTGACGTTCCTACAGGGTGCGGAATCCCGCGAAAGTGAGTCCTGACGTTCCTACAGGGGTGGTGGGTGAGGGTGGCGGGTGAGTGCCCGACGGCGCAGAGGGGCCTAGAGCTTGTCCAGGCGGTTGAAGCGCAGCACCAGCCGCTTGACCCCATCACTTCCGAAGTCGACCTTCACCACCGCATTGCGACCAGCGCCCTCGGTGCCCACGACCTTGCCCATACCGAACTTGTCGCTCACCACACGCTCGCCCGGCTCGAAACCCACATCGCCCCCGGCGCCACCGGGGGGACTAGGCGGCACACGCCGGGTCTGGACCGCGCCCGCACGCGAGAAAGTTTGCCCGTCATCGCGGTCCTGAGACCCGCCGTAACCCATCGACGACCAGCTACTTGAACCCCGACGCTCAGTACGTGCACGCAGTGACGACATCGACTGCTCGGAACGCGTCCACTCAATCAGTTCGGCTGGAATCTCTTCAGCAAAACGCGATACTCCAAAGAATTGGGGAGCGCCCCAGCTCGAGCGCATATCTGCCCGCGTAAGGTAAAGACGCTCGCGCGCCCGGGTCACGCCCACGTAGGCAAGCCTGCGCTCTTCTTCCATGTCCTTGGGGTTGCCCGACTCGATTGAGCGCATGTGAGGGAACGTGCCATCTTCAAGACCCGTCAGGAACACCACGGGGAACTCCAGGCCCTTGGCAGTGTGGAGCGTCATCAGCGTCACCACACCCCCGCTCCCGTCCGCGTCAGGCAGCTGGTCAGCATCTGCCACGAGCGCGACCTTCTCCAGAAAGTCAGGCAATGTGCCATCAGGATTCTCTTCTGAGAACTCGCGACCCACAGAGACCAACTCCATGATGTTCTCGACCCTGGACGCATCTTGCGGATCGTCGGAGGCCCGGTACGCCGACACCATTCCCGATCGGTCCGCGATGGCATCGAGCACGCCGGCGGGACCGTTGTCTACAGCCAAGGCCCGCAGATCATCCATAAGCGACACGAAGGTGCCGATGGCGCGTACCGCCCGTGCCTGCAAACCTGCCTCGTCAGCCCGCCGGAGTGCAGCGCCAAAACTCACGGGCGCATCGGCCGTACTTAATTCACGGCGCAACCGGTCAATGGCCTCAACTGACGTGTCACCAATACTGCGCTTAGGCGTATTGATGATGCGGCGGGTCGCGATGTCGTCCGCCTCGTTAACGACGGCTGACAAGTAGGCCAGCATGTCTTTGATCTCTTTACGCTCATAGAAGCGCGTGCCGCCCACCACCTTGTAGGGCACGTCGGCACGCATAAAGCGCTCCTCAATGGCACGCGATTGGGCGTTCGCCCGGTACATCACCGCGACGTCAGACGGCGAACAACCCTCTTCGCGAATAAGGCGACCGATCTCTTCCGCAATGAACTTCGCCTCTTCCTGCTCGGTGTCACCGACGAAACCACGAATACGCTCGCCAGCACCCGCATCGGTCCACAGGTTTTTAGGCATGCGGCCCTGATTGTTCGCGATCACCGCGTTCGCAGCCGTCAGAATGTTCTGGGTCGAGCGATAGTTTTGCTCGAGTCGCACAATGTGGGCGCGCGGGTAATCCTTCTCAAACTCCAGAATGTTACGAATAGTCGCGCCGCGGAAGGCGTAGATCGACTGATCCGCATCACCCACGACCGTGAGCTCCGCAGGTGGCAACGTAGCGTCGCCTTCAAGGCCCACCAGTTCGCGTACCAGCACATACTGAGCGTGGTTGGTGTCCTGATACTCATCGACCATCACATGCCTAAACCGCTCACGGTAGCGGCGGGCAATGCCAGGGTTGTTCTGCAACAACCGCACCGTCTTCACGATGATGTCGTCAAAGTCCACCGCGTTCGCTGCCTCGAGACGGCGCTGGTACTCGCCATACGCGATGCCGGCTGCATTGTCGATGGAAAAGCGGCTCGCCATTTCACCCGCAGCCCGCGCAGTTGCCGGGTCAATCAGCTCATCTTTGAACGTTCCGATGCGGTTGAGCAACGCCTTAGGCGTGAACTTCTTGGGGTCGATGTCAAGCTCTTTCATCACGAGCTTCATGAGGTTCACAGAGTCGGCAGTGTCGTAAATTGAGAACGTCGACTTGAGACCCGCAGCCTCATAGTCAGCACGCAAGATTCGCACGCAGGCACTGTGGAATGTCGCGACCCACATGCGCCGCGCCTCAGGGCCCACCAATGCCTCAACTCGCTCGCGCATCTCGCCCGCGGCCTTGTTGGTGAACGTAATCGCAAGGATTTCGTGTGGCCGAGCGCGGCCCGAGTCCAACAGATAGGCGATGCGTTGCGTGAGCACGCGGGTTTTACCCGACCCCGCACCGGCGATGATCAAGAGGGCTTCGCCCTCATGCAGCACCGCCTCCGCCTGAGAAGGGTTGAGCCCCTCGACCAATGGCGAGTGGGACTCGGGGGCAATATCGAAGAGCGCATCCATGACCCGACGAGTCTAGGCCGTGGGGCAGACATCTCGGGCCGCGTGATGGACTCACTGCTAACGTTCCGCTATGCGAACTACGCGAGCCACCATCATGGCCAGTCTTCTGCTGCTGCTCGCGGGCTGCTCATCGGCCCCCAACGGAGACGTCGACATCAACATAGACGCGTGGTCGCCACCGAGCACAGGCCTCACCGCCATCGACTGCTCAGAACTGCTGCCAGAGTGGGGAACTGGCGAAGAAGAAGCGCCAGATCGCTGCTGGACGTTCGAAGAGACCACCGGCCTACCTGACCGATTTGAAGAGCTCACCAACGACCTGTCTGACCACGCAGGGTCACAGCCAGTACGCGGTCCATCGTGTGCCGCGAAGACGGCATGCGCCGCCGAGTGGGAAGGCGCAGACGAGGTTGTCACGCTGGGCTCGAGCATCACCCTAGGTGGGCTGCAGGCTGAGATTAACGCGGGCGTCGACGTTGGCCCCGACACTCCCCGGCTATACGAACTCACCATCTGGACCGCTGACGAACCCCGGATGACTGATGCCGAGTGGGAGAGTTATTACGACCGGTTCAACTAGTCACGGGCACGGCTAAAGCAGTTGGCTCACTCGCGCGC
>CAZHTO010000053.1:1259-2544 GCA_964535845.1 uncultured Demequinaceae bacterium | reverse complement strand
ACTAACTGGCGTGTGGTGTGGCGATAGCTCCATGTCGCTCGAGCGCAGCGAGTGCTTGTTCGGCAGCAACGCGGACCTCGGGCTCCTCGTCATACTTCGCCAAGCCCAGCAACAGCCGCCACACCTCACGGTCCGCAGGCGCCTGACCGGCAGTCGCCAGAATCGTGAAACATCTGGCTGACGTAGCGCGCATCGCTACACGAGGGTCCGAAGCCAAGCGCTTGAGTTCCGGAACCATCAACACTAATTCGCCGATGCGGCGGGCACGCGCAGCATCACGCGCACCCGGGTCATCAGTTGAGGCCAGCCCAATGTGAGGTGCTGGCTCTGCGGCCTGGTGGTGTCCCACCCAGAACGCGTGCGCACGCAAGCGTTCATCTCTATCTTCGTGGCGCACATTGGCGCCTGCCATCGTCATATGTGTCATGTCAAGTGTGACACGCGTCACACGCGCGTGCTCCTTGTGGGGAGCCTACTCGCTTTTACGCCAATATCAAGGGGTCGCTATGAGCCGCTCTTGCGCGCGATCAGGCAATCACTGGGCGGGCCTCTGCCCTGCCCGCGAACTCTGACATCACTTGTCGCTGAATACGTGCAAGAACGTCTGCCGAGACGGCGCTAGGGTCCTCGTCACCGTAGACCGTCCAACGCGTGTCAGTGCTGCGGCGGTGGAACTCCCCCAGCCGCGACATGAGCCCACCGCCCGATTCAAAGTCGTGTGCGTAATACACGGCAGGGTCCGGGCTTTCAGGCAGTGACGGTTCTTGCACGCGCCACTGATCCCATGCCACACGCGTGACCGCAACGACGTTCACGTCAAACTGGAAACGCGTGACTGTGTTCCACGATGCGGGTACAAACGCCAGCCGCAGGTGCCACACCTCACTGGGGTACTCGTAAGTCTCACCGTCACCGATGAAGCCCCACTCCCGCATTTGAGGCACGATGTGCTGGTCAAGCATTGCGCGGTACGTCTGACGCGCTGTACCTGCCGGCTCCAGGGGAACCAAGGATTCGCGCATCTTTCGCGCTAAACGCCGCTCTACTAAAGGCACGCTCATACCCCTTGTCTACACAATTACGCACAAAAGCGCATAACCAGACTCAAAATGCCTGGTTATGCGCTAAGTGCACTTACCGGTTAAGAGTGCTGCGCTGAGTTAACGCGAAACACCTGCCGCGCGATTCCCGCGGGGAGCATTCGAACGGCGCGAGCCCGCTCCAGCACCCTGGTAACGACCCCGCTCGCCTTCATTGCGACGGCTCTGTGTGCCGGAACGGCCTG
>CAZHTO010000053.1:0-1159 GCA_964535845.1 uncultured Demequinaceae bacterium | reverse complement strand
GCTCCGCTGCGCCCACTTGAACTACCGCGGCCGCCCCCACCACCGCGCGAACTAGGGCCGCGTCCGTCCCTGCGGGCTGCATTGGTGGTCTGGACCGATGGCTTCACGTACGGGGCAACTTCGCCTACGAGCTCAACCACCGCATCGGCCGTAGCAGTGACTTTTTGGGGGGCCACAGAAATCTTGGCGCGGCGCAACAACTGATCTGCGTCGCGGCGCTGCTCGGGGAGCACGAGCGTAGCCACATCACCTGAGCTACCAGCGCGCGCGGTGCGGCCGGAGCGGTGCAGGTACGCCTTGTGCTCAGCGGGCGGGTCAACGTGAACAACCAGCTCGATGCCATCGACGTGGACACCACGGGCAGCAACATCCGTGGCAACCAGCACACGGTGTGACCCATCCGCGAACATCGCGAGGTTGCGGTCACGGGCGGCCTGCGACAAGTTGCCGTGCAGGTCGACGGCGGGGATCCCCGCAGCAGACAACTGCTTGGCAAGACGCTTGGCATGGTGCTTGGTGCGCATAAACAAAATGCGACGACCAGTGCCCGATGCGAGGGCCTGGACGACGTCCTTCTTCGCGTCAGCGGACGGCACGTGGAAGACGTGGTGAGTCATGGCCTCGACTGGTGACTCTTCAGAGTCGACCGAGTGCGTGACCGGGTTGTCCAAGAAGCGGCGCACCAGTTTGTCCACACCGTTGTCGAGCGTAGCTGAGAACAGCATGCGCTGGCCGGTGGTGCGGGTGGCGTTCATAATGCGCGTGACACCAGGCAAGAAGCCCAGGTCTGCCATGTGGTCCGCCTCGTCAAGCACAGTGATTTCTACTGCCTCGAGCGAGATGTGCCCCTGCTTCATGAGGTCCTCAAGGCGACCAGGGCACGCCACGACAATGTCGGCGCCCTTTCGCAGTGCGACCTCTTGGCGGTGCTGCTTGACGCCACCAAAGATAGTGGTCGTGGCCAGGCCGTATGCGGCAGCCAACGGTGCGATCACAGCGTCGATTTGGGTGGCAAGCTCACGAGTGGGAGCAAGAATGAGCCCGCGGGGCTTGCCGGGGCGCGCACGCCCACCGCTCTCGCCCAGGCGCGCAGCCATAGGGATGGAGAACGCGAGCGTTTTCCCGGAGCCAGTGCGGCCACGGCCAAGCACATCGCGGC
>CAZHTO010000052.1:0-13476 GCA_964535845.1 uncultured Demequinaceae bacterium | reverse complement strand
AGCGGGTAACGGTGCCCTCGGTAACAGATTCGCCCAGGGCCGGGAGTGTGACGTCATTGCTCATGGTGGGGATTATCTCCGTTATCAGTCGTGAGCGTGCAGCGGCTTGCCGGCCAAAGCCAGGTGTGCTTCGCCCATCGCCTCGTTCTGGGTCGGGTGTGCGTGGATGAGAGGTGCCACATCTTCGGGGTGCGCTTCCCAGCTCACAATGAGCTGAGCCTCGCCAATCTGCTCTCCCACGCGGGCGCCCAACATGTGGACTCCTACTACTGGACCGTTCTTTACGCGGACCAACTTGATAAAGCCCTGGGTAGCGAGGATCTGGCTCTTGCCGTTGCCTCCCAGGTTGTACTCCAACGCCTCAACCGCATCGGCCCCGTGTTCTTCTCGGGCTTGGGCCTCGGTGAGGCCAACCGAGGCAACTTCGGGGTCACAGTAGGTCACGCGAGGGATGTTCGACTCGACGATCGGCTGAGGCGAAAGCCCCGCAATGGTTTCGGCGACAAAAATGCCCTGTTGGAACCCGCGGTGCGCAAGCTGCAAGCCAGGAACAATGTCTCCGACCGCGTAAATGTTCGCGACTCCAGTGTGGAGCTTGTCGTCGGTGAGCACAAAGCCCCGATCGATACGGATTCCCTGCTCTTCATAGCCCAAACCAGAAGTACGCGGCCCGCGACCTACCGCGACCAACAGAATGTCTGCGGTCAGCGTGGTGCCGTCCTCAAGGGACACGGTCACCCCGTCATCGCTCTGCTCGACACCCTGGAATCGCACGCCAAGCTTGTAGTCGATCTTGCGCTTGCGGAAGGCTCGTTCGAGACCCTTCGACAAGGCCTCGTCCTCGTTGGGGACCAAGTGCGGCAACGCCTCAACAATGGTCACGTCTGCCCCGAACGACTTCCACACAGACGCGAACTCGACGCCAATAACGCCGCCGCCGAGCACGATGACAGATTTGGGAACTACGTCAAGGGTAAGGGCCTGGTCGGAGGTCATGACACGACCGCCAATCTCGAGTCCCGGTAGGGAGCGGGCGTACGAGCCGGTACCCAGCACAATGTGCTTAGCGGTGTAACGCTCACCGCGGACCTCGAGTGCGTCTGGACCGACGAGAGTGCCGTGGCCCTCGATAAGAGTGACCTTGCGGGCCTTTACCAGGCCCTGGAGCCCCTTGTATAGGCGGTCAACGACCCCGTCCTTGTACTTATTGACGTTATCCATGTCGATGGACTCAAGAGTGGAGTTCACGCCAAACTTTGCGCCATCGCGGGTGGTGTCTGCGATCTCGGCAGCGTGCAGTAGTGCTTTCGTGGGGATACAGCCGTTGTGAAGGCATGTTCCGCCTAGTTTGGACTCCTCAACGAGACCGACCGAAAGGCCGAGCTGAGCAGCGCGAAGAGCAGCGGCATAGCCGCCGGAGCCTCCGCCAAGGATGAGCAGGTCGTACGAGCGTGGGGTGGTCTCGGTCACTATTCATTCTCCTCGTGGGAACGTCGGTATGTCCATCTTGCCACCAGTCGGCGTTCATGCGAACCGGAACGGGTGACTAACCTGGTCACATGAGCTTCTTCTCGCGCATGTTTGGGTCCAAGCGAAGCGGTGACGCCGATTCGGGCACTACTTCTAAAGAGGCGCGTGCCGAAACGGTGACGCACCTCAAAGACTTCATTGCTACGCATCAAGAGTGCGAGGCCTTTATTGAGCCGCCCACCCGCGTCACGCAGACCACCATGGTGATCGTGGCAGACACGGGTGAGTGGACCCGCCGACGGGTGCCGGATCAAGAGACAGCGCGCAAGCTCGCCAAACAACTGGGCGTACCTGCGTTCGATGTCAACTTGTCCGGCTACCCATCGCGTATGCGGGAGTGGAACGAGCGTCAACGCAAAAAGCGTTAGAGCCCGGCCCGCTTCTCGAGGAAGTGGAAGACTGCGCGCACTGACGCTCCAGTTGCCCCTGATGGGTTGTATCCCCAAGGGGAGCCTTCGTTAAATGCAGGGCGTGCAATGTCGAGGTGCGCCCATGGAGTGTCGCCTACGAACTCCTTGAGGAATAGGCCTGCGGAAAGCATGCCGCCCGAAGGCTCTCCGATGTTCTGCAGGTCCGCGACCTTGGAGTCGAGGGATTCGCGCATGTGCTGCGGTAGGGGCATGGGCCAGAAGGCCTCGTCTACGGCGTCGGCGGCCTCAACAATCTCGGTACGGATCGCATCGTCGCCCATGACGGCGGAGGTGCGGGTGCCAAGAGCCACTCCCTGTGCTCCGGTGAGCGTGGCGACGTCGATCACCACGTCGGGGTTCTCTTCGATCGCACGGACAAGTCCGTCGGCGAGCACCAACCGGCCTTCTGCGTCGGTGTTGAGCACCTCGACCGTGCGGCCGCCGTAAATACGGATCACATCAGAGGGACGCTGGGCAGTGGCGGAGGGCATGTTCTCTGCGAGGCATAGCCATCCGACTACCTTGACCGGCAAAGCCGTCCGTGCGGCCGCCAGCACAGTGTGTAGCACTGCAGCGGCGCCGGACATGTCGGATTTCATGGTTTCCATGCCCTTCGAGGGCTTGAGCGAGATGCCACCGGTGTCGAAGGTAATGCCCTTACCTACGAGCGCGACGGAACTTTTCGCATCGGCCGGATTCCATTCGACCCGCACCAGGCGGGGAAGGCGCGTGGAGCCCATTCCGACGCCGAGAATGCCACCGAAGCCCTCTTGCGCGAGTGCCTCTGCATCCCAAACCTTGACGTCCACGGGGAACTGTTCGCCATAGGCGACAGCCGCGTCTGCAACGGCCGCGGGGAACATGTCCAACGGGGGAGTGTTCACCAAGTCGCGCGCACCATTGACGGCTGCTGCCAAGATCGATGCGCGTTCAAGTGCCTCGTCAGATGCTCCGGCGACGAGCCACTGGGCACCTTCGTAGCTGGCTACCTCGTCATCTGACTTGTAGTCGTTAAACGTGTAGGAGCCAAGCAGCAGACCCTCTGCAACGGCCACGGTCTGGGCGTCGCCTGTCGTGGGTAGAGCCGCTATGACCTTGGCGGGGCGCTTGCCGCATGCACGGGCAGCAGCTCCAGCAGCGGTGCGCAGGTCAGCGGCGGTGGCGTCACCGACTCCCACCAAAACAATGCGGGTTGCCTCGACATCAGTTCCTGGCAAAACCGTGGTGGAGCCGGCCTTGGCTGAGGGATCGAGTGCTTGAGCGCTGGCTGCGATCGCAGTGCGCGCGTCTTCCGGTAACTGCGGGTGTGCAGTGACATCGCCGTCGAAGCCCAGGATCAGGGCATCAGCGGTCGCGGTAGTGAGTGAGTCGCTTGTGCTGTGTAAAGAGGTCATGAGAAGAGCCTAGCCCGCGCTACCTTGGTGCCGTGTATCGCATCTTCTACCGCCATGTCCTAGTTCGTGTCGACGCCGAACGTGCCCACCATTTTGGGATCGCTGCCTTCCGGTACGGAAGCGGGCTTTTCAGAGCAGCACGGATATTGCGTAAGAGTTCGCGAACGCCCACGTCAGTGCGCGCGCTCGGGATTGATTTCCCTGGACATGTGGGGCTCGCGGCGGGAATGGATAAGAATGCGCAAGCCGTCGTAGGTCTTGCAGCAGCCGGGTTCGCCTTTGTCGAGATTGGTACGGTCACAGCCCAGGGTCAGCCAGGAAACCCGAGGCCTCGGTCGTGGCGAGAACTCGATGTGCGGGGTCTACGCAACCAGATGGGCTTCAACAACGACGGGGCTGATGTGGTGGCGGGCCGGCTATCACGCTTGCGTTCTCGGCGAGCGGGTAAACAGGTCGTGCTGGGCGTCAACATCGGCAAGACCAAAGCAACCGCAGCGGCCGATGCGCCAGCGGACTATGCGTATTCAGCGCGAGCCCTCGCACCGTACGCCGATTATTTGGTGGTGAACGTCAGCTCGCCTAACACCCCGGGTCTGCGTGACCTGCAATCCACTGACAGCCTTCGGCCAATTCTCATTGCGGTACGCGAAGCTGCTGATCAGGCAACCGGGACGGCACGCCAGGTGCCGTTGCTCGTGAAAATCGCCCCTGACCTGGCTGACGAAGACGTTGATGCCGTCGCTGATCTCGCTCGCGAACTTGCGCTCGACGGGATTGTCGCCACTAACACCACGATCGCTCACGACCGGGGACCTGGCGGTCTCTCAGGCCCCCCTGTGCGGGAACGTGCGGTCGAGGTGGTGGCGCGCTTGCGTGAACGTCTGGGTGACGAATTTACGATTATCGGAGTAGGCGGCATCGAGACAGAGGCCCACGCGCGAGCATTACTCAATGCTGGCGCGACACTCTTGCAGGTATACACGGGATTTGTGTACCAGGGCCCGGGCTGGGTGGCGCGGCTCAATCGCGCGTTGTCGTGACCCGGGGCTGGAGAACGCAACGTTGCGGCTTGCACAGGAGCCGCCCACACTCGTGTCAGGCGACTTAGGCTCCGCGGCCTCGAGGATTCGTTTCGATCGTCTTGTGGGGGTCTTTTTCCACCACATCACCGAGGACTTCGTCGATACGTGTCATCAGTTCAGCTGGGATTGTGACACCCGAGGCCTTCGCGTTGTCTGTAACTTGCTCTGGCCGTGAGGCGCCAATGATGGCACTTGCGACGTTGTCATTTTGCAAAACCCAGGCGATCGCGAGCTGTGCCATGGTCAGGTCAAGCTCGTCAGCGACGGATTGCAGGCCTTGCACGCGCTCGAGAACCGTATCGTTCAAGAACCGCTTGATCATGTCTGCGCCGCCCTTTTCGTCGGTTGCGCGCGATCCTGCGGGCGGGGCTTCGCCCGGCTTGTACTTGCCAGTCAGCACACCCTGCGCAACTGGCGACCAGACAATCTGCGACACACCTGACTCTTGCGAGGCAGGAACCACTTCGTCTTCGATCACGCGCCACAACATCGAGTACTGGGGCTGGCTCGAAATCAACTGAAAGTTGAGTTCCTTCGCGAGCGCGGCACCCTCGCGAATTTGCGGTCCCGTCCATTCAGACACGCCAATATAGTGAGCCTTACCGGCCCGGACGATGTCTGCGAAGGCTGTCATGGTCTCTTCGAGCGGCGTGTCATAGTCATATCTATGTGCCTGGTAAACATCGACATAGTCGGTCTGGAGTCGTGAGAGCGAGCCGTCGATTGACGCCATGATGTGCTTACGGGACAGCCCTGTGTCGTTGGGGCCCTTGGGACCTGTGGGCCAGTACACCTTTGTGAAGATTTCTAGGCTGTCTCTGCGCTCACCGCGGAGAATGTCGCCCAAGACTTGTTCTGCGGCGGTGTTGGCGTAGGCGTCTGCAGTGTCGAAAGATGTGATGCCCACGTCTAGAGCCGCTTTGACGCATGCGGCGGCCTGTTCGTTCTCAACTTGCGAGGCGTGTGTGAGCCAGTTGCCGTAGGTAAGTTCAGTGATTTTGAGTCCGGAGTTACCCAGGTGTCGGTAGTTGATCATGAACTCAGACTACGTGCGGGTGGAGCTTTCGACACGTCAAGGCGTGTATCTACACGGGGAACTCGCCCCGGCTGACCTTGGGCTTGGGCACGCGGAAACGGCGCATGTTCAGGGCACGCGAAATTACGTAGAAGGTCCAGCCTCGCGGTAACTTGCTCTCCCCAAATTTCGCGATAAAGCGCTTTTTCACACGGCGAATAGCGAGGAACGTCTCGATTCCGGCCACTAACACCAATGCGTAGAAAATCGCGATCAGCAATAGACCCCACGAACCAGCTTGGGGAGCGAATAGCGACAGGATGACGAAGACGATAGCGAGCGGGAGTAGAAACTCACCAATGCTGGTCCGGGCATCGATGTAGTCGCGTAAGAAGCGCCGTTCGGGACCGCGGTGTTCCGCCGGCATGTTGCGCTCGTCGCCTGCACGCATGGCTTGGTATTCACGGTCGCGTTGTTCGCGCAGTTTTACGCGCCGATCCTTGGCGTCTTGCTTGGGATCCGCAAGTAGCCCGCGCCGATTCGCGGCCTCACGCTCTTTGCGCTTGGGCGTGGGCCTTCCCTTGCCTGCGTGAACAAAGCTCTCAGGCGGTAAGTCCACTGTGGAATCGGGCACGTGGTGGTCGGGGTTCTGGTGATTCATAGCTTCCCTTGAATAGCGCCGATGCGGCGGCTGGTTAGTCTTTTGCAGCCGTAGCCGCGGGCAGAGCGAGCATGCGGTCAAGTGCGACTTTGGCTTCTGTTTGAGTCACGTCGTCGACCTCAATACGGTTCACGACGTTGCCAGCCACGAGAGATTCGAGCGTCCACACCAAGTGGGGAAGATCAATGCGGTTCATGGTTGAGCAGAAACACACGGTGTCTTCGAGGAAGTGGACATCTTTATCAGGGTGCGCGTTGGCAAGCCTGCGCACCAAGTTAAGTTCTGTGCCAATGACCCAGCTTGACCCTGGCTCAGCAGCGTCGAGAGTTTTGATGATGTACTCGGTCGAGCCTACGTAGTCCGCTCGAGTCACCACTTCGTGAGTGCACTCGGGGTGAACGAGAACGTTTATGCCTGGCACCTTCTCGCGCGCGGCTTCGACGTTTTCTTTACGGAAGCGCCCGTGAACAGAGCAGTGACCCTTCCACAGGATCACCCGTGCGCGCTCTAACTCTTCCGGGGTATTGCCGCCTAGGGGCTTGCGGGGGTCGTACACCACGCAGTCGTCGAGTGAGAGGCCCAACTGCAACACTGCGGTATTGCGGCCCAGGTGCTGGTCAGGCATAAAGAGCACCTTCCCGTCACCGTCGAGTCCGCCAACCTGGTCGTAGGCCCAGCGCAAGGCCACCTCTGCGTTTGAGGAGGTGCACACGATGCCGTCGTGTCGGCCACAGAAAGCTTTGATGGCGGCAGTGGAGTTCATGTAGGTGACAGGTACCGTGCGGTCAGCAACCCCCGCTTCACTCAGCTGATCCCAGGCGTCTTCTACCTGGTTGATGTTCGCCATGTCTGCCATCGAACACCCGGCTGCCATGTCCGGTAGGAGCACTGACTGCTTGTCAGACGTCAAAATGTCTGCACTCTCGGCCATAAAGTGCACACCGCAGAACACAATGAAATCTGCCTCGGGACGGGCAGCAGCATCGCGTGCCAACTTGAACGAGTCCCCGGTGACATCGGCGAATTGAATGACTTCATCGCGCTGGTAGTGGTGGCCCAGGATGAAGACGCTGTCTCCCAGCGTCTCCTTTGCTTTGCGCGCCCGTTCCACCAGAGTGGGGTCAGAAGGGTCGGGCAAAGCGCCGGTGCAATCCACCCCGCGTTCAGACAACGGGTCGCGGCGGTCCCCAAGCAACAGCAGTGCGGGCGAGGCTGACGGTTCAGCAAACGTCGAACTCATGTGTCCATTCTCTCACGCTCAGAGAGGCACACTTGAGGAATGCATGTTGTCGCGCTCACCGAGTCCTGGCCCAACCCAGACGGCCCTTCAGTCACACCTGTGGATGCTGCCGCCACCGTCGAGAAAGCATGGGACCTCCATGCACCCCACGCGGCAGTCCAGAGTTTCGGTATAGGCGATGGGGGAGCCAGGAGCGCCGATGCGCTGGCAGGGTCGCGCTTGCACGTGGGGGGAGTAGAGGCTGTTGAGGTCTCAGGCACTTTGGTTCTTGCCGCGCCAGACAAGCAGACGAGGTGGGAGCCGCACTCGCTCGCTACGGCGCTGTTAGGAATTGCGGCGGATGGCGCATTCGCCGCAAGCGGTGCCCGCTCAGCCAAGCCCGCGCCCTCGCCCGATAAGCGGGTCACGGTTGTGGTGCCGGTGGGCGATAACCCAGTCGCAGGTGACCCCACTGACATATGGCTTGGTGGAACCACAGCCATGCGCGCCGGCCTAGCGCCCCTAGACCTCGTCATTGCTGTGTCGTCCACACGGCCGCTGTTGGGCTTTAACGGGATGAGTGCCGCGGTGCGCGACGGCCGTGAACTTGACGAATCGATTGCACGTGCGGCCCAAGCCCAAGAACAACGATGGTCCGAGATCGCACGCGAAGGTGACGCCGTGGCCACACTCAGAACACTTATAGGTCCTACTCGATTGTCTGACCTGCCTGGGTCGGGAGCCGCAGGCGGCCTCGCCTATTGCCTAGCGGTGTTGGGTGGGCGCATCCAGCCTGCGGCGCCTGTACTGAGTGAGCTGGCAGGAGCAGATGCCGCAGCCGAGACAGCAGATCTAGTCGTCGCAGTGGTGCCCACACTCGAACCCCGCACCCTCGATGACGGCGTTATCCCCGCGGCAAGCATGCTTGCCGCACGCCACGGGGTACCCGCCATCGTTATTGCACCCCACACGCGCATCGGCCGTCGAGACCTCATGAACGCGGGCATCACCTCTGCGCATGAAGGCCCTCCCGGTAAGGACGGACTAAGTCAGGCCGTGCGCCGAGTTGCACAAACGTGGACCCCCTCGCCCTGACCCCAAATGTGACCCGCGCAACTTGGGGGCTTGGCATTTATGAGAACGGGCGTAGTCTGTTAGCAGGAACTAGGAAAGGAGGCGGCCTATGACTGAAACTGCGACTGAGGCTGTCACTCACGGAGTCGACATCACCCAAGCAGCTGCCAGTAAGGTGAAGAGCCTGCTAGAGCAAGAGGGTCGCGATGACCTTCGTTTGCGGCTAGCAGTCCAGCCCGGAGGTTGCTCCGGACTCATCTACCAGCTGTACTTCGACGAGCGATCGCTCGACGGTGACGCGGTTCGCGACTTTGACGGCGTACAGGTTGTTATCGACAAGATGTCGGTGCCGTACCTCGACGGTGCGTCCATCGACTTTGCCGACACGATTGAGAAGCAGGGCTTCACGATCGACAACCCCAACGCCTCGAGTTCATGCGCATGCGGAGACTCTTTCGGTTGATTTGACGCTTCACGCCAACGGGCGACGCGGCCACTACGGTTGCGTCGCCCGTTTGCGTTTGCCCGTGTGCTTTCGCTTGTGTGACTTCGCTTGTGTGAGTTCGTGCGGCGACGCCGGTCACCCAAGGCCTGCAGGCTAAGGGGGCCATCCCCGACTAGTGGCTGACCATCCCGCGCCGCACGTCCTCCAGGACACGTGGAACGGTTTCCACAAACCGATCCACATCGTTGTCTGACACCCCAGGGTGGAGCCCAATACGTAAGTTCCCGTGGGTGAGCGCGCCCATCGCGGCAAGCACATGACTCGGCTCGAAGGCCGCTGTCCCACATACAGACCCCGACCCCACCGAGAAGCCTTCTCGCGCAAGCGCCGTGACCACAGGTTCCCCGTCGAGATACATAAAGGCGGCGGTCAGCAGATGCGGCAACCGGTCGTCGGGGTCGCCAACCACGCTCACCCCTTCCAACGTGCTGAGGGCCGCACCAATACGGTCTGTCAACGTCCTCAAGCGCGCTTCAGTCGGCTGTAGTTCTTCGTAGCGCTCTTGGAGAGCGACCGCCGTTGCCAGGGCGAGTGGAATAGACACACCGCCCGGCACCCACGAATCACCAGGCCAGGCAGGGAGCCACCGGGTTCGCTCTCGCACAGCGAGCACGCCCAGTCCGGCCGGAGCCCCCCAATCTGCGGGGTCCGCCAACAACGCATCCCAGTGTTCAGGGGCATCAACATGGCCAATCGAAGCGCTCGCGTCAACCACCAGAGGTACGCGCGTACTGGCGGCGAGGGACGCGATTTCAGAAAGAGGTTGGATGGTGCCCGTTTCTTGGTTCGCGTGCTGAATAGCTGCGAGCGCCACTTCCGGGGAGGCCAGCGCAGACTGGAGCGCCGGAAGGTCAACACGACCGTGGGCGTCAACAGGCATGAGTTCTGCGTTTCCTGGAGATGCGAACTCCACCGCATCCAGCACAGCTCGGCGCTCCACGGGAGTACTCACGATGTGGCTCTTACCCCGCCGGGCCCGCAGAATCCCGCTCACCACACGTTCGGCAGCAATCGCGGGGGAGGGCATAAAGTGGACATTCGCAGGGGAGACGCCGAGCACCGCCGCTATGGCTTCAGTGGAACCATCCAGTAATGCTCGTGCGCGTCGCGATTCTGACGAAAGCCGTGCGGGGTCGGCCCAGCCATCAGCGAGACCCGCGCTTAGCGCTTCAGCAGTACGGGGGGAGACGGGCGCACGCCCGCTGGAATCGAGGAACACGTGCTTTGCTGGCATGACTTCACGGTATCGCGCGCTAGACTAACGACGTGTCCAAGAAGCCAGGCTCTGCCATGTCCCCGAAGGCACTGATCGGTGCCGTAGCCGTGATCGCATCGGCCCTGTTAGCAGGTTGCTCTCAGGGCATCCAAAATGGTGCGCTCCCATCTACGCCAGAGATCACCAACCAGACCGGGACCATCATCACTCTCTGGAACGGTTCGTGGATCGCCGCGCTGATCATTGGCGGCATCACATGGGGCCTCATCCTTTGGTGCATTGCGGTCTACCGCAAGCGAAAAGGTGACAACAAGCTCCCCGTGCAGAACCGAGTCCACTTGCCGCTCGAGCTGATGTACACAGCTATTCCGCTCATGGCGGTCATGGTGCTGTTCAAGTACACAGCCGAGGACATTACTGAACTCACCGATGTCCAGGAAGACCCGGACATCGAGATTCAAGTGGTCGGTAAGCAGTGGAGCTGGGACTTCAACTACTTGTCAGATGACGTGTTCGACCCAGGTGTGCAGGCACAGCTGACCGGTGAGGTGGGTGTGGAAGCGACGCTCCCCACCCTGTATCTACCCGTCAACGAGAGCGTCAAGTTCTACCTTGACTCGCGTGACGTCATCCACTCGTTCTGGATTCCCGCCTTCCTTTACAAAGAAGACACCGTGCCAGGCCGCACTAATATTTGGCAGGTCACGCCTACCGAAGTGGGTATGTACCAAGGAAAGTGTGCAGAACTTTGCGGTGAGTATCACGCATCCATGCTCTTCAACGTCGCGGTAGTCGAGCGCGCCGAGTATGACGCCCGTATGCAGGAGCTGCGGGACAGAGGCTTCGAAGGCGCGTTGGGCCTTGAGTACAGCCGTGACCAAGTTGTGGAATTCGCTTACGAGCACGGGGAGACCGAGTAATGGCCACCGCCGAGTACACCGAAGTTGATCAGCAGCCCGAAGCCGTTGCTGGAGAGATTGTGCCCGCGTCTGCGTCTGCGCCTGCGCCTACGCGCTCGGGGTCACTTATCGTCAAGTGGCTGACGTCCACTGACCACAAGACAATTGGGTATCTCTACCTGATCTCATCGTTTATCTTCTTCATCATTGGTGGCGTTATGGCCATCGTGATCCGTGCAGAACTGTTCGAGCCCGGCATTCAGATCGTCCAGTCGGCCGAGCAGTACAACCAGTTGTTCACCATGCACGGCACCATCATGTTGTTGCTGTTTGCTACGCCGCTGTTCGCGGGCTTTGCCAACGTGATCATGCCGCTGCAAATTGGCGCTCCTGATGTGGCCTTCCCCCGTCTGAACATGTTTGCCTACTGGCTGTATCTGTTCGGTGGGCTCATCGCGTGTGGAGGCTTCTTCACCCCTCAGGGTGCTGCCTCGTTCGGATGGTTCGCTTACGCGCCGCTGTCGAATGCTGTCTATTCTCCGGGGGTCGGGGGCAACCTTTGGGTGTTTGGCCTCGCTCTCGCAGGGTTCGGAACCATTCTGGGCTCGGTGAACTTCATCACGACGATCGTCACCATGCGTGCACCGGGTATGACGATGTTCCGCATGCCCATCTTCGTATGGAACACACTCGTCACCTCGATGCTCGTGATGATTGCGTTCCCGCCCCTCGCCTCCGCACTCTTTGCCCTAGGTTCTGACCGAGTTCTCGGGTCACAAGTCTTCAACCCTGATTACGGGGGAGCGATTCTGTGGCAACACTTATTCTGGTTCTTCGGTCACCCAGAGGTCTACATCATCGCGTTGCCGTTCTTCGGAATCGTCTCCGAGATCTTCCCAGTCTTCTCGCGAAAACCCATATTCGGTTATCACGGTCTGGTTTACGCAACGATTGCGATCGCAGCGCTATCTATTACGGTGTGGGCCCACCACATGTACGTGACTGGTGCAGTGATGCTGCCGTTCTTCGCGTTCATGACCATGCTCATTTCTGTGCCTACAGGTGTGAAGTTCTTCAACTGGATAGGCACAATGTGGCGAGGCAAACTTACGTTTGAAACGCCTATGCTGTGGGCTCTCGGGTTCCTTGTGACATTCCTCTTCGGTGGGCTCACCGGCGTGATCTTGGCGGCACCTCCTCTGGACTTCCAGGTTTCGGACTCCTACTTCGTTGTCGCGCACTTCCACTACGTAGTGTTTGGAACCGTTGTCTTCGCGATGTTCGCGGGCTTCTACTTCTGGTGGCCAAAATTCACCGGCAAGATGCTCCACGAGGGCTGGGGCAAGCTCCACTTCTGGTTGCTCTTTATTGGCTTCCACATGACGTTCCTCATCCAGCACTGGTTGGGTGTCGAAGGCATGCCTCGTCGCTACGTCGACTACATGCCCGAAGACAACTTCACCTGGATGAACCAAGTGTCGACCGTTGGCGCCGTCATTCTCGCTGTATCCACACTGCCGTTCCTGTGGAACGTGTACATCACGGCGAGGCGAGCGCCCAAGGTATTGGTTGACGACCCATGGGGCTTTGGCAACTCACTCGAATGGGCGACAAGTTGCCCGCCTCCGCGCCACAACTTCACATCGATTCCGCGCATTCGTTCCGAGCGCCCTGCCTTCGACCTGCACCATCCGCTGGCAGCGGCTCTCGACCACGCGGCTCACGCGGACAGTGATGCCGACCACGCGCCTGTGACAGATAGCGCGGGCGACCCATCAGCACTGGACGAGGAGAACTAAGCCATGCGCATCGAAGCGAACTTCTTCCTGATCCCAGGAATCTTCTTTGTCATAGTCGCGGCAGCGTATGGCTTTGTCACCAACTGGCAAGAGTGGGTCGGCATGACTGCGCTACTTTTGGCCGGCGGACTGAGCCTCATGGTCGCGGTGTACTTCAAAATGCTTGAGGGCCGTCACGGTATGCGTCCCGAAGACGACCTGCATGGGGATGTTGCTGACTTCGCAGGTGAGCAAGGGGTTTATGCTCCGTGGAGCTGGTGGCCGTTGGTCATCGCAGGCGCGGCCGCGCTCGGCTTCCTTGCAATGGCGGTGGGCTGGTGGATCATGGTGCCGGCTGTCATCCTGGGCATCGTTGGCCTGGTGGGCTGGGTCTTCGAGTTCTCGGTGGGGCGCCACGCACACTAGTACTACGCCACGCACACTAGTACTACTCATACTCTGTTCGACAGTAAAACCCCCGTACAGGGCCTTGAGGCTCCCGTACGGGGGTTTTACTGTCGAACGCACCGTGTTTACTGGACGATGAGCCCACGAGTCGCTGTGGCGGTGATGAAGCGCTGCTGGACGTTGTCCCAATCGACTACGTTCCACCACGCCTTCACGTAGTCCGCCTTCACGTTGCGGTACTGAAGGTAGAAGGCGTGCTCCCACATGTCCAGCATGAGCAGCGGG
>CAZHTO010000051.1:0-13982 GCA_964535845.1 uncultured Demequinaceae bacterium | reverse complement strand
AGGCCGTCCTCCGGCGTGGTGTAGAGCTTCTCGTTGATCTCGGCTGCGTGGCCGTCTTCTTCACCGCCGACAACACCGATCTCGATCTCGAGAATGGTCTTAGCGGCTTGCGACAGCTCCAGGAGCTCCTCCGCAAGCACGAGGTTGTCTTCGATGGTCACGGTCGAGCCGTCCCACATGTGCGAGTGGAAGATGGGCTCGCCACCGTTCTTCACGCGCTCGGTCGATGCCGCGAGTAGCGGACGCAACCACGAGTCAACGTACTGCGCGTGGCAGTGGTCGGTGTGCAGGGCGATGGTGACGCCGTACGAGTCCGCAACCTCACGGGCATATGCCGCGAGCGCGAGCGAGCCCACGACCTGGTCCTTGATGGTGGTGCCAGAAGCGTACTGGCCGCCTCCCACGGAGACCTGGATGATGCCGTCAGACTCAGCCTCCGCAAAGCCCTGGATGGCTGCGGTGATGGTTGACGACGACGTGATGTTGATGGCCGGGAACGCGTAGCCACCGCTCTTGGCGGCGTCAAGCATCGCGTTGTACGACTCGGGGGTGGCGAGTGCCATGCGGATCTCCTGAAATTGTGTGGACTGAACCGCCGACTATTGTGTCAGACTTCCAGGCCGGTTTGCATGGGCCACTGGTCCCACGCCCTCTCACGGCTCGTTCCGCTCATGAGTTCAGGCGACTGGCTCCGTCAAAATCGCCTGCGCAGCCGGCACTCCGAGCGTCACGTCAGCGCCCGCGATGGTGACGTCTATGGTGCCTGCCGAACTCCGGTGGGCCACCACCTCAATGACCGCCCCCAGGTCCACTCCGATGTCGCGCAGATGCCGTAGCAAGTCAGGGTCACCGTCCGATACCCGGGCGACGCGCACTCGGGCACCCGCAGCCACCCCCACTAAAGGAGTGCGCTCTTCGGTGGGCAAGGTGCCATCGGCCGCGGGGATGGGGTCACCATGCGGATCGTGGGTGGGCTGGCCTAGACGAGCGGCTAGCCGCTCCACAAAATCGTCAGACACTGCGTGTTCGAGCACTTCGGCCTCATCGTGGACCTCGTCCCATTCGTAGCCCAAATACTCAACCAAGAAGGTTTCAATAAGCCGATGCTTGCGTACAGTGGCGAGCGCAATCGCACGCCCCGTATCGGTGAGATCCACGCTCCCGTATCGCTCGTGTGTGAGGAGGCCACGCTCGGTGAGCTTGCGCACTATCTCAGAAACAGACGAAGGCGACAGGTTCAATCGGGCCGCGAGCGCGGTCACGGTGACCGGCGCATCGGACCATTCGCCGGCATTCCACACGGCTTTTAGGTAGTCCTCGATGGTGGTTTCAGTCGCCATGACACCCTCCCTGTCTTGAGTCGACGTGCTACTAGAACAACAGCGAATACGGAGCCTTGCACAAGCACGACCATGCCGCCTGACGATACGTCCATCCAGTAGCTCAGATAGAGACCGACTATTGAGCATACTGACGAGATCGCTGGCGCCAGGATGAGCATGCGGCCAAATCGGTCTGTGAGAAGGTGGGCGGTCGCGCCGGGGATGATCAGCAAGGCCACCACGAGCACCACACCTACGACCTGGAGCGCCACCACGGCTGTCACGGCGAGCACACCTAACAGAATCGAGCCGAGCAAGCGGGGCGATAGTCCCATTGCGCGAGCATGGCCCGGGTCAAATGCGTAGAGCGTGAAGTCCCGCCGCTTCACCAGCAAGACGGCGACTGCAATGGTAGCCAGGCCTGCTATCTGCACTAACTCACCGGTGGTGACTCCGAGCACGTTGCCAAACACAATGTGCTGAAGGTCGACGTTGCTGGGCGTGACGGACACAAGTACCAGCCCAAGCGCGAACAATGTGGTGAACACGATGCCAATGGCAGCGTCTTCTTTCACATGGCTCGTGTCTCGAATTGCCCCAATCAGGGTGACCGCTAGCAGCCCAAATACGAGGGCGCCAATGGCAAACGGCGCTCCTAAGATGTAGGCCAGCACCACCCCTGGGAGAACCGCGTGAGCTACCGCGTCTCCCATAAGTGACCACCCCACGAGGACCAACCAGCACGACAACAGGGCACATGCGATGGCCGCGATCAGGGTGACCACGAGTGCGCGGACCATGAAGTCGTATTGCAACGGTTCCCACAGCAGCTCGAGAATGCTCATTGGTCGACCTCGTCATGCGCGCTGCGAGTTCCGTCTGTCTCGACGTGGCTGTCTAGGCCAAAAGCGCGCGCCAATTGCCTGGGCTCGAGCGCTTGGTTGACGGGCCCGTGGAACAACACCCGCCTAAGCAAGAGTGCGGCGTCGTCTGCGAGTTCCGCTAGCCCGTTGAGGTCGTGAGTGGACACGAGCACGGTGGCGCCTTCACGAGCGAGGTCGCGTAGTAAAGCTGCGATGGTGGCAGCGGATCGCGAGTCAACGCCTGCGAAGGGTTCGTCGAGCAGCAATAGCGACGCTTTTTGCGCGATGGACCGGGCCACAAAGGCGCGTTTGCGCTGGCCCCCGGAGAGTTTGCCGATTTGCCGTCCCGCGTGGTCGCTAAGCCCTACTCGCTCGAGCGCATCAGCGACTGCATGCCGGTCTACTTTGCGGGGCTTGCGGGTGAACCCCAGCTGTCCGTAGCGACCCATCATGACCACGTCTGCGACCGACACGGGGAAGTTCCAGTCCACGTCTTCGTTTTGCGGCATGTAGGCGATGAGCCCTTGCTGTCGGACGGATCCTGCGGGCACGCCGTCAATGGTCACCGTTCCCTGGGATGGCCGGACTGCGCCCATCACGGTCTTGAATAGGGTCGTCTTGCCTGAACCATTCATGCCGATGAGCCCGGTGACCGTCCCTGGCTCCAGCCTGAGTGAGCACTTTTCGAGTGCCTGAATGTTCCCGTAGTTCACCGAGACGTTCGTGAGCTCAAGTGCGGCAGTCATGATGACGCGCCGGTGAGCCCGTTGGCGATTGTGTGGACATCGTGGCGCAAGAGCTCAAGGTAGCTAGGGACGGGACCGTCTGCAGTAGACAGAGAGTCGACGTAGAGGGTGCCGCCCCATTCAGCATCCGTTGCCTGCTCTACTTGGCGCATGGCGCGCTCAGATACCGTCGACTCGCAAAACACGGCCGGCACGTTCCGGTCTCGCACAATGTCGATGGCGGCAGCGATGCTCTTGCCGGTCGCATCTTGCTCGGCGTTCACGGGCCATAGGTACACCTCTTCAAGCCCTGCGTCCCGCGCGAGGTATGAGAACGCGCCCTCGCAGGTCACTAGCACCCGTTGCTCCTGGGGCACAGTGGCAAGAGTGGCGTCCAGCTCGCCGGCGACCTCGCTAATGCGCTGCTGGTAGTCCGCACCGCGTTTTTCAAAGGCCGATGCGCGGGCCGGCTCTAGTTCGGACAGTGCCGTCACGATGTTGTCGACATAGGTGTGAGCTTGAGTGGGGCTCATCCATGCGTGGGGATTGGCTTGGCCCGTAGTGCCTTCGCCAGAGATGTCGATCACGTCGATTCCGTCAGAGACTGTGACTCGCGGAGCATCGACATTAGAGAGAAAACCTTCGAACCAGGCCTCGAGCCCTAGTCCGTTGTCGAGTACGAGGTCTGCTCCCACAGCTCGTTGGAGGTCTCCAGGAGTGGGTTCGTAGCCGTGGATCTCGGCCCCCACTGAGGTGATGGACTCAACCCGCACGTCGTCACCGCCCACTTCACGCGCCATGTCCGCGATGACGGTGAAGGTGGTCAGTACTAGTGGGGGCTCCGCCATGAGCGCGTCTGCGCGCGCTTTCATGTTGGGGTCGACCGTGAACGTAGGTGTGTGTGCGTCTCCGGGACCCAGGCCGCTACACCCCGCGAGTGCGAGTGCCATCACCGCGATGCCAAGGCCCGCGAGTCGAGCGCGTGTTCCCGCGCTACGAAGTTGATGTTTCGGCATACCGAAAACTCTACCCCGCAAGCTCAGCGCCGCTCGTTACCTCTCACCCTCACTGACGGCGTGGCCGCTCGCAATGTCGCCGTGTTGCCTCACCCAGGTATGCATAGCGATTGCTGCCGCCGCCCCGGCGTTAATAGACCGAGTGGAGCCGTATTGCGCGATGGCGAGGGTCGCATCGGCCGCATTGCGTACTTGTTCGGACAAACCCACTGACTCTTGTCCAAAAACCAGCACACAGTCGCGTGGCAATTGGGCAGTCTCAAGCGGAACTGAACCGGGCAGGTTATCGATACCAATCACGGTCAAGTTTTCGCTGTGCGCCCACGCCACAAACTCTTCGACAGTGGAGTGGTGGCGCACGTGCTGGTACCGGTCGGTCACCATGGCGCCGCGCCGGTTCCACCGACGACGCCCCACAATGTGAACTTCACTCGCCATGAACGCGTTGGCGGTACGCACCACCGAGCCGATGTTGAAGTCGTGCTGCCAATTCTCAATCGCTACATGAAACCGGTGCCGGCGCTCATCAAGATCCGCCACAATCGCATCGTGGCGCCAATACCGGTAACGGTCGACGACATTGCGGCGGTCGCCCTCCACCAATAGTTCAGGGTCCAGACGATCATCGTCAGGCCACGCTGACTCCCCGCCCGGATACGGGCCTACGCCGTGCTCGGGAAGGTCCGCGTCACTCGTGTGTTCGGCAGTTGGATCGCGATCAGTCACTAGAAAGAAATGTTGGGGGCTTGCCGCACAGCTGGGTCTTGAGTCTCGAAGTACTCTTCGCGCGAGAAGTGGAACGCGCCAGCAACAAAGTTGACGGGGAACGTCTCCGTCTTAGTGTTGAGCGTGCGCACATTGGCGTTATAGAAACGCCTACCAGCGGCCACCCGGTCTTCGGTATTGGTGAGCTCTTGCTGCAACTGCAAAAAGTTCTGGTTGGCTTTGAGGTCGGGGTAGGCCTCTGCCACCGCGAACAACCGCCCGAGCGCTTGGGTAAGAACGTTCTCTTTTTTGGCCTGAGCTGCCGGTGAAGCACCGGGCTCAGCAGCCACAGAGCGTGCTTGGGTCACGGCATCGAGCGTCGAGGCCTCATGCGCTGCGTAACCCTTAACCGTGTTGACTAAGTTAGGAATCAGGTCGTGGCGGCGCTGCAGTTCCACATCAATTTGGCGCCATGACTCTTGCACCAGGTTGCGGAGCCGTACCAGGGCGTTGTACTGCACAACTACCCACAAAACGACTATGACGAGCACCACTGCGATGGCGGTGAAGAACCACTCCATGTCGCAAACTCCCAAACGTAAGTGGCGGCCTCAACCCGCCATGTGCGCTGAGCCTACCGAGCATCGGCCCGTCACACTAGAGCCACAGCCCTGAATGTGACGATCCCAACTCACCGCATTTGCTTCCAGTCTTCTATGCCGTCGCCATCTGCGTCGACCCCTATGCCGGTGTAGCGGCGCGACGTCAAGGCTCCCGGCTCGGTCGCCCATGCCGGCCCACCCATGGCCCTCGTCGCCGCATCTCCGCGCTGCACAAGGTAGCCAAGCTCTCGGTACTCACGAATGACGTGCTCTGGAATACGTCGCGCGATCCCGGTCACCACACCCAAGCGCCGAGCGAGATTGACCGAACTTTGCCGGCCCATGCTCCACACATACACCGCGCCCCCTTCGATGCGAATCGCGAGGCCCTCCACATCCGTGTGAAGCAGCCGCTCGACCATGCGGGGGTCAAGCACAGAGTGGGCATACCGCGGGTCGTTAGTCATGACGCGCCAACGGCGGTTGAACTCGTGAGACTCGACATCGATGTCACCGCCACCGAGCGCCTTCGAAATCGCTGCCGGCAAATTCTCGGGCACGATGTCGAGGCGGGGCAACGCTACCGGAATCTCTGCAAGGGTCACTTGGTAAGCGTGCTTTCCGGAAATCGGAGTGTCGCGGTCGCGAGCCGTTTCGAAGACTTGAGCGAAACTCGCGCATTGCTGGCCATTAAACGTGCCCCGCACTACCGACTCTTGCCTGCGCGCCGACCCTTGCCCAAACGGGAACGACGAAAAGCGCGAGTTGAACTCGTGGGTGGTGCCTAAGTAAGTCCAGCCGTGAGTCTGCGCGAACTCACGATATTCGTCGCGCATGCGCCGCGAGCGCCAAAAGTCGTACGCAGCCCACGCACTCCCGAGCACTGCGAGGAGAATAAAAAGGCCCATCAGCCACGAGGCGAGGTCACCCAAAAAAACCACGGCAACAGAAAACAAGGTGACAACGGGTCCACCCCACGAGCCGTGGTAACGATGCATCATGGCGCCACCTTACTCTTGTCGCGCGTGGCGCAACAGAGGGCCGATGCGCAGGTTACGCCAAGCCCAGATCGGCAAGCCCGTACAGCGACAGGTAAGGCACGCCCTGGGCCTCGATGCGCTCGCGGGCACCGGTGTCACGGTCCACGATCACTGCCACCGCGGCGACGGTGGCTCCGGCTTCACGGATCGCCTCGACTGCGGTCAGCACTGAGCCACCGGTGGTCGATGTATCTTCAACCGCGACAACCGTCCGGCCCGCAATGTCAGGGCCTTCGATACGGCGCTGGAGTCCATGCGTTTTGTTTTCTTTACGCACCACAAAGGCATCGAGGTCGAGGCCGCGCGACGCAGCTGCGTGCAAGAGTGACAGCGCCACCGGGTCTGCGCCCAGCGTAAGACCGCCGACTGCGTCGATGTCGGCGGGGCCAAAGCCTGATTCCTCAAGGTGGTCGAGCAACACATGCCCTACGAGCGGGGCGGCGCGGTGGTGCAATGTAATGCGGCGTAGGTCAACGTAGTAGTCGGCCTCTTTGCCCGACGACAGGGTGATGCGGGCACGCACCACAGCAAGCTCGGTGATGAGGTCGCGCAGTTGCTCGCGCGGAGTGCCAGTCACAGGGGTCGCAAAAGTCATGGCGCCAGCGTACCGGCGCTAAATGGGTCGACGTGTGCGTGCGCGGCGAGTGAGGGTCTTGGGCACCAGGTTCAGCAGACTTACGCCGGCTGCGTAGCGGGCGCTCGGGGTCACGGTGACGGCCTTACGGCGCACGCCCGCGAGCGCAGATGAGACCACCTGCTCAGGCGTGAGCCAAGCAAGGTTGGGGAACCCGTTTTTCATGTGCGCCAGGTCTGGCCCATCGTGAAACTCTGTCCGTACGAGCCCCGGCACCACAGCGGTGGCACTCACGCCAGTGCCCCGCAACTGGTTCGCCAGACTTTCGGTGAAGTCGAGCACCCACCGCTTGTGAGCGGCGTACGTCCCGTTTGCCAGGTGCGCGGCGACTGACGAAACGTTCAAGATTGCCCCGTGCCCTCGGCCCACCATGGCGCGGGCTGCGGCCTGAGACAGTTGAAGTGGTGCGGCCACCAGTACGTCAAGGCTGGCCTTTTCGTCTTCCCACGAGGTGTCGAGAATTCCTTTGCCCATGCCGTAGCCGGCGTTGTTCACGAGGAGCGACACGGGCTCGGTGGTCGACCCCAAGCGCTCGGCCACTGCGGCACGCCCATCTTCTGTAGCCAGATCTGCTGGCAAAATCTCCACCTGAACACCCGCAGCGCCGCGGATGGTGTCGGCAATCTCAGACATCCGGTCGCGGTCGCGCGCGACCAGCACGACATCGTGTCGCGCTGTAGCGAGTTGCCATGCAAACTCTTCGCCTAGTCCGCGAGATGCCCCAGTGATTAATGCAGTAGCCATACCTTGAGGGTACGGCGATGCTGCGCGAGTGTCGCACCACACGCAATAGGTGAGGCAGTGGCACGGGACCGGTAGCGTGGTGCTATGCGCCTTGCCACGTGGAACGTCAACTCCATCCGAGCTCGTAGCGAGCGAGTCATTGACTGGCTCCTGCGGTCTGAGACCGATGTGCTCGCTATGCAAGAGATCAAATGCAAACCTGAGCAGTTTCCGCTAGCCGCGTTTGAGGCGGCTGGATATGAGGTCGCTATTCATGGCCTCAACCAATGGAACGGGGTCGCCATCGCGTCCCGAGTGGGCTTGAGCGACGTTGAGACCTCGTTCTCGGGGCAACCCGCGTTCGGAAAGCCTGGACAAGAAGCCATTGTCGAAGCCCGGGCGCTCGGAGCCACCGCTGGGGGCGTGCGCGTATGGAGCCTTTACGTTCCCAATGGACGCGGACTCACCGACCCTCATTACACGTACAAGCTTGAGTTCTTGCGTACCTTGCGCGCCGCCGCCGCCGACTGGGCTGGCCAGCCCACCGCCCTTGCCGGCGACTGGAACGTAGCGCCCACTAGTGAAGACATCTGGTCTGAAGAAGACTCTGACGCGCAAACGCACGTGTCAGAGCAGTCGCGGGCTGAGTTCGCTGCTTTTGCCGATGCGGGTTACACCGAGCTTTCACGCGTGTACTTACCCACGGCACACACCTACACGTTCTGGGACTATCAACAGTTACGGTTCCCCAAGAATGAGGGAATGCGCATCGACTTTGTTTATGGCTCTCAGTCTTTGCTTGACCGGACCACGAGCGTAGAGATTGTGCGAGATGAGCGTAAAGGTAAGGGCGCGTCAGACCACGTGCCTGTGGTGGTGGAGGTGAGCGAGACATGAGCCACGACTTCACGCCTCCGGGCGGTGGGGATACGAGTCGACCGGTGCCCTCCAGGACGGAAGGTGCCGGTATTGGCGGCTCTGGAACCCGCGATATCGATGGCCCCGCTCCCAGCATGTTCCGGGCAGGGCGCTCGGTAGCCACAGCCGCTTGGATTGCCATTGCGGCTGGCGTTGCCTTACTGATCGGGATCTCATGGGCTGCCGCTCTCGCCTGGGCAGACAAGACGTCGGATTCTGCCCAGATCGGAGACACCGGGAGCATGAGTGCAGCTCAAGTGGTGCCCGGCATGTGCCTTGAACAGGTGGGGGACGATGGCGATGTTCGCGACGTCGTAGTCGTATCGTGTCACGAGCCACACCGCGCGGAAGTTTTCACCAAAATGAACTTTGACCTAGCGAAGTATCCCGGCGCTAGCGAAGTCACGTCTCAGGCGCTCGACTACTGCCGCGATCGACTCGAGGGAGTGATCCCTGAGGGCGCCACGTGGGTGGCGTGGACCCCTTCGGAGCAGTCGTGGTCGCGCGGCGACCGTGAGGCCCTATGCGTTGCGGTTTTCAACGAGTCCGTCTCTGAGCCGCTGAGCCCTGCTGGTAAATCGGCATTGAACGATGACGACCGCGGCGGATCGGACGACGAGTCCCCAGAACCGGGGCGATCAGGGCAAGACGTGTAAGAGCTGCCGTTGTCAGTGAAACTGGATCGTCACTGAAACTGCCTCACCGCTACCGCTGGATTAATACTGCCGTTAGATTAATACGGTGACGGCGCAGGCGAGGGGCGCGTTACGCCGCCTGGTGCTGGGTCGCTCGTAGAGCGTTATCCGCAATGGCTTGGTGGTCAGACTCGTAGTCGCTCGGGCTGGTGGTGGCACGTGCGCTAATTGCTGCCTGCACTGACGAGTCGCCAACCGAGGCAAGCCATTCGAGCAGACTTGCCGGGGCCGCAGGATTACCCGCGATAGTGGCCCGTATAGACGGGTTCATGTACGCGATGCTTGCGAGTTCTTGCGGGCTGGCCTTGGGGTTAGCCGCGCGCTCGCGCAACATATGTAGAACGTACTCCGTGCTCGACTCTTGGCCGGCTGGAAAGGCAGATGCCCGTCGCACACCTACTGGCTCGGTAGATGTGTCAATCGTGGACTGCGCGGCAATGTACGCGTCTCTCGCGAGTATCCCGATGACGACCATCGGGATGACGGGCAATACCCAGATGAAAACTGGGTATTGGACGTTCTCGATCCTTGCCAAGGCTGCGGCGGTACCGAGGAACATTGCGGCGCCGATGGCAAACGTCGCACGTGACCTCAAGGTGAGTTTCACCCTTGGCAGGAACGAGAACGCCACTAGTCCTAGGAATAGGAAGGCTGTGATGGCTAGAACGAACTCTTCCGCCGACCAGTCCATCGCTTCCTCCTAGGTCGAGTGGCTAAAGAAGGAACGAACCCTCTCAACCTCAAGACCTAGCCTTCCAGGCTTACGCGGCCGGCACTATCCCCGAGTTCGGGGGGTAAAGATGAACATTAGGTTAACAAATGCGGGAATCTATGGTGGCGTGGATCGCGCGTGGCCCAAGACTCAGCGTTACGCTGAGTTAACGTAACAAACCGAGCAAGGGAGCGTGGTGGTGGACGCCAGGCACATTGCACTCGTCGAAGACCACGCGCTGATCGCGCGCGGCTTCGCCGACCTCATCGCGCAAGCCCCCGACCTTCACCTTGTCGCGTGCGTGGAAAACGTGAACGAGCTCAAGGAACTCAAACCCGTTCCCACACTCGTGGTCCTCGACTTGCGCTTGGCTGACGGATCGTCACCGGCCGCTAACGTCGCCGCTATCCACGCGCTCGGCGCTTACGTACTCATTCACACGGGCGCAGAAGATCGTCACCTGGTCCAGTCAGCAGCCCGCTCGGGCGCGCTTGGGCTCGTGCGGAAGTCTGCAGATGGGCCCACGCTGCTCGCAGCCATTCGCCGTGCGGTGCGTGGCGAGTCAGTTTTCAGTGCGGACTGGGCTGCGGCGATCGACTCAGATAGCCAACTTGTTGACGCCCACCTTTCTGCGCGCGAGCAGACTGTGCTGAGCATGTATGCCTCAGGCGAATCTGCCCCCTCCGTCGCTACCGCACTCGGGATAAGTCCCGACACTGTCCACGACTACGTGAAGTCGATTCGTCGCAAATACAGCACTGTGGGCCGCACTGCCACCTCGCGCGTCGACTTGTATCGCCGCGCAGTCGAAGACGGCATTCTCGAGTGAACCCAGCGGTGTTCAGTGCACGAGACCGCATGGAGCGCGCGATCTTTGTCGCGGCAGGCATCGGAGCTTTGGTTTTCGCAGCACTGCTCGCCACCGGTCCCAGCGGCTTCATGGAGCAACGGGACCAACTCCAGCAATGGTTCTGGGTCGCCACTGTCACCTTCTCAGCACTCATCCCGTTGTCGCTGATTGGCTTCGCAGCTTGGTCACTGGCCATCACCCGGTGGGTTGCCCGTATCTCAGTGGTGGGTTTTATTGCGTGCCAACTATTGTGGCTCACCGCCATGACTGTCCCCGTGCTGGAGTCGGAAGGCAATCCGTGGATTCAGGGGATCAACGCGCTGCCAGCCACCTTGGCAGCCGTGGCCTGGCGCACCCGCTGGTCAATGGCCGTCGCCGTGTCACAAGGCCCACTCGTCACCCTGGTCCAGATGTACGCGAGTTCAGGAACCACCACCGCGGCGGTGCTCGATGGGCTTGGTGCGTTGTTGTTCTGCTCAATTGTGGCGTCCATCGCGCTAGCGGTGTTGCGCGCGGCCGATGCACAAGACCAAGCCGCAGACCGTGCGCGCGCCCAGGCAGGGCTCGATGCCAGGCGTCGCACAGAAGAGCGCGAGTTGAGCCGTATTGACGCGATTGTTCACGACGACATCATGTCGGTGTTGCTCACGGCTTCAAAGGCCGATGCGCCACCCACCCTGGCACGCCAAGCTGCCTTGGCTTTGGGTTCTATCGCGGACATCACCGACCCCGCACGGGACGCTCCAGCCGAGTACACCGCAAGCGAGGTGATCGCACTATTACGCGCCACCGCAGCAGATCTTGACGGTGATGCCCACCTCGATTACGAACTCCATGGAGACCCGAGAGCGCCAAGCGACGCGGTCGCCGCCCTGTCAGAGGCCCTTGGCGAGGCGCTCCGCAACGCGTCCCGGCATGCGGGGCCTGATGCCGCGGTGCGCATTGGTGTGGTGATTACAAATAAGTCCGTCACGGTTGCCATTGAAGACGACGGCAAGGGCTTTAGTCCGCGTGCCATTGCAACAACGCGGCTAGGCATCCGCGTCAGCATTGTCGACCGCATGAGATCCGTCGACGGTGGCGGGGCCTCAGTGTCGTCTCGCCCCGGTCGCGGTACCCGCGTGACTCTGACTTGGCGGCGCACATGACTGCAGGCCCCAGCGCAATCGCCCGCGCAGATGTGAGCCGCCTGCTGTTCCTGGACGGCACGGCAGCCCGCCTCATCGTCGCCCTGTTCGTGAGCGCCAACGCAGTCTTTACGGTGACTACCGCAGACAGGTTAACGACCCCGTGGCCCGCCTACGTGGCGATGATTCTCGTGAGCTGTACGGCAGCGCTACTTGTGCGCTCACGGCCCGATCCCTTTCCGTGGCCAGACACCGTCACCGTATTGATCGCCGTGATCGTTTCGAGCGCACTCATCTCGTTCGCGCTACCCGACACAGGGGCGATGGGCCGAGCCACATGGCATCTCGGGTCGAACACCTGGCTGCTGTTCTTCCTCGCCCTACGTCGACGTGCACTTGCCGCGTGGATAGGCATGGGGGCAATGGTCATCATCACCGCCGCATGGGGCATAGAAAGCGGTCGTGGACCCGCGGTGGGATTCACCATGGTCCAGTCCCATATGGGGATTCTCCTGGTCGGAACTCTATTCGCGCTGATTCTGCGCCGAACATCGGTGCGTATTAACGAATTCAACGAGCGCTCCGTACGTTCCGCAATGGACGCGGCTGCCACGGACGCCACCCGACAAGTGCGCCGTGCGCGCGTATCCGAGCTCGCCACCGTTGCCGTACCCCTCTTGGAGAAGGTCGCGAGCGGCGCAGAGCTGGACGCGAAGGACCGGTTAAGTTTCGCTCTCACAGAAGCCCAACTCCGCGACAGCGTACGTGCCCGCTCACTCGCGCTTCCAGCGGTAGTCGATGCCGCATCGGCCGCCCGAAAAAGGGGTGTCGAGGTGGTGCTACTGGACGACCGGGGCGCAAGTGTTGAGGACGGAACGACATTGAGTCGCATGGTTAATGCCGTGGTGAGTAGCCTCAACGCGGCTACGGGCGGGCGTGTGACAGCCCGACTATTGCCAGCCGGGCGCTCCGTGGCTATGACGGTAGTGGCCGTCGATGGTGACGAGGTAGTGCGACGGACACTCGGGCCAGACGGCCTCGACCTCGACCTCGAAGACGCTTAAGTCACCGAGCTGCGCTTAGTCGCCCACAGTGACAGCGGCGAGCAACACTTCTACATCGGGGCGTATGCGCGCCAAAGACTCCTCATCGTCGCGTTCAAAGGTGACCATCAAATCAGCCTCGTCAAGGCGCCATGTCCACTTCACGGACCAACGCGGTGCCTTGCCGAAGAGTCCTTTGCGCACCATGCGAGTCTGCTCAAAAACCGTGCCCCTGCCAAGCCCCGGGAAAGTCACGGAGGCTCCGTGGTTGGTCGCGTCGTCCGCAACACCCGCTAAGCGGCGATGAGTGGCGTCTACGTCGCCCTCCGCAGCACGTAGCTCTACGGTCACCAAAGCGTGGGGAAGGATCGGCTCCGTAGTCCACAGATAGATTCCCGAATAGTTGCCAAACCTATTCGCTTCAAGGATGCTCGACAGTTTTGCCCCGTAACTGGTCTTAATCGGGCCAAGATCCTCACGATGATGAAAGTGGTTGAGCACCGAGCCCGCAGCTTCAGTAGGGGACCGATAATCCGGGTGAGGGAACCGCGCTGGCAACGACCACCACGGCAAGCCCTCGGTGTGGAACTCCACGTCAGGAACCTTTGTCATGAGATGCCCCTCTCCGCCGTTTTGCACATCCGCTGTGTACGCAAGTAAAGAGTACTCACGCGACACGAGAAGGCAAGCAAAAACAAAAAATCTCCATCCGGCGAACCGGAGGGAGACTTTGAGTGAAGCACGCCCGGAGGGATTCGAACCCCCAACCTTCTGATCCGTAGTCAGATGCTCTATCCGTTGAGCTACGGGCGCATGATCGCGTGGACCGAAACACGAGTATACAGGTTTACGAGACCCAATTTCCCACACCTCATGAGTAGTGCCCGGCACCCACGGGGCGCCGGGCACTTCTACGCGCGGAGACGGTGGGATTTGAACCCACGGATAGGTAACCCCATCACATCCTTAGCAGGGATGCACTTTCGGCCGCTCAGTCACGTCTCCCG
>CAZHTO010000050.1:7116-14003 GCA_964535845.1 uncultured Demequinaceae bacterium | reverse complement strand
CCGTGATGAACGGCGTAAGCGATCTGGCTTTGGCTAACTTTGCGTGGTTAACCGCCAAGTATGACGAGAGCCCGCCATGGCTTGCTGAGCCGACGGGAAGGAGGGTGTGGGAGTTCTTCTCGCAGCACAGTTGGATGCCGCCCATACTCACGTCTTCGCCTGCTTTTTCGCGTGAGCACGTCACGGCCATCTTGGATGAGTCAGAAGCACGCTTCAAGAAGGCAGGCAATGGAATGGCTGCAGTGGTGACCGCTCGGCTTGAGGCGGCAATCGGGCTTGAAGATGTGGTTGCTGCGCGTCGCTACGCGGACCAGTTGGTTCATTTGGAGGAGGATGACTATTCGTCGGAGGAGGTTTGCGTCTCCTGTGACTATGTGGAGCTCGCCGCTGCTGAGGGCGATGAGGAACAGGCTGTTGAGCGTGCCCTCGACGTGTGGCGCACTGGTGAAACGGGTTATCCCGAACCTTTTCTCACTCTGTCCGGCATGCTCGTGACTTTGGTGCGCCGCGGCCACACGGCAGAGGCGGTTGAGATCTTCCGCGCGACCCGTCAGGAACTGGGCACCAACCGTGACGAGGTGCAGAGCCTTGCTCGATGTGCGCAGTTTGCTTCGGTGACCGGCAATCATGAGGTTGCCTTGGCGTTGGTGGAGCGTCATTTGGGGTGGCTTGCCACGAGTCCGCTCAATGCGCGAGCACATCTGAAGGCTTCCCAGGCGTTTGCTGTGGCACTTGAGCGCGCAGGGGCCTTCTACAGGGACACCACGGTGGTGGTGCGTGCCAGCACCGAGTCGGGCCTCGAGCGGTTCCTCGGCACAGTCGAGGAGCCCCTCACTGCGCAGCAAGTCGCAGACCGGCTGTGGGGTGTGGCCGAGCAGTTGGCAGGCGAGTTTGACGAACGCAACGGCAACTCCCGCATGGCGGAGGAGCTGAGCCGTTCGCGTGCCTTGGTGGACGAGGAATACCCGGCGGACCTTGGAGAAGCGTACGTTTTCGCACCCATTCTTTCGGATCAGCCTGAGCCGACGACAGCCATCGACTGGTGGCTGCGTGCTTTCTCGGCCCGCTACGCGCAAGATGACGCCACGGCAATGGATGCCGCGGCCAAGGTTCGTGAGTTGGCGGACAACTCTGCCGATGGGTTGCTGATGCAGTGGTCGGCACACTTTGTCACCCACTCGAGCGCTCGGATGCGTGGGGACGATGCGGCGGCTGAGGGACGTGCGCTGCTGGCCTGGCGCGCATTCGCTCGCCGCGAGTTTGGCGAACAGGTGGAGCGTTTGGCCGTTGCTTTAGCGAGCCATACGGCGGCCGATGAACTTGTAGCGGTTGCGCTTAAGTGGGAGCAGGTGCCGGCGTTGATACGTGCCGAGGTGTTAGTGGCGGCGATAGCGGATCACCGCGACTCTGAAGTTGAGCCTTCTGCCGAGGCTGCCGCGTGGCGTGCGAATGTCCGGGATCAGGCTTTCGCATTACTTGAGCCGGTCAGTGCCGACGGTTCTGAGGTTGAACGTATTCGGGCGGCAGTGATCATCGCTGCCGTTCGGTTGATGGAGCACGCTGACGCGATGGCCGTCGATCGTGACACCGAGGCCGCGTTGGCTGTCCTCAACACAATCACAATTGGATCGTGGCCAGGGCTAAGCGAGGCGATGGCAGGGATGATTGCAGGCGTGCGCGGTCGAGTCGCCTACGCAGTCGAGGACTTCTCTTCCGCTGCGGCTGAGCACGAAAAGGCGGCGCGCTTGTTTGCGCAGGCCGGTTTTCCCCTTGGCGTGCGCCAGGAAACGATCACCGCGGCGCGCATGTATCTTCTCGCCGATGACGTCCACACGGGCCTGGCACGAGTGGAGTTTGCGCTGAGTTTGTATGAGCCGGACGAGGAGATCCCGGCGCACATGCGATGGATGCATGCGGCAGCTCTTGTGGAGACAGGAGAAGCCGACCGCGCCGTACCGATCTTGACTGAGCTCGTCTCGTACGAGGAACTATCCGAGGCGCCGCCGGCGCGCCGGGCCACGACCCACCGCGAGCTTGCTCGGGCCTACTCCCAGGTAGATGATGCGCGTGCCATCGAGCAGTTCGCCGCAGCAGCCCAGCTGTTCGCCCAAGCAGAAATGTGGGTCGAGGCTACTGACATTGCGATGGATCACTACCTGAACCTGGAGTGGGAGGGAGCTGCGACTGCTGAGCGGTTGGCCGTTATAAACCAGGCCCAAGCGTATGCGGTTGAGTCAGGGGCGCCCCACCTAGTTCTGAACGCTGTCCTTGCTCGCCTCGCTCTGTACGTGGCGGATAACGATCCTGCCTGGCAAGCGGAGGTCGAGTCCACCCTCGAGTTGGCGGAAACTACCGGCGACCCGCATATCGAGAGCACCGTGCTTCACCAGTTCGCCATCTATCACTTTGCCCACGGTGACAAAGATGTGGGTATGGAATTGCTCAAGCGGCGTGCTGCGGGCCTGCGCCACGTCGGAGACCCGGGGATCTATCTCAACGCCATCTTTAACCTCGTCAAAGAGGCCAAGGCGGTTGGTCTTGAGACCACAGCAGTCGACGTAATACGAGAAGTGTGGGCTGAGCGAGCAACACTGCCCAAAGAAGTGGTCAGCGACATCGTGGAACTCTCAGAAGAGACCTTTGACCACACTGGGCTGCGTGACGAGTGGGTCCGCATGAACGCCCAACTCGACTAGCTGCTCGTGTCACCCCCCTCCACTAGGGTGGATTCTGTGAATACTCGCGCGCAGCCACAACCCACAGACCCACGTCGTTCTAGATTGGTGGCGCGCGCCGCGGTGGTGGCCGCGAGTGTGGCCATGCTTGTAGCGGGGTGCAACGGCGACGATACTTCTGGTTTTAAGGTCAGCCCGTCGCCCACGGCAGGTGACACTGCTGAGGGAACCGCCACAGCCTTCTTGCAGGCCATTGCCGACGGTGAACTTTCAGTTGCCGTGCAGGCGAGCACCATGGAGCCGGATGACTTTGCATGCTCGGCGCTCATTTCAGACCAGGGTCACCAGCGCCTGGTCGCCAAGGTGGAATCGGTGGACATTGATCCCAGCGGTGACAGTGCCACTGCAACGGTTGCACCACAAGCGCACAGTGACAGGCTGGCTTCGCTCGACCTAGTGGGCGGTGACGGGGCGTGGCTGGTGGAGTGGCCCAGCCAGTATGTGTTCACCGCGGAGTTCTCGGAGCTTGCGGTTGCTGAGCTCCAACTCGAAGGCTCGAGCATAGGCGACGATGACTGCTCGGTGCTCGCGCATGAGGGTTCGATGAATATGGCGGTGTTCCCGGGCAACTACATCGCGACAGTGGTGGACCCCACGGGCGTTGTTGAGTACAGGCTGGGTACCAACGTTCGCGTGACGGGCGAACCTGGCGAAGCCTGGGACCTCGGCAAGCCTGTGCCGGAGGCGCAGCTGACGGACTTGCAGTTGGAGTTCGCCGAGGTGCGCGATGCGGGCGTTGTGCGTTGCGATGGCCGCATGTGTGACGACAATCTGATGGGTGACGGCGCGCAGGTATTGCCCGGCAGCCTCACTCGAGTGTGGACTGACGACGGTGAAACGTGGAGCTGTGAAGTCGAGTACAACGGCCAAGTTTTCACTGGCACCCTTGGGCGTTCCGCGGCAGGTGACCTGCGCGTCGACCTCAACAACCCCAATTAACAGCATTGCCGATGCGCGGGTTTGGCCCCTTTACATCTCTTCGTGAGTATTGGGGTCGCCGCCAAAGAGGCGCCCGTCTTCGCGGTCCAGCGCGGAGATGGCAGCCATCTGCTCGTCGGACAGCTCGAAGCCGAACACGTCCAGGTTCGCCACCTGGCGCTCCGGGGTCGCGGACTTGGGCAACGGCACGTTGCCCAGTTGAACTTGCCAGCGCAAAATCACCTGGGCGGGGGTGACGCCCAACTCAGCCGCCGCATCGGCCACTGCCGGCTCTTCGAAAGGTGCCTGGTGCTTACCCAACGGACTCCACGACTGGGTGAGAATGCCACGTCGCTCGTGCTCTGCGCGCATTGGCCCTTGGACAAAATACGGGTGAAGCTCGATCTGGTTAAGTGCCGGCGTCACGCCAGTGTCATCGATGATGTGGGCCAGGTGCTCAGCGGTGAAGTTCGACACCGCGACGGAGCGAACCACGCCGCTAGCTTGCAGATCGACCATGGCGCGCCACGCATCGCGGTACTTATTGGTGATGGGGTTGGGCCAGTGAATCATCAGCACGTCGATGCGCTGCATGCCGAGCCGCTCTAGTGACTCTTCGACCGACGCAATAGCCAAGCGGTAATCATGGTGGCGGCCAGGCAACTTAGTCTGAATAGTGAGCTCGTCGCGATCAACGCCGTTTGCTACGAGCCAATCGGTGGCGGCGCGGCCCACATCGGTTTCGTTCTCGTAATTCACGGCCGTGTCGAGTAGACGGTAGCCGTTGTCGAGCGCCGAAATCACCGCCTGGTAACCCTCATCGCCCTTGAGAGGGTAGGTGCCAAATCCGATCGCGGGCAGTTGGTGCCCGTCGTTGAGTGTGCGCGTAGAGACAGTCATGGATCTAATCTATGCACAGGTTCGCCGGAGCTGTGGATGGGGCCCCCGAACCAGGGGAGCGACCATTGCAAATGGACCTGGGTGTAGATAGGTTAAACGCGTGACTTCTCCTGAATCTCCTAATCCGGAATCGAACACTCTGCGACGTTCACATCGCAGGCTTGAAGAGGCTCACGAGAAGCTCCGGCGCGCGATCGAAGAGATCGCCGAGGAGTTAGAGCGATTAGATGCCAGGGTAAAGGTGCTCAGGCGCCAATGGTCCGGTCAAAGCCAAGAGATGTACGACTTGGCTCAGCGCGAATGGATGCAACGGCTCAGGCATATGCAGGAGTTGCTCGACGACTACAACAGACGTCTCGCCAGAATCGATGAGCGTTACCGCGAAGCATCGACCAAGATTCAAGGGACGATTTGGTCATGAGCGCCGCACAAAACGAGCAGGATCCCCTTGAGCGCTTGGCACAGATTAGCGACGATCTGCGAGGAGTCGCCGCTCAATTCGCGACAATGCAGGCAGCCTGGCCAGATGACGAGGTTATCCGTGCCACGGACGTCAGTGGTGCGCTCACTCTCGAGACGACATCCAAAGGCGAGGTGACCTCAGTCTCGCTCGCCGACGACTGGGCTCAACGCATTGGCCCGCGATCTTTGGCAAGGGCCGTCAATGAAGCCATAGGCAAAGTGCAGGCAAGCGTGGGAACACGTTGGATCGATGCCTTGAATAAGCAGGATGGAACTGGAGTAGAGCCAGCGCCCCGCCCGCGGCAGGTAACGCTCGAGGAGTATCGAGCCGTGTTCCCTGCGCCCACCACGCGCGAAGGACTTCGCGAGCGGGCTATTCAGAGAGCTGAGGCCCGCGCCGCCAGGGAGCGTGCCGCAGCTAGTCAGAGCACCGCTCCTGAGCGTGAACTCTTCACGAGCCCCCAAGGGCACTTCAAGGTGACCCGGTCTGGCTCCCAACTAGCCGGCATTGAACTTACGCCGTATGCACTCGCGACCATCTCGCCAGACGAGGTAGGCGCGGAGATAGTGGCGGTACTCGCTGATGTTGAAACACGCGCACTTGGTGCGACAGGTTCATCTGGCGCACCACGGCCGATCAACCGCATGCGCGTTCTGCGCGAGCTCCACTAAGCCCGTTCCCACCTGCCCTGAACAAGGAGGTTGCCTATGTCTGGCGACGACCATGATGTAAACCTTGACGACCTGCTGACGGATGAGGCCAAATGGCGCGACATCGCAGAGGTTGCCGAAGAGGCGCGCGTGATCGCCTCAGGCGTAGAGAAAATGCCTGATTACGTGACCGATGGTCTGTCGTATGCAGCAGGTTTCCAAACTCAGTACGACGAGATCGCTGGCGGAGCTGTGAAGTATCTGACTGACGGTGTAGCCACATTGGCGGACGTTGCTGATCGACTGCGGGCGACCTACGACACCTACGTAGGTTCCGAGGACGACGCCGAATCTGAGGCGGTGAACGCCGAGTGGGCGTAATTCAAACGAACGTAAAACGGCTAGTGAGGGGAACAGCACCATGATGCCGGAAGAGTCCGAATTCAATCAGAACGTCGAGCAAATCCAAACCGACACTGATTCAATGAGAGACGAAATTAACAAGTGCATTGACAAGTACAACAACCACGACTTTGGTTGCTGGAATGACTTGATCAATAGTGGCACCCAAGACAAGATTCGGGAAGCAATCAACGCACTGCAGACTAAGTGGACCGAGTTCACCACAGAGATGGCAAAACTTGCTTCACCCGGATGGCCATTCTGGTTTCTCGATAGGTCTGACGACTGGCTCGAAGTCAAACGCAAACTGACGGGGCAGCTAGCCTTCCTTACCGGAGGCGCGGGAATCTCGTTACCCGCAACCATTACTTGGGACTCTCCTGACGCGCGGACCTATAAGACAATGCCAGGCGCACAGGCCGATGCGCTTTCGGGGATGAGTAGCAATGCTGGGTCGTTAGCCGATCATTTGCATGCCCACGGACTTGGGATTGTGAACCTGTGGTTCGACCTCGGAGACGAGTTTATAGATTTCGCCCAGCTCATCGCTGGTTCGGTCGCTCGTTTTATCTCGGCTGACCCGCTGAAATGGCTAGACATCGTGCCAGAGATCGTGGCGGTTGTGAACGACCTAGTCGACTTTGTGCAAGGGCTGTTTAAGCTCATTAGAGATCGCTGGACCGATACCATAGCGGCAATGCACAGCCTGAAGTCAGACTTTGCGGACATGTCTGGCTCCGTTGCCGGGAAGTGGCCTACGATCCCGGAGCTTTCGAGCTGATGGGTGTGCGGGCGGTCCCTGGTTGGCGGTTGGTTGCG
>CAZHTO010000050.1:0-7016 GCA_964535845.1 uncultured Demequinaceae bacterium | reverse complement strand
TGGTTGCGGACCGTCGGCTCGGCGCTTGGTTCAACGCCAGCGTGGAGTCCGTCAGTGTTGACGAAGGGGGCGCCCAGGCGCAAGCACAGGTGACCACGCAGGCGGTCGACGGCACAGAGGATGAAATGTCCTTCGACCTCGTTCGTGGTGAGACAGAGTGGAAGGTTGTGCTCCCGGAGTCCTACCGGATATAGGCCTCATTCGCGGGCCCAGCTGTTGTCCAGATGCAACTTCTCGACCATTCGCTGGTGGATTTTGACTCGCCGCAGGACATACAAGATTGCGTCATCAAAGCCCAGGGCGGCATCATGTCCACCAAGGCGCTTCCTGGTAATTACGCAGTAGCGTTCGTGGACCCCACCGGAGTAGTGGACTATCGATTAGTGCGGGGCAGAATGACGGTCACCGGCGAAGAAGTGGCGGTAAAGGACTTTGGTGGCCCTATTCGAGAACGTGCATTTCGGGGGCTCCAGTACGAGATGTATTTCGCCCACACTCACGACCAGGCGTTGTGTGGCGAAGAGCCCTGTGAGGCAGGCACGTTCGATATCATGGCTGAGTTGACGCTCGTGAGGGTGTGGACCGATGACGATGAGCAGTGGAACGCCGAGGCCGAGCAAGGGGATCAGACCTTTACCGGCACTCTCGAGCGCTCATCGGATGGAGAATTACTTTTCAACCTAGAAACTACTTCTTAGATTTTGGGTGAGCGCCGCCAGGTGCGGCGCACTGCCTCCCGGAAAGGGGGCACCACAATGCCGTCTTCGAGCATCTGCTTGCGAGTGAGCTTACGAGTCACAATGATGCCCGCCACGCCAACGGCTAATGGGATCAGCATGGACGCGAAAGCGATGCGGTAATGGCCAAGCGAGTAGTCGGATGACCCAGGGTTAAGCCATTGCAAGGTCGCACCAATCAGTAACACTGCCAGGACGGTGCTTGCAAAGCCCCCAACGTTGGCAAAGCCTGTAGCGGTTCCAAGCCGGCCACGGACCCCGAATGTACGAGCGAAGTCCATGGCAACCAGGGACACCGGGCCGCCAATCCCCAACACCACGATCAAGGTTGCTAACTGCCACATTGGCCTAGGGGTCGACGGGATCAAGATCGCGGCCCACGCCAGCGCAGTCACCGCCGCACCAAAAAGAATCAGCCACGAGCGACGTAGCGGGTGGCGTGCAGTCAGGGCGCCGACTACCGGCGCAACCGCGATATTCGTGAGCACCAATAGCGTGAGCAGCGTGCTCGCTTGAGGACGTGAGAGCCCTTGCGCCTGGATAAAGAACGGGAAGCCCCACACCAACGCGACCGTGTTTGCAGAAAACAAACCTGTCCAATGCGTCCAAAAAGCCAACCGCACCCCAGGCGGACGGATGGCTTCACGGACCGTGACCACCGCATCGGCCGGTAAAGCAGTAAGCGGCGCACGGTCAATCTCGGGCGCCACCTCGCCGGAAGCTCCGGGCGCAGCGGGAACAGGCGGGCTCACGTGCTCATGGCGTGGCATCCGAATCTTCCACACTGCAACCACACCCGCGACCAGGCCTAATGTGGCAAGGGCGGTGAATGATGTGTTCCAGCCCAAATCCTGGAGCAGCCACGCCAGCGGGACGGCGCTCGCAAGCTGACCAATCTGGCCAAGCATGCCCGTGACCTGCACCAAAAGCGGAGCACGGCGGGGCGGAAACCACTCAGAAACCAGGCGCGTGGCGGCCACAAAAATGGGGGCATCGCCCGCTCCGATCAGAACCCGCGCCACCAGGGCCCACCCCAGGTTGTCCGACAGTGCAAACACCAACTGACCGACACCCATGATGAGCGAGCCGGCCAACAGCAAGCGCTTGGGCCCCCACTTGTCGAGCAACGCACCGGCCGGCAACTGGAGAGAGGCATAGACCGCGATTTGCACCACCGAGAGAGCGGAAAGCCCCAACGCCTCGGTGGCAAAGCGGTCAAGGGCAAGGTCGCCTGCGACCCCGAGCGACGTGCGGTGCACCACCGCAATGAAGTAGATGAAAGAAGCCGCGCCAAATACCGCCCAAGCCGCACGAGGAGTAGCGCGCGAAGCAACGAATTGGCTCATGAAGCTCCAAGCGAAAAGGGTTCGGCTTTAGCGTAGTCGACCTGCGAAATCGCTTGACGTCACGTAACGTCGACACATGCGCACACTACTGATAGTCCTCCTAGTTGCATGGGCCGCGATCGCCTTGATTGGCTTCATCCTTGAAGCTGTGGTGTGGCTTGCCGTCATCGGCATCGCGCTCTTTTTCCTCACAGTTCTGTACTGGGTGGTCAAAGGCAAATCCGCAAAGCGCCGCCGCTCAGCGGGAACGGCTTAACGCGAACTGCGGGCGCTCCATCGCCCATCGCGATGGTCAACCTCGATGGGGTGGCCGAAGGTTTCGCTCACAGCCGCGCTCGACAGCACTTGATGCACTGGGCCTGCGGCCTGTACCTGACCGTGGGCAAGTAGCAGTGCGTGCGTAGTGGTAGTCGGTAGCTCCTCGAGATGGTGCGTCACCAGCACCGAGGTGAGCGAAGGGTGACTCTTCGACAGCAAGTCAATGGTGTCGAGCAACTGCTCCCGCGCGGCCACGTCGAGGCCGGTGGAAGGCTCGTCTAGCAGCAGTAGATCCGGGTCAGCTACGAGGGCCCGGGCGATCAGCGTCCGGCCGCGCTCACCCTGCGACAACGTGGGCCACCGGTCGCCGGCAAGTGGCGACAACCCCAGCAGGTCGACCAGGTCCTGTACTTTGGCGAGGTGCTCCTTGGATGGACACCAGCGCATAGCCCGCTCAATTGTTCCCGTGATTCCCGTGAGCACCACGTCCGTGACCGTCAAAGCAGACTGCAGCGGGTGGCGGGGGTTCACATGGCCAATGCGCTTACGCAGTTCTTGCAACTCCACGCGCCCTAAGCGGTAGCCCAGCACGTCCACCGTGCCCGACGTGGGGTGGGCGACGGCTCCACAGAACTGCAGAATTGTACTTTTACCTGCCCCATTGGGGCCCAGCATGACCCAATGTTCGCCTGCCTGGACAGTAAATGAGACGCCATGAAGGATCTCTTTTTGGCCTCGTCTATAGGTGACGTCAACGAGTTCCAGTGCAGGCACTGCCGATGGTGAAGTGGCCAATGGTCACATATCGCACGAGCACACGTGGTTGAACGACACCACCTGTTCGCCCTCGTCGGGGCGTGCCCACTTCTTGGCCTCTTCCTCGCTAGCGAACTTGCGGGGAGCCAAGCGGCCGTTGGCCATGAGCACGCTGAACTCAATCTCGTCGCGCGGATCATTCCACGTGAGGATATTGCTCTGTGTTTGCTGGCTCATGGATCTAGTTTACGCCTGGGGCTCCGCTGCGTGAAGGGGTGCGCTGTTGCAACTGACGCCCGCAAATCGTACCCAGCTGGGCATTTGAGGCCATATGCGTACGGTTTGCGGGCCTCAGTTGTTGGCGCCGGCGCAGGGTGAGGCTGGGTGGGGTGAGGTGGGGTGGACTGGGTGGGGTGAGCGCAGAGGTGGGGCGGACTGGGTGGGCCCGGGGGTGGCTCAGGCCTCAGCTGCGGTGCAGGTCAGGGCCGGTGTGGGTTAGGGACGGCTGAAGTCAGGGGCGGGGCGCCGCGGGCGCATCAGAAGCGGTTCTCTGTGCGGCAGCCGCTGGCTCACGTTGCGCGAGAATGACCATCACTGCTGTGAGGGCCCCCACCAAGCCACCGGCGAACGCCCCGGCGGTGTTGAGCATGATGTCGTCAATGTCCGCGACCCGGCCAAGGGCGTACTGCGTGACTTCTATTGCTGACGAGAACACCAGCCCGCTCACTGTCGCGAGCAACCAGCGAACCCAGAGCCCACCACGCGCCAGGCAGGCAATCGCAAATCCGAACGGCACAAACAGTGCGACGTTGCCCACCACGTTGGTCCACGAGCTGGATCCGCGGTTGTTGAGACCCCGCTGGATCTCTTGGAACGGCACCAGGTTGAGCCCTGGTTCACCCACAAACTGTCCGGTCACCACTGAGCCCAGAGTGACGACCCCAATGAGCACGACGCTAAGAGCGAGGCCGGTCCATAAAGCAGGTCGAATTCCCCTGCCGCGGGCCACACCAATCACCGCGGCCCCGAGGACGGCGAGCATGGCGATCGCAAGCGTTCCAGCAACAACGGGGTCACCAGCGACAGCGTCGACCACAGTCCCTCCTCAGGGATTCTTGCAAAGATTCAGACCGCCGAAACATACACCCAAGCACCTGCCACTTTGGTGAACCGACTTACTTCGTGTTGGTCACCGGCGCCGTCGGGAATTTTGTAGAAAGCCCGGAACTCAACGGTGCCCTCCTGATCGAGTAGCCCGCCTAGCGAGATGTCCAGAATGTCCAGACGATACCAGTGCACATCGGGGTCAAGTTCAAGGTCGCGGGGACGGCTGTCTGGGTGCCACGTCTTGATTAGGTAGTCGAGGTCCCCTACCGCGAAGGCGCTATAGCGCGAACGCATGAGTTGCTCCGCTGTGGCCGCGGTCTTGTTGCCGGAGTGGAGCGGCCCGCAGCACTCGTCATAGGGGAGCCCGCTTAAGCACGGGCAACGTAGTTGGGCCATGGGTCCATTATCGACGGGACAGGCTTCGGCAAGTGCCGGAATATCCCTTTTGCGCCCCGGGACTAGTTGTCGTACTTAGCGAACTCTTCACGGAGATCAAAAATAACGTGGGCGCTCACGGGGTTGTGACCGAGCGCCAGCAGGCTGGTGTCGGCACCGTCGCCTTCAGGGTCATACAAGCAGACGAACTCCCTGTGCGCCGTCTCGCCACCATCGATCTCCCAATCGACCCAGCCGGTAGTGACGGACAGTTCCCGAAAGTCGTCGGAGGCTGCCCAAGCGCCCATCGGAGAGTCTTCAATCTCTTCACGGGCGGGATGCTGTGCGCCAGTTTCTTCGAGGATGTCGCTGGCATTGAATCCGCGAAAGTCTTCGCCATGCTCTGCGGCTAGTCGGAGGAGTAGCACAGCCGTCATATAGTCGAAGCGCTCGAGCATTGGGCCCGTCTGGTAATCACTGAACACCGCAGAGTTTGGCGTCTCCAGTTCGTCGAGCACCGCATCAGTGCAGCCATCTTGCGCGGCAGTCTCCGGCGATGGCGAGGAGCCGAGGTATACGCCCGCCACGACCATTGCCACAGCACCGGCGCCTGCACCAACGAGCCAGGGCGCTTTCCGGCGCTTTGGTGGGACGTTCGGGGAAGGCGTGCCGGCATCGGACGCCAGCCACTGCTGACCGTCCCAGTACTGTTGCTCACCGCGTTCGTTGGTGTGCCACCCAGGCCGCAGTTGCTCGTTCATCAGCTTCCCCCATATGCGTCCTAGAGCACCCTCTGCACTCGCGAACACCCTCGCACGTGCAAACAAAAAGTGGGCCCCGTGGGACTCGAACCCACGACCTACGGATTAAAAGTCCGCTGCTCTACCAACTGAGCTAGAGGCCCGCACCAATAAATCTTAACGGGACGATGCTACTTGCAATTCACGCAACCCGCGCCACGCCATCTCGAGATTAAGCGGCCGGTCAAGTGTGGCCCACGACAAGCATTTCGCCAAACCAATGCCGGTCATACGGGCCTCCAAACCTGGGTCATCAACACCAGTCACCTCGCGATAAGCCGTCACAGCCGCCTCAACCCCCGCATGCGGCATCACTGTATATAAGAACCCGAGATCGACCGCGCGGTCACAGCCAGCCATTTTGCCCCAATCAATAATCCCCGCGAAGTCCCCGCCCGCAGACAACACATTCGACCCATGCATATCCGCATGCGACCACACCTTCTCACCGGCCTCGGGCGCGGCCAACGCCGCCGACCACAACTGGTCAATGCGCTCGCGGTCCAACTCTTCCCCCTCCGGCCCACGCGCATCACCCAGCTGCACCAGCGCCCACTCGACGTCCGCGCTCCGCTCCCCAAACGCAAGTGACTGCTCTTTATTGAAAGGCGCGTCCGCATCGGCCGTTGTATGAATTTGAGCTACTGCCCGGCCGATGCGCGGGCCGGCTAGCGCGTTGAGCGGCACCCGGTCGGCGGTCGCCGACGGCACCCACGTGACAATCGCCCACGGCCACGGATAGCCGTGACCCGGCAGGCCTGCACGCACCACCTGGGGAAACGGAAAATCCCAAGCGAGAGATAGGCGGGGCACAAAGCGGGCCTCTGCAAGCAGCGAATCCACTGCAGCCTCGACACGCGGCAACCGCACCGCAAGGTCATCGCCCAGCCGGTACATCGCCATATCCCAGCCGTCAAAACGCTCACCCAACTCGAGGCTAGCCAGGTCGGGATCCTGCTGATCGACAAGAGCGCGCACCGTCTGCGGAGTTATCGAGGGGTGTGCTGGTGGCGGCCCCGTGTCCAGGGGCGTGTGGTCATGGCCCATCCCGCGACGCTAGCACCGCTCGCGGATTGAATGCGGCCGCGGGTGCGTTACCCCCAAGGAAGGCACACTCAACGAAGGGAGCACGATCATGACGAACCACGACGACAAGCCGCGCGACCCCGAGAGCCAAACGGACCAAGACAAGCCCATCGACGTCCCCAACGCAGCGGATGGTCGCCCTGACGGCGCCGGCGGCCCAGACCTCCAGTCGCCGCCCAAAGACCCGGTGTCTGCGCAAGGCCCTATTGCTAAGGGGCGCAACCAGAACCCAGACGCCAAGCTGCCACCTGACTCGGTGGTGCATAAGCGCCAACGTAGCCAGGGCATGCATCGCCACGACTAACGCTGAGGTTAGGGTCGCATCATGACTCTTGAACAGTTAGTACACGACGGCACCTGGTCAACCGACCCGGTCAGCGCGACCATTGACGGCGATGTACTTCGCGTTGAGGCCCAAGCAAAATCCGACGCCTGGCAGGTCACCAGTTACGACATGGTGCACGACAGCGCCCATGCCTTGCTCACGCCCTTTGGCAAGCAGGAATCCATCGAAGTGAGCTTTATGCTCGACTACGACCAGGCATATGACC
>CAZHTO010000049.1:0-14026 GCA_964535845.1 uncultured Demequinaceae bacterium | reverse complement strand
CCCAAGCCACTGCTGGACGGCACCCTGCGCATTGTCCCGCTGGGCGGGCTGGGAGAAGTGGGCCGCAATATGGCGGTCTTTGAAATCGATGGCCGACTGCTCATCGTTGACTGCGGGGTGCTGTTCCCTGAGGACCACCAGCCGGGCGTGGACCTGATTCTGCCGGACTTCACGTACATCGAAGACCGGGTTGACGACATCGAGGCGATTGTTCTCACGCACGGCCACGAAGACCACATCGGGGCCGTGCCCTACCTGCTGCGCTTGCGCCAGGACATTCCGCTTATTGGCTCGCAACTCACGCTCGCCTTCATCGAGGCGAAACTCAAAGAGCACCGCATCAAGCCCATCACGCTCGCGGTCAAAGAAGGCCAAGAAGAGCAGCTGGGCAAGTTCGGCCTCGAGTTTGTGGCCGTGAACCACTCGATCCCGGACGCGCTCGCGGTGTTCATCACCACGTCGGCCGGCACCGTGTTGCACACCGGCGACTTCAAGATGGACCAGCTGCCGCTCGATGGGCGTATTACGGACCTGCGCGCCTTCGCCGCGCTCGGCGAGCGCGGCGTGGACCTGTTCATGACGGACTCGACCAACGCCGAGTCTCCAGGCTTCACCGCGTCCGAGGTGGAAATCACCCCGGTACTGGACCAGACGTTTGCGCAGGCTACCGGCCGCGTGGTCGTCGCCAGCTTTGCCAGTCACGTACACCGCGTGCAACAGGTCATCAACGCAGCCCATGCGCACGGCCGCCGGGTTGCGTTCGTGGGCCGGTCAATGGTGCGCAACATGGCCATCGCAGTGGACCTGGGCTACCTGCACGTCCCGCCCAACGTGCTGATCGACTCTAAGAAGGCAGACAACCTGCCGCCCGAGAAGATCGTTTACATGTGCACCGGCTCGCAGGGCGAGCCCATGGCCGCGCTGAGCCGTATGGCTTCACTGGACCACAATCTCCAGGTGGGCAAAGGCGACTTGGTGATTCTCGCATCGTCCCTTATCCCGGGCAACGAAAACGCAGTCTTCCGCGTCATCAACGGGCTCATGCGCCTAGGTGCCACGGTCGTGCACCAGGGTAGCGCGCGGGTGCACGTGTCCGGCCACGCGAGCGCCGGTGAGCTGCTCTACTGCTACAACATTGTGCGACCCAAGAACGTGATGCCGGTCCACGGCGAGGTGCGCCACCTGCTCGCCAACGGTCAGCTCGCCATAAAGACGGGCGTGCCCGAGAAGAACGTCATCTTCGCCGAGAACGGCGTCGTGGTCGACCTCAAGGACGGTAAGGCCAAGGTGGTTGGTGCCATCGAGACGCACAACGTCTACGTCGACGGCTCGTCCGTGGGCGAGATCACCGACACCGAGCTCAAAGACCGGCGCATTCTGTCGGAAGAGGGCTTTGTGTCCGTGTTCGCGGTCATCGACTCCGCCAACGGCACCGTCGTGTCCGGACCCGAGGTTCACGCCCGCGGGCTCGCAGAGGACGACACAGTGTTCGACGATGTCCTGCCGCAGATCAAGCAGGCCCTCGAAGAGGCAGCAGGCAAGGGCCCCGTGGATCAGCATCAGCTCCAGCAGGTGATGCGTCGCGTGCTCGGTCGCTACGTGGGCACAAAGCTGCGCCGCCGGCCCATGATCATCCCGGTCATCATTGAGTCTTAAGCACTCAGTGGGAACGGCGCCGATGCCTAGTAGCGAACCTCACGAGGAACTGCTTGTCATCGGCGGCTGCGGCGGTACGGGTCGCCTGCGCCGTAGTTTTCGTGCCGTTTATCACCTCGATGGTGGTGGGTGAGCTCTCCCGCCGTACCCAAACCGGGTGAGCGGACTCGGATTGCAGGACTCTTCAGCCCTCGTCACCATTGCAATGCTTGGCGACATTCGGTAGGTTCACCACGGAACGTTGCACGCGGGCAAGCCGCGCGCGAAAAGGGGGAACCATGATCCGCAGAGTAGTCGCCGCCCTTGTTGCTCTGGCCGCCATAGTGATATGCGTCCTCGCCGCGGTGAATGTTCAGCGGCCCATCGGCTTCACCGCTGAGATCCCCAACGACGGCATCACCGACAACTTCCCCAACGACGCCCGCAAACCTTCCCTGCACGAGATCGAGTGCTTCGCTCTCACTGGCGAACCGGTGAGTAGACCAATCGTGCTGTGGGAGAGAGACGTTGCTCCCCTGGGGACGGAGGCCGATCTTTACCCTGGCCTCACCGATTCAGAAATGCTCCACTACTCGCTTGGCTACATCGACGGCATGTGGACCGAGGACCGCCCGGATAATCCCGATGCGCGGCATGAGCTGGTTCTTGAGGTCCAGCGGAACATGGCTTACTACTGCGACGTCTTGCGAGACAACCGTCGCACGGAGTCTGCACTCCAGTTTGGCTTTGGATTGCTACTTGCTGCTACCGCCGCAACCTTGGCAACCCTGAACTTCACCCCTAGGTCCCGGCGACCCCGCGACGTAAAAGCGTCCTGAGTAACGGTACGAGAGGAATCAAGACCAGAAAATGAGTAACACTGCGAACATCAATGACTTGGTCGAAACGTTGTTGAGACCTGCGATCGACTCCTTTATGGCTGCCGAGAAGGGATACCTCAGCACCGGCTTCCTCGCCCCTGTCAGCGACGGCTATTCCGAAGAAGTGAACGGAGTCTACGGGTACATCCTGGAAGATCTGGATGAGTTCGGAGGCGGAGTGCTTCGGGTTATCTCTTGTCCCGATGCGAGCGGCCAAGGAGGAGGCGTGAACGAGCTCACCACTGGTCTTAGAGGCTCTCCCACGCTGCAGGACAAGACCGATCGCTACATGGAAGAGTTCGACCGGATCCGAAGCCAAATCAGAGCTCTTTTCCGTGATTTAGATAAATTGCCTAAACCTGACAGTTTCAACCCTGCCATCGACGCAGCCGCGGCGGCAGTGAATCTGCTCGCTATCGACTTTCATGACTTCGATATTTGGCGACAGAAATCCGTTGTTGAGTCAGGCGAAACGTATCAAGGTACAGCTAATCAAGCTCCCTCTGGGCTACCTGCTGTTCTCGACACGATTTTTTCCGGACTGAGCAATACCTCCTCATTCTCCGGCTCGGCAATCGAGCCATTCCGTCGGCGATATGTCAGCGGTTTGCAAACCGCAACACAAGGCATCTTCGGGTTACTTTTGCTCTATGGGGCCCATTTGCAAGCAGAGAAATTGCTTTGGGAGGAGGCGGATCACAGTATTCGGCTACTCATCGAGGAGACACGGACTGCCTTCATAGAATCGGTGGATTCCTCGAGCGACATCAATTGGTCAGATTTTTTCAAGGTTGCGGGAATCGTAACGAACGCGCTTTCGGCATTTCTAAAAATGACCGTCGTAGGAGCGCCGCACTCAGCTGCTGCGTCTCTCGTGGCCATAGGATTTGACACTGCAGCACATTACTCTGAGGTCGAGGAATGTTCCGTCTCGGATAGCGGCGGCACAGTGACACACACTTCCAACTACAGCGACGTCGCTGCCTTTGTATCCGATGCGGTGATGGAGCTACGTGCATCGATCCGAAGTGAGGAGGGCTTGATTGCTCGATACGCAGAGCAAAATCTCAGCACCGTGCACGACTCTCCTGATATCTACGACCTCTCAGGCCCCATTTTCAACCTGAACGACCCCGGCGCGTCCAGATCAATTCGTTGGCAAACACAGGCCGCTGACTCTGTGAGTAGCGCGATGTTGTTGGCTGCAGAGCCCTATCAGAGTTCGGCATCGAAACTCGCCGCGACTTCGATTTACGACGCCGCAACGAGGCCGCCGGGCCTCGGCCACTCACGCATCGGGCCTGCAGACGAACTGAACGATCTTGGCTCAACCCTCAAAGCGCTTCTTTTCGCGCTTGGCGATGAACTCGAAAATGGGCACCGCCTGATGTGGGATGTGACAGTCACGTTCCAAAATACCGAGGAGGGTGCCATCGGCGATCTCGACATTCTCTTCGATGAAGTCGACTTAGCCAGCTTGGCCGAGTTGCCAGGTGACCGTGCCATCCAGGACCCTCTTGCGGAAGACACCCCCGACATTCCTCGACTCGATGTCCGGAGCATTATGACTGGAACAACTCCCGACAATAGTTATTTTCGCGATCAGGCCGCCAAGAGCGGCCAATGACCCAGGGTCCTACGTGTCAACGCTCAGACTCGCTATCGTCGCGGTTTCGAATACTTACTCACCGGTCGCATATTCGTGGACCCCTCCCGGGTAAATCGACGCAAGGTGGGTGAGCGTGCAGGACTCTTCAGCCCTCGTCACCATTGCAATGCCTGGCGACATTCGGTAGGTTCACCACGGAACGTTGCACGCGGGCAAGCCGCGCGCGAAAAGGGGGAACCATGATCCGCAGAGTAGTCGCCACCCTTCTTGCTCTGGCCGCCATAGTGATGTGCATCCTTGCCGCTGTGAATGTTCAGCGGCCCATGGGCTTCACCGCTGAGATCCCCAACGACTCCGCCAGATCTTCCCTGCACGAAATCGAGTGCTTCGCTCTCACTGGCGAACCGGTGAGTAGACCAGTCGTGCTGTGGGAGAGAAAGGTTGCTCCCCGGGCGAAGGAGGCCGATCTTTACCCTGGCCTCACCTATTCAGGAATGCTCCACTACTCGCTTGGCTACATCGACGGCATGTGGACCGAGGACCGCCCGGATAATCCCGATGCGCGGCATGAGCTGGTTCTTGAGGTCCAGCGGAACATGGCTTACTACTGCGACGTCTTGCGAGACAACCGTCGCACGGAGTCTGCACTCCAGTTTGGCTTTGGATTGCTACTTGCTGCTACCGCCGCAACCTTGGCAACCCTGAACTTCACCCCTAGGCCCCGGCGACCCCGCGACGTAGAAGCGTCCTGAGTAACGGTACGAGAGGACGTGGCGGGGTGGCAACCCGCCTCAATGCTCGCGCACGGGTAGCCTGAACAATCATGGCTCAACCACGTTCAACGGGCACGCGATCTTCGTCACGAGGGTCGCGTTCGGCTCCTTCTCGCTCACAGTCGTCACGGGCTTCTGGGGCGCGCCCCAACGCCAAATCGCAAGCAGCCCAAAAGCGGCCGCCTGCGATATTGCGGGGTATTTCCGCCATCGGTCGAGGGCTGTCCGGTGCTGTGGGGTCAGGGGTACGTAGCCTGGGCCACGGTGCGCGCGAGGTAAGCCCAGAGGTTCGCCGAGATGGTCTCGCAATTGTGCTCATCATTGCGGCGATTCTGATTGCCGCTCGCGAATGGTGGGGACTGTCGTCGTGGGCAGGAACCGCAATCCACTGGGTCGTGGCGGGCACGTTCGGTGTCCTCGCTGTCGCACTGCCCGTAGTGCTGGTTGCGCTCGCAGTGCGGCTTATGCGCTCGCCTCAAGAAGAAGAGGCGAACTACCGCATTGGCCTAGGGGCATTCCTCTTGGCTTTTGTGGTGACGGCGATCATTCATATTGTTGCCGACAAGCCCAACCCCTCCAACGGTCTGGTTCCCATTCAAGATGCGGGGGGAGTGTTCGGCTTTCTGATTGGCTCACCGCTCGCGTGGGCGCTCACCGACCCGCTCGCGATCGTGGTGCTGGTGCTCTTGGGGCTACTGTCACTTCTGGTGATCGCTGGCATCCCGTTGCGGGAGGTCATTGCACTTTCTCGCCACGGCATACGCCGCCTCCTGGGCAAAGTTGGTGACGCCGCTGATGGTGACCTGGAGTTCCCGGAGCACAAAACGCTCGAACCGACAGGCAGCCGTGCCACATCGAGCCGTACTCGCCGAAAGCATGCTCGTGGCCGGCGCGCACGCGGCAGTGACGCTGAGACTGCGAGCATTGACCAATACGAAGCCGACGAGGCCTTCGCTGCCGCTGCTCAGATCGACCGAACTCAAGTGCTCGACCCGTCCGACCCTGCTGACCGGAGCGACTTCGACGAGCTCATCGATCCACACCCGCCCGTGGCTCATGAAGAGCAAGACGAGACTGAAGACTTTCCGCAGACTCCCATTTCGCCGTATGACCCTGCCACAGCGGCAGGTGCCGACGAGGACGACCATGCCAGCGCATCGGCCGCTCCCCAGGCTCCGCGTACCACGCGACTGGTGCCACCGGGAGAGCAAGGCGAACTTGAGAATTCGACCCCGTACGTGCTCCCGGACCTCGATGTATTAGTCAAGGGTGCGCCCCACAAAACAAGGTCTGCCGCGAACGACCGCGTAGTCGAGTCGCTCACGGCTGTTCTCGAGGACTTTAACGTCAACGCGCACGTCACGGGCTTTACCCGCGGTCCCACTGTCACGCGCTACGAGGTAGAACTCGGTCAAGGCGTCAAGGTCGAGAAGATCACCCAACTGTCCAAGAACATTGCGTATGCGGTGGCGAGCCCGGATGTGCGCATTTTGTCGCCCATCCCCGGCAAGTCAGCCATCGGTATCGAGATTCCCAACGTTGACCGCGAGACGGTGTCGCTGGGTGACGTGCTGCGCTCACCGGCCGCGCTCAAGAACGACCACCCGATGGCGATTGGTATTGGCAAGGATGTGGAAGGTGGGTTCGTGCTTGCGAACCTGGCTCGCATGCCCCACTTACTGGTTGCGGGTGCCACCGGAGCCGGTAAGTCATCGTTCGTCAACTCGATGATCACCTCAATCCTTATGCGCTCCACTCCGCAAGAGGTTCGGATGGTGCTCGTAGACCCCAAACGCGTAGAACTGACTATGTACGAGGGGATCCCGCACCTCATTACGCCCATCATCACTGACCCCAAGAAGGCCGCCCAGGCTCTCGAATGGGTAGTGAAAGAGATGGACATGCGTTACGACGACCTCGCGATGTTCGGTTACAAACACATCGACGATTTCAACAAGGCCGTTCGCACGGGCAAGGTCAAGCCCTTACCGGGCTCCGAGCGCAAAATTAAGACCTATCCGTACCTGTTGGTCATTGTCGATGAGCTTGCGGACCTCATGATGGTGGCCCCGCGCGATGTTGACGAGTCCATTCAGCGCATCACCCAACTTGCACGCGCGGCAGGTATCCACCTGGTGCTCGCTACGCAGCGCCCGTCGGTCGACATCATTACCGGAACTATCAAGGCCAATGTGCCATCACGACTGGCTTTCGCCACCTCTTCCTTGGCGGACTCACGGGTGGTGCTCGACATGCCTGGTGCCGAGAAACTTATTGGCCAAGGCGACGCGTTGTTCTTGCCCATGGGCGAATCCAAACCAGTCCGGGTCCAGGGCGCGTGGGTGAGCGAGACAGAGATCCACGCCGCCGTCGACCACGTCAAGCAACAGGCCGACCCTGAGTACCGCCATGACGTCGCGCAAGCGCAACACAAGGCCGTGGTTGCGGAAGACATCGGTGATGATCTTGATGATCTCATCGCTGCCGCGGAGTTAGTGATCACCACCCAGCTTGGCTCGACTTCGATGTTGCAACGCAAACTGAAAATGGGCTTTGCTAAAGCCGGGCGCCTCATGGATCTACTCGAGACGCGCGAGATCGTGGGGCCCTCCCAGGGATCGAAGGCTCGTGAGGTGTTAGTCACTCCCGACGAGTTAGCGTCGACATTGGCTGTTCTACGGGGGGAGACTCCCACTAACGTAGGCACAGCTGGTATCGATGGTGAACCTGAGGGGGAAGAGTGGGTGGGATCCTAGAGCTGTTTGAGCGGCCAGCCGTCAACGTCTCCGTGACGGTGCTGTTGCTGGTGCTCGCAGGTCTGGCAGGAGTGTTCTTCTGGCGCTCGTATCGCGCACGGAAAACTCGCGACCTCGCGCTCGCGCGTGAGCGTCAGCTACGAGGACAGTTCGAAGCGGTGTTGTCGTCGGCACGCGACGGGGTGATCATCGTGACTCGCAACGACGAGATCGCTTTGATCTCAGATGTCGCCGCGGACATTCTTGGCACCGCAAGGGCCGATGCGGTGGGCGTGCCGCTCTCGAAACTCACCATGCGCACGGTGAATGAACAGATGCAACGCATTTTGGTGCGCGACGCGTTTGGCGTGGGGCGAACGGACAAGTCGCCGCGCATCGTGGGCGTTCCAGGTAGACGCGGCCCTGATGACGTGCGCTGGATACAGATCCGATCCCGCGTAGTCCCCGACGGTGTTGACAACGGCCCTGTGACCGTCGTGACCATGCTCGACACATCCGGATTGCGTGAGGCGGCAGAGGCGCTAAGCAGGTCCGATGCGCAGTTCCGTAAGGCAATGGAAAACGCACCGGTAGGAATGGCACTGGTCGACCTTGAATGGCGCCTCATGGAAGTGAACCGGGCCTTCGCGGAACTCATGGGTTCCACGGTGGCAGCGCTACGCGGCACTCCCTTCGGAACCTTGAGTCACCCACAGGACCGCCACGCGGAACGCGACCAACTTCAGCGGCTTTACGACGGCCACCAGAGTCGTTTTACTGTAGAGAAACGCTACGTGCGTGCTGACGGCAACGTCGTGTGGGCGGTCTTGGACGTTGCACTCGTGCGCTACGCAGGCGGTGCTCCGGACCACTATGTGGTGCACGTGCGAGACACCACTGACGATCGGATGACGTCAGAGCTCATGGCCCACCGTGCCATGCACGACCCCCTCACTGGCTTGGCGAACCGGACGCTCTTGCAAGACGTCCTTCAACAGCTTTTGGATCAGCCCGATGCGCACTCCCGGGTTGGTGTTATTGCCGTTGACTTGGACGGTTTCAAAGGTCTGAACGACAGGTTTGGGCACGCGACAGGAGACCACGCGCTCGTGCATGTGGCAGGGGTGCTGCGCACTGCCACGGCTGGCAGGGGCACGGTTGCGCGCATCGGCGGCGACGAGTTTGTGATCGCGGTGCAAGCACCCGACTGCTCGAAAGCGTTGTTCGAAATTGCAGGTGCCATACATGCGGGTCTCAAGCGTCCCGTACAAGTGAAGCGCCACCACATCACCCTGCACGCGTCGGTGGGTATCGCGTTGGCGGATGACGACACAATCGTGGGCGGCGTTCCCACTTTGATGAGTGCCGCAGACGCGGCTATGTACCGCGCGAAATCTTTGGGCAAGTCCCGCACCGAGGTGTTCGAGCCATCCATGCGCAGTGCGACCGCCACGCACTCGGCGCTCGCGTCCGAACTGGCAACTGCCGTTGCCACGGGGCAGCTCGTTCTCCACTACCAGCCCATTTTGGAGCTCTCAACGCGCACCGTGGTGGGCTATGAGGCACTCGTGAGGTGGCAGCACCCCACTAGAGGACTGCTACTGCCTGCTCACTTCTTGCCGTTGATCGAAGACAAGAATTTGTCGGTTGCCTTGGGCACCGTGCTTGTGGAGCAGGCGGCGAAGTTCCTTGCGAAAGGCCCGTCATCCTCTGCCTGGGTGTCGCTCAACGTGTCCGCGGACCAATTAGGTGACTCAGAGTTTGCCGACCGGGTGCTGAGCGCAATAGGCCGCTATCACTTGAGCCCGCAGCGCCTGGTTGTGGAACTCACCGAGGCCTCGCTCGTGGCACCTAACACGCGTATTCGGCACGAACTGACGGAGCTCCGCAACGCGGGTGTGCCAATTCTGCTTGACGACTTTGGTACCGGGGTCTCGCCCTTGAGCTACTTGCGTGATCTCCCCGTGTCAGGGGTCAAGCTCGATATGTCGTTTGTGGCGGGTATCCCAGAGGACCCAGCCGGCGCTCGTGTGTCGCGGGCGCTCGGTGCGCTTGCTCGAGAGCTGGGCCTTGCGACTATCGCAGAAGGTATTGAGACCGAGGCACAGGCGGAGTTTTTGGCGAGTTGTGGATGGCGCTACGGGCAAGGGTGGCTGTTTGGTGTCGCCCAGCCGGTTGCTGCGGTAAACGAGGCCCAGTCTCACTACACCACGAGCCTGATCGATCCTCGCCCACAAGAGCGCGACCTCTAGGCGCATAGCGTTAATGACGGCTTTGTGACCGTTCGCGTCGCTAGGCGGCTAGTTGCTTGTGTCTGCTCCTCCACGGTAGACGCGAAAGGCTGCTTGGGCGAGAGCTGATGGCGGCGACGTCAGTTCGGTTGCTTGGTCGCCCACAGCGCGAGTGACGCGGTCATGCCTCGCACGCGCTTCTGTGGCGCTCAGCTTGCCGGCCCCTGTGTCGACGATGTCCGCAAGGGCATACATCTTGTGCCCGTCTAGGCGGTCCACCGTTGTGGCAATCCACTGAGCGTCGACGCCAACTGCGCCGTTGGGATCTACCGTGAACGTGGTGACCCCCAGATAGCCCGAGTTGGTGTCTTCGACACAACATTGGGAGTCTTGGTTCGACAGGTAATTGCCGTGACCAAAGTACGCCCACATTCCGTCGCCAGAAACGCCTCCGTCGATGAGTTCGATGGGCTGGGGAACGTGGGCGTGGTGGCCTACGTAGAGATCCACGAGTCCCGAGTCGGCAATCTGTTCCACGATGCTCCGCTGTGCGCCGTTTGGCTGGACCTGGTACTCGACACAGCAATGAGTCGAGGCAATGACAATGTCCGCACCTTGGTCGCGCGCGGCTTTGGCCGCGTCGAGAATTGGGGTGACGTCCCTCGCGTCAGCGTCGAAGGTGTCGACCGCCCACGGCATCCCGTCCGGTTTTGGGAGCCCATTGAGTCCATAAGTGAACGAAATATTCGCGACGCGGACTCGCCGATTACCCTCGCGCACGGTGTACATCTGGGTGGACGCGGCCTCTTCGGAGGTGCGCGCCATGCCTGAGTGTCCTAAAGCAACGGAGTCGAGGGCGGCCAGGGTGGTTTCAAGTCCAGCGAACCGGCGATCCACCGAGTGGTTTGAGGCGGTCGAGCAACCGTCCCACCCTTCAAACGCGATGGCGGGCACAAGTTCGGCTGGGGCCCCGAACATCGGGTATCCCGATGGTTCAGTGCCTGGCGGCGTCACCGGCACTTCAAGGTGGCACAAAGCCAGGTCCGCGCCCCTGATGTAAGGGCGGACCCCCTTCATCAGCGCGGCAAAATTGTAGTCACCGTCACCAGCGTTACGTGCAGATGTCAACACGGGCGTGTGAGTCAGGATGTCTCCACTTGTGACGAGTGTGAACTGCACTGTTGGCTCGGACGTGTCACCTGGCTCGTCAGTGCGATACGAAGGCGGGCTTATGGCACCAGCGGGTGGGGCCGATCCGGTGATGATGGGAACATTTGGGTTTTGAGCCGGTGCGGCTTGCGCTTCGTCTTGGCTTTCGCTTGGCCACATGAAGGCCGCCGTGCTGCCGATCGCTACGGCGAGCGCTGACGTCACCACAATCATCGGGGTACGCGAGCGGGGGCGGTGAGCGTGTGAGGGTGCAACCATGGCGCCCATTATTGCGGAGTCCTGGCTTTCTCAACGCTAGGGTGATGTTGTGACCCGATCTTTGCCGAACCTTCTCACCGGTATGCGGTTACTCGCCGTTCCTGTGATTGTGTGGTTGCTCTGGATCGACGGCGCAGATGACGGGCATGCACGCTGGTGGGCACTACTGGTATTTCTTTTTGCGGCGGCGACCGACTATTTGGATGGGTACCTCGCCCGCCGGTGGAAGGTCGTGAGTGCATTCGGCCAGCTCGCCGACCCTATTGCTGACAAAGCGCTCGTTCTTGTAACCCTGGGCACCCTGGTCGTCGTCGATGGTGTGCCCTGGTGGCCACTTATGGTTCTAGCCGTGCGCGAGATTGGCGTCACAGTGGGGCGTTTGGCGGTGGCCAAGGACGTGGTGATACCGGCGTCTCGAGGTGGAAAGCTCAAGACCGTGCTGCAACTCTTGGCGCTTACTGCCTACTTGGTGCCGCGGACAGGGGGGTGGCTCGACGTAACGTGGCTTGATCCGCTCGCCTGGTGGAGCCTCATTGCGGCTGTTATCGTCGCTGGAGTGACTGGTGTCAAATATGCGGTGAGCATTGGGCGCGCGGTGCGAAACCCCCTCAGCGTGCAAGATGAGCGTGCCCGCGCATCGGCCCTCGACCAACCTCCGCACGTCTAATGGCCCAGCCAACAGCCGAGCCAACGACGGGCGTGATTGTGGCTCTTGCCCAGCAACTGGAGATCACGCTTGCCACTGCCGAGTCACTGACGAGTGGGCGGGTGTGTGCCACTCTCGCGGAGGTCCCTGGTGCATCTGAGGTGTTACTGGGCGGCGTCGTGTCATATGCGGTCGAGGCCAAGCAAGACGTGCTGGGGGTCAGCAGGGACACTCTTGAGGCGCATGGTCCGGTGTCAGAAGAGGTCGCCCAAGAAATGGCGAGCGGGGTGCGTCGAGTACTGAAGACACGGCTAGGGATTGCCACCACTGGTGCGGCGGGGCCAGCCCCGCATGGCGGTGAGCCCCCTGGCACGGTGTGGCTCGCCGTTGACCTCGATGGTGATCTCACAACGCGTCTGTTGCACATCGACGGCAACCGCGAAGAGGTGACGGACGGTGCGGTGGAGGGCGCATTGGTAATTGCGCACGAGGTTTTGCTCGCACACCAGCAGCACAAGTAGTCGGGTGCGAGTCGCGCGGGGGAACAACCCTGAGGTAATGTGCGTTGACACGGACATGAGCAATGGAATGATGACTGTAGGGAGGGGACGTATGCCCGTACTTCGTAACGAGATTGGCGACGTGCTTCGCGACGCCCGTCTCTCTCAAGGAAAGACGCTCCGCGACATCTCTTCGGGTGCTCGCGTTTCTCTGGGCTACTTGTCAGAGGTAGAGCGCGGCCAGAAGGAAGCCTCGTCCGAACTTCTCGCGTCGATTAGCGACGCCCTCGACATGCCGATGTCCGTGATTCTGCGTGAGGTTTCCGACCGCTTTGAGATCGCTGAAGGCATGGACCGTGTGACGGTCATGCCGTCCATTCCGGACACGGTTCCTGAATTGTTTGCTGAGGTACGCACGCGCTAGTGCGTCACTCCGAGTTTTGGGCGTTGTGCGACGACGTCTTTGGAGTGGAGTACTCGTCGACGCTAGCCCGGGAACTGGCACTAGATGCGTTCGAGTCAAGAACCGCGGCTCAAGCACTTGAAGCCGGCATTGCGCCACGCGATGTTTGGCACGCCGTGTGTGACCAAATGAGTGTGCCAATGAGCGAGCGAGCTGGTGGAGATCGCCAACGGGCTGTTCCGCCCCGACGCTAACCTGACCGCCTTAAAGTTCGAACGTGACACCCATTTGCAGTAAAGCGCGACACGCCGGTCCGCGACGTTTCTTTCGAACATGCGTTCGATTACTGTGGTCCACAGGACGTAGCGCAACACGCGCTTTCCACATAGAACGGCGTCATGCCGCGCCAATGTCAGAGGTGCGGCATAGCGTCGTAAGTGGAAAGACAGAGACGGCAGCAATGCCACTGACGATGGGAAAACGACATGGCACAGAAGGCAGACCGCTCGAAGGCGCTTGAGGCAGCACTCGGACAAATCGACCGGCAGTACGGCAAGGGCTCTGCCATGCGCATGGGGGACCGCCAGGTTGTTGCCGTCCCGGCGATTCCCACTGGCTCCGTCTCGTTAGACATCGCACTCGGTATCGGCGGGCTACCTCGTGGCCGCGTGGTGGAAATCTACGGGCCAGAATCTTCCGGTAAAACCACTGTCGCGCTGCACGCCGTCGCGAATATGCAAAAGCAGGGTGGTACGGCGGCGTTTATCGATGCAGAGCACGCGCTCGACCCGGCCTATGCCAAGAAGCTCGGCGTCGACGTTGACAACCTGATCATTTCGCAGCCAGACACGGGCGAACAGGCGCTCGAGATTGCGGACATTCTGATTCGGTCCGGCAGTGTCGACATTCTCGTCATTGACTCGGTCGCGGCTTTGGTGCCGAAGGCTGAGATCGAGGGCGAAATGGGTGACAGCCACGTGGGCCTGCAGGCTCGGTTGATGTCTCAAGCACTCCGCAAGATCACCGGTGCTATTTCTCAGACCGGTACCACCGCAATCTTTATTAACCAGTTGCGCGAAAAGATCGGGGTGTTCTTTGGTTCGCCAGAGACCACTACCGGTGGCAAGGCATTGAAGTTCTACGCTTCTGTATGCCTTGACGTCCGCCGTATCGAGTCGCTCAAGC
>CAZHTO010000048.1:0-14267 GCA_964535845.1 uncultured Demequinaceae bacterium | reverse complement strand
GGCGGCGGCTGCCGCCTGGTGTGCTGGCGAAACTAGATCTTTTGGACCTGGTTGAATGCCAGCTCGACCGGGGTCTCCCGGCCAAAGATAGATACGAGGACGTGGAGCTTTTGAGCTTCCGCGTTGATCTCGGAGATGGTGCCGGGCAAAGTGGCGAACGGGCCATCGATCACTGTGATCGACTCGCCCACCACAAACTCGACCTCGATTGCAGGTGCTGGCGAAGCCGCGTCGTCGTCGCTGGCTGTCGCAGCGGCGGCAGTCTCAGCAGGTGCGAGCATGCCGTACACCTCGTCAAGCGTGAGCGGCACTGGCTGGTGAGCGTGGCCCACAAAGCCGGTGACACCTGGGGTGTTACGCACTGCGCCCCATGACTCGTCCGTGAGTTCCATGCGCACCAGTACGTAACCGGGCATGCGGACTCGGGTCACGAGCTTGCGCTGGCCACCCTTGACTTCGGCGACTTCCTCCATCGGCACCTCTACCTGGAAGATGTAGTCCTCCATGTGAAGGCTTGCGCGCCGGTGCTCGATGGCTTGCGTCACGCGCTTCTCGTGGCCCGAGTAGCTGTGCACGACATACCAGTCGCCTTCTTGCATCCGCAGTTCAGCACGGAAGTCTTCGCCCGGATCGTTCACAGGCTCAATGGGAGCGTCATCGACTTCGGCGACCGCGTCTTCTTCTGCAGGAGCGTCGGTGGGGTCTGACGGAACCGTGTCGTCGTCGCCTTCCACAACTGCGTCGACTGGTGCGTCTGACAGCGCCGCCTCGTCGACAGCAGGCGTGGACTCTTCTGCAGGTGCGTCAGCCGCTACCTGAGCACGGTCCGTCGCCTCTGCAATGTCGGCTACCAACTCGTCGAGTTTGTCGCCTGCAGCGTCGAGCTTGTCGTCACTCACCTGTCATCACTTCCTTCTACGGCAGTCATTTATCTGCCGAATACACTTGCGGCGGCCCAGTTGAACAAGAAGTCCATACCGAACACGATGAGCATCATCACGGCAACAAAGCCCAGAACCACCCAGATGTAACGGATGAGTTCTTCGCGGCTGGGCGTGACGACACGCTTGAGTTCGGAAATCACCTGTCGCACGAACAGCACGATGCGACCGAAGAAGCCACGACCATCGCGGGATTCGTGCCGCGGGTCGTTCTCTCCGGAATCCGTCACGGCAGATTCGCTCACCGGAAGTCCTTCGCTTGTGGGTTTGATTGTTCACGTGGACATGCCACGCACAGCAGGGCAGGAGGGACTCGAACCCCCAACCGTCGGTTTTGGAGACCGATGCGCTACCAATTGCGCCACTGCCCTTCGGGGAGTTGGGCCCCGAAAGCGATTCGCTGTTCCGCACCAGGGCGCGGGCCAGCATGACGTTTGTCAATCGCCGAAGTGCAATAGTACGTGTTCTTGGGCCGGATTGCGAACCAACTACCCGCTACTGCTCATCGATTCCCTTTGACGTCACTGCCATGATGGCAGGACTAAGGGGATATGCAAGCCATCGTCAGGCATGGAAGAATCAGGCATGTGACTTCCTCAAACCGCGTGTCTGCCCGTCTTGGCGCCATTGCGCCTTCCGCCACTCTTGCTGTCGACGCTAAAGCTAAGGCGCTCAAGGCCGCTGGCCGGCCTGTCATCGGCTTCGGTGCTGGTGAGCCGGATTTCCCCACGCCTGACTTCATTGTTGAAGCCGCAGTGGAGGCCGCGAAGGACCCGCGTAACCACCGTTACACGCCGGCAGGTGGCCTCCCAGAGCTGCGCCAGGCGATTGCAGACAAGACCACGCGCGACTCGGGCTACATCATCGACCCCACCACTGTGCTCGTCACCAACGGTGGCAAGCAAGCGGTGTTCCAGGCGTTTGCCGCGATTCTCGACCCAGGCGACGAGGTGCTACTTCCCGCCCCGTACTGGACCACCTACCCCGAGGCGATTGGGCTCACTGGCGCGCGCCCAGTCGAGGTGTTCGCCGGTGCGGATCAGGATTACCTCGTCACCCTCGAACAGCTTGAGGCTGCGCGTACGGACGCGACTAAGGCCCTGCTGTTCTGCAGCCCGTCCAACCCCACCGGTGCGGTCTACTCTGCCGAGCAAACTAAGGCGATCGGTGAATGGGCACTCGAGCACGGCATTTGGGTCATCACTGACGAGATTTACGAGCACTTGCTTTACGACGGTGCTGAGTTCACCCCGATCCTCTCGGTTGTTCCCGACCTTGCTGACACCTGCGTCGTCTTGAACGGTGTGGCCAAGACCTATGCCATGACCGGCTGGCGCGTGGGCTGGATGGTGGGCCCCAAGGACGTCATTAAGGCAGCCACCAACTTCCAGAGCCACCTCACGAGCAACGTCGCGAACGTTTCGCAGCGCGCAGCGATTGCGGCGCTCACGGGCGGTCTCGAGGAAGTCGAGCAGATGCGCGAGGCCTTTGATCGACGCCGCCGCACCATGGTCGACATGTTGCGCGAGATCGACGGCTTTGAAGTACCGACGCCCAAGGGCGCCTTCTACGCCTACCCATCAGTTGAGGGCGCGCTCGGCCGTGAGATTCGCGGCAAGGTTGCCACGACGTCTGCGGAACTTGCCACGATCATCCTTGAAGAGGCTGAGGTCGCGATTGTCCCTGGCGAAGCGTTCGGCCCATCCGGGTACGCCCGCCTGAGCTACGCCATTGGCGATGATGACCTTGCCGAGGGCGTGGGTCGCATCCAGTCGCTGCTCGCGGAGTAACCACCGCGGCATTAGGGCCGATGCGCTTACGTAGTTTTCGACCAGGCTCGCCCTAATCGTTGGCTGGCGCACTGGTACGGGCATGCACGCCTGGTGTGAAATTACACCGCGATGGCGGCAGCGGCTCCTAGCGCGAGTATTGCCGCTGCCGGTGTCCAGTAGCGGTCGTCTGCACGGGCAAAGCCGGTGTTGCGTACGCGTTTGGTCACGCCCATCCAGCGTCCATCGCCCATGACGCGTGCCGTGAGTACCACGAGTGCCGCTACGAGCAACCATCCGAGCGATACGGCCGATGCGCCGGTGGCTTTGGCAATCACCAGCCCCGCGTAGGTGGTGAGCGCCACGGCAACGGCGAAGGTGAGTAGGGGTGCGGGTAGTGCGGCCGGCTCCCAGGTGCCGTCCCCGGTGGGCGTGGGTCGTTGTGGGATGACGTTGGCGGTGCCCCTCCTGGAGCCAAATGCCCATGCCACGTGGAATGCTGCGGCGGTGAGTGCTACCGCTGCCCCAACGAGAACGCTGGTCCACAGCAGCCAGTCAGGCACCGCATCGGCATGCCAGAGTGCGAATAAGCCTGCTGCGAGCAACGCGGGCCAGGCGACGTGACCCGGCAGCATTCCCAGGATGAGAACCGCGGAGCCAAGGCACACCGTGGCGAAGACGTAGGTGACGGGCACGCCCACGAGCACAGCTGCTAGGCCCATCCACGCGATGGTGGTGAGGTGCCAAGCAAACCGCACCAGTCGGTTGGCGTACCAACGCGGGAGCGCGGGCAGCGACCACTGGGCGCTAGCAATGAGCGGCCGGAGTAAGAACCTCTCCCCCAATACCGAGTGAGCGAGTGCGACGCTGAGAAGCAATGTTGTTGCGGTCCACATCACCATGACGGCCTCCATGTCGTATCCAAGAACGCGGAACCATACGGTGCCGTATGGCGGGCATGGTCTTTACCGTAGAACATACGGTGGCGTATGGTCAAGGCATGGCCACTCTCACTGCCCAGGACTGGGTGCTCGCCGCCATGCGCCGCCTCGCCACTCATGGCGTATCCCAGGTACGCGTCGAGCCGCTTGCCACTCAGCTGGGTGTGTCCAAGGGCAGTTTCTACTGGCACTTCAGTGACCGCAACGCCCTGCTTGCCGCCGTTCTCGACCTATGGGAGTCACAGGGCACCGAGGCGATCATTGTGACAGTCGAAGCCGCCGGCACTGACGCGGCTACCCGCATGCGGGTGCTCATCCGCGAGACGTTCGGACAGCCGCAACACGATGGCATCGAGCTCGGCATTCGCGCTTGGGCCCGCCACGACGCCAACGCCCGCGCAACTGCCGAGCGCGTGGACCAACGGCGGCTCGACTACGTCACGTCTCTGATCACGGCATGCGGGCTACCCGAACAGCAGGCTCGCACCCGTGCCGAGTTCATGTATCGCACCTTGATTGGCGAGTTTGTGCTGCGCTCCCAGGGTCGCGAACCCTTGGCCGAGTCCACGCTGACTGCACTGAGCGCGTCCTTGGTCGCACCCGAGTAGGGCGCGGACTACTCACGTGAGTGGCATCACTGCACCACACACCGGCTCAGCAAGGTAAGTTCGTCCCGTGACTCAACCTGCCATCACCATTACCGGCCTTCGCAAAACGTACGGCAACCTCACCGCCGTCGACGGTCTGGACCTTGAAGTTAAGCGCGGCGAAGTCTTCGCATTGCTGGGCCCCAACGGTGCCGGCAAGTCCACCACTATCGAGATTCTCGAAGGCTTTAGGCGCCGCACTGCGGGCGAAGTGAGCGTGCTCGGTGTAGACCCCGCTCGTCCCACGCGCCAATGGCGTGAGGCGATTGGCGTGATGCTGCAAAGCACCTCCAGGCGGTCTTTTTTGACGGCGCGGGAAACCTTGCAGCACGCCGCTCGCCTGTACCCCAACCCCCGGGATGTTGATCAGGCTCTCGCGGCGGTGGGCCTCACGGAGAAGGCAGACGTGAAACCGCAAGCACTATCGGGAGGCCAGCGGCGCCGTTTGGATGTCGCCACCGCCGTGATTGGCAACCCTGAACTCGTGTTTCTCGACGAGCCCACTACCGGCTTTGACCCTGAGGTGCGCCGGCAGTTCTGGGGCTTCATCGAGACTATGCGCAGTGAAGGCACAACGGTGCTGCTCACCACGCACTACCTGGACGAAGCGGAGCGTCTTGCCGACCGCATTGCGATCATCACTCATGGTTCGCTCGCCGCTCTCGATACCCCGACCGGACTGCGATCTCGCGCCACCGCGGCTCACATCACGTGGCGCGAGGCCGGCGCCACCCGCCACGAGTCGACGTCCACTCCGAGCGCTTTTCTTCGCGAACTCCTGGCGCGTCACGACGGAGAAGTCCCTGACCTCGAAGTCAAACACGCCTCGTTAGAAGACGTCTACCTCGACTTGGTTGACTCCGCTACGGCCGATGCGCTGGTGACGTCAGCGACGGAGGCGGCAGCATGAGCGGGGCACCGGTGAAGACTTCAACGAATAACGCACCCTCGTGGGGTGCGATGGCATACGACCGGTTTGTGGTCGAGCTCAAAGAGTTTATGCGTACGCGTGAGCAGATGATCTTTATCTTCTTTTTTCCCATCATCTTCTTGGCGCTGTTTGGGCTGATCTTCAACACCAGTGACCTGTATGGCACCGGGGTGTCGTTTGGCCAGTACTTCTTGGCCGGAATGATCGCAACTGGCATTCTCAATACGGGCTTTCAGTCCCTCGCGATTTCGTTGTCGATTGACCGCGATGAAGATGTGCTTAAGCGTATTTACGCCACTCCTCTGCCCGCCACTGCCTATTTCACTGGCAAAGTGGCCCAGGTCCTCGCGGTTTCCGTGGTGCAGATCGCGCTCTTGGTCACCATGGGGGTTTCGCTCTATGACGTGACGCTACCCACCGAAGCAGGCAAGTGGTGGACCTTCACGTGGGTCTTTTTACTTGGTACGGCCGCCTCGACTGTTGCGGGTATTGCCACGAGTTCCCTGCTGCGTAACGGCAAGGCTGCTTCTGCGATTCTCACCCCCGTGGTGTTGGTGTTGCAGTTCACGTCGGGGGTGTTCGTGGTGTTTACCCAGCTCCCCTCGTGGATGCAAAGCTTCGCTGAGGTGTTTCCCCTCAAATGGCTTGCGCAAGGAATGCGGTCGGTGTTCCTCCCTGACCACTTTGAGGCTGCCGAAGCATCGGGCTCATGGCAACATCCCATGACGGCACTGGTGCTCAGCGTGTGGCTTGTGCTGGCCCTCGTGGTGGCGGTACGAACGTTCCGGTGGTTGCGTGCCGAAGACCGCTAACTCATCGCGGGCCCACCACCAGGGCGAGCCCGCGCATGTTCTGAGAGATGACTTAGGCCAGCGTGAAGATACTGGTGAGAGGCACTCCCCCCGCTACCGTTCGGCCACAGTGGCTGCCAGCTTTGTGGCGGTGAGCCTGCTGGTGGCTGGGGCTGCGAGCGCAGTCGTGGCTAAGCCGAACCAGACCCCGATTGCGATGGCGGTGCAACTCCAGCAAGAGGACCCCACCTCTCAGACTGCACCCGTTGCGGCGTCCGTATTTACGAACGTCCCTACGGAAGTGGGCTCGTCGGCGATCAAGTGCGACCCTGATGAGGGTTGTGCGGCGCTCATCACGGTCACACCGCATCGCCCACCGCTTGCGGCCGATGCGGTGGTAGAGGCCAACGCGGCGGTGTCGCCTGAGCGCGGCTCATCAACACATGACGGGCCATCGGCATCAGATCGCGCTCCCAAGGCGCAGCGTCCTAGTACCCAAGGTCCACGCCCAAGTAGTCAAAACTCACGCCCAAGTAGTCAAGATTCGCGCCCGAGTAACCACGACCCACGCCCACCGGCACGCGACAATGCTCACCCCGACAAGAAGGGTGACGACGGAAATCGAAACCCCGATCAGGGGGATCAGAGCAATCCGTATTGGGTAGACCGGGGCGATCCATATTGGGTGGATCAAGGCAACGACTATTGGGTCGACGACAAGCCCTCATCTGAGCATTAGCACCATAGTGAGCAGGCGCCTGATGGTCAGTGACGCGGGTGGGGAGAGCGAAACAGGCGCATCGGCGCTATAGCGTAGAGCCCGGGAGGGCACTATCGCACGCTTGCTCGCAAAACTCGCTCGCTTGGCACGGCGCACGTCCGTCCGGGCGCGAGTTCTTGCGTACCTGGTGACTCTCACCATGCTTGCCCTGACGGTTTCGGGCATCACTGCATACGGTATTGAGCGCGCACGCATTGATGCCGACATTGTCGACGACTTAAGAATTCGCACCGAGTCGTTCATTGACCTTGCGAATGCACCAGATCCCACTACGGGCGACGCGTATGCCACCTCTGAAGACCTGATGCGGGAGGCGATGATGAGGGTTGTCGCAAGTCCCACGGAGAGCGCAGTCGCGCATTCGAGTTCGACCGCCCTGTTTGTGCCGTCCTACCCTCAGCGATTGCGGCTCGAGAATGACACGGAATTTCTCCAACTCGCAGCCGAACATGCGGCGCCTGTGGTCGTGGTGCGCTCTGCCGTCACCGAGATTGCTGACTACCGTTACGCGACAGTCCCGATTATCGAGCCTGATGGTGACGTCGTGGGGGCCTTCACCATTGCGACAGACCGCGGAGCCCTGCTCGCGAATCTGTCCGAGACGTTCCGCATCTATGCACTCGTCGCGCTCGTCGCACTCGCCATGATTGGGGTCATTGCGTGGACCTCAGTGGGGCGCATGTTGCGGCCCATCTCCGTGCTGGAAGGCAAAGCGCGCCATATTAGCGAGCATGACTTGTCCGAACGCATTCCCGTTACCGGGCAAGACGACCTGGCACGGCTATCGCATACCGTCAACGGCATGCTCGACCGGCTTGAGCGGGCGTTCGAGGATCAACGCCATTTGCTCGACGACGCTTCTCACGAACTACGCACTCCGCTCGCCATTATTCGTACCAACCTTGAGCTACTCGAACCCCGCGACCCTGACGACGTCACTCGCGTTCAAGGTGACTTGCTCGACGAGGTCGAAGTGATGTCGCGTCTTGTCGACGATTTGGTGACCCTCGCCAAGTCAGACCGTCCTGAGTTTGTGATGCGGGCAACGGAACACTTGGAGGAGCTCACCACGTCGACGTTCTCGCGGGCCCAGGCCTTAGGGGACCGGGACTGGCAGTTGGACGAATGTGCCCAAGGGCCCATCAACGTCGATGCTCAGCGCATTACCCAAGCGTGGTTGCAGTTGGTCACCAACGCCGTCAAGTTCTCGGAGCCTGGCTCCGTGATTGGCCTGGGCTCACGGTCCACGGGCCACGAGACGCACCTGTGGGTGCGTGACCAAGGACGTGGGATCGCGCTCGAAGACCAAGCGCAAGTGATGGCGCGGTTTGGGCGCGTGGATGATGAAGTCGAAGGCGCGGGTCTAGGACTTCCTATCGCCTCCGCAATTGCTGCCGCGCATGGTGGCAGACTCGATGTTGAATCGACATTGGGCAAGGGATCAACGTTCACCCTGGTGGTGCCTAGAGCGGGAGGCGGAACATGATCAAGATGCTGCTCGTCGAAGACGAAGAGCGGCTGGTAGCCACGCTGGTCAAAGGATTACGTACGGCCGATGTGGCGGTCACCGCAGTGCGGACCGGTCGCGATGGACTGCGGCTGGCACTCGAGGGCGACTTTGACATCATGGTGCTCGACATCGGTTTGCCAGATCAAGAAGGCTTCACGGTGCTCCGGCGCCTGCGCGCCGCTGGCTCAGAATTGCCCGTCATTATTCTTACTGCACGGACCTCTGCTGAAGATACGGTGCGCGGCCTTGAACGCGGCGCAGATGACTACATGTCGAAGCCGTTCTCGTTCGACGAACTGGTCGCCCGAGTGCGCCTGCGGGCGCGCCCAGAAAACGCAGCTGACGGCGGCCGGGATGGCCTCATCACTGTTGGCCGCTGTTCCCTAGATCCGGTCGACCGCACGCTCACATGTGACGGGCTGGCGATTCCATTGAGCCCACGCGAGTTCCAACTTGCGCATCTGCTGATGGCCCGCGGCGGGGATGTGGTGCCGCGCGCCGAGGCCCTCCAGGAGGTGTGGGGGTCAGCCACCCGCGACAACGTGCTCGACGTCTACATTCGTTACTTGCGCTCTCACGTGGGGCCTCACGCGATCGAGACAGTGCGCGGCGTGGGCTACCGGTTCGTGGGCTAGCACAATCACACATACGGCCGATGCGCTGGCTGGGTAGGTGCCCCTACGCTTGAGGTTATGGACGTAAGACGGCCACAGTGGGCCGAGGTGTGGGTAGTCAGCAGCTTGCTGGCGTTGAGCATTCTGTGGGCTGTAGTTCCGGTCTTCAGCCTGGCACTCATGGACGCACGCAAGATGGACGGGCTCGGCTACGCGCTGCTGGTAGCGATGGTGGTGCCTTTGCTGTGGCGGCAAGACTTCCCACGGACTGTGATGTGGATGGTTGCGGTTCCCTGGGCTGTGTCACTGAGTATGGGTTACGAACTCAATCCCGCTCACCTGGCGCTCTACGTTGGGGTCTACGGTCTGAGCGCCTATTTGCCCCGCTGGACTGCACTGCGACATGCTGCCGTGCTGGCAGGCCTGACTATGGTGTGGGTGACAGCCGGAGTCGTCCTGGAAGGCTCCGTGCACGCGGCTGTCATCATTGCTGTGCCCGTGGATGTGGTCATTCCGTTGGCGCTGGGCTTTGCCGACAGGCGGCGCCGCGAACGTGCGAGCGAAACGGAAGTGGCACAGGCACAGATCGAGCACCACGATTACAGCCTTGCGGCAGACGCGGTGCGTGCTGAGCGCGCGCGTATTGCTCGCGAGCTACACGATGTTGTGGCGCACGAAATCACTGTCATGACCTTGCATGCAGAGGGCGCCAAACGCCGGCTCAGTAAAGCCGAACCCAGCACTGCGGATCCGCAACTTACTCAAACTTTGGCAACCATCGCATCGGCCGGTCGCAAGGGGTTAGAAGAGATGGAGCGCATGATCGGGGTGCTGCGGGCCTCTGAACAAGAGGCGAACGATCGAGTCGACGTGGACCGCGCAATTGCCAGCGGACACACTTTGCGCGGGGTGTCGTCCGCAGACGGCCTTAGCCCGCTACCGTCGCTGGCCGCGTTGCCTGCGCTCGTGCGGCGTGTTCAGAACTCTGGATTGCCGGTCACGCTTGAAATTTCTGGTTCGGCGCACGTGCCCGCCGGCGTCGAGGTAAGCGCTTACCGGATAGTGCAAGAAGCCCTCACCAACACTCTTAAGCATGGCGGGCCGGGAGCGCGCGCGGATGTCACGATTATGAGAACGGCCGATGCGGTGCGCATCACGGTCGAAGATGATGGCCGGGGGGTATCGAGTGAGGGCCTACGTTTACCAGGCGGGCATGGGCTCGCCGGCATGGGTGAGCGGGTGCAGGCCCTGGGTGGAGCACTGTCGCACGGCCCGCGCCGCGGAGGCGGGTACCAAGTGCACGCTGTACTACCCTCACGTGACGACACGGCGAGCGAGCCCGACCGCGCAATGACGAGGAGCGAGAACCCATGATCACAGTAGGGCTAGTTGACGATCAGGCCATGGTGCGCGTAGGGCTCAAGATGATTCTCGAAGCCGAGTCTGACATCGAAATTGTGGGAGAAGCATCGGATGGGGCCCATGCGGTGGCTTTGGTTCGCGACTTTGCACCAGACGTAGTGCTGATGGACATTCGCATGCCCGGCCTGGATGGGCTGGCAGCCACAGCTGAAGTAATCGCCGCGCACCCCAATGCACGCGTGGTGATTCTGACGACGTTCGACGACGACGAGTATGTGTATGCGGCGCTCCGGGCTGGCGCTTCTGGGTTTTTGCTGAAGAGTGCCGACGGCGACACGCTGGTCAACGCCGTGCGCGTCGTGGCAGCCGGCGAGGCGCTACTCGCCCCAGAAGTGACACGGCGGGTGATCGAGAAATTTGCCGCTGGGGCTCCCGCTGGAGCGAAGGCTGAGACTGCTGGGGTTGGCGCGACTGCCACGACCACAGAACATGTCCCCACCCCAGAAGCCATCGGTGACCTTTCGAATCGCGAGGTCGAAGTGCTGCAGCTCCTTGCGCGTGGCATGTCGAACCAAGAAATCGCGCAAGAACTATGGGTGTCCGCGACTACCGTGAAAACCCACGTGAGCCACATCCTCACCAAACTGGGGGTGCGGGACCGGGTCCAGGCGGTCGTCGAGGCCTACGAATCTGGGATTGTCACGCCGCGCGCCTAGAAACTGCCGGGCGTGCCTAGAAACTGCCGGCCCTGAACAGCGGCTTTCACCGAGGTCCTAGATGGTGGGCCTCACCGGCAGGGCTCTCGCACTCCGCTTATCCGTAGATGCGTACTCCTTTGCTAGATCCTGAAGCGAAGCCGCCGCTGCCCGCAGCACCCTCAATTGGACTTGCGATCCCTGATGGAAGCGCGAATAGAGCTGCCGGTAGGCCCGCTCCGCCTCACCCTCCCAGGCATTGCTGAGCCGCTGCGCAGAGCGTGCGAAGGTGCGCAACTCCTCGTCGATAGCCCGCGCAGCTTGGTCGAGGCTCGCCGCCAGGTCCGTCAGCTTATGGGGCTCAGTCTCGAGTTCCACGATCAGTACCTCGCCCCGCCGCTGCCTGGTGACGGGAAAGCCTGTTCGGCATCCGCCCTAAGACTGTCGGCAATCGGCGAGTCAGTACCAAACTCGCCAGCCGCCGCCTGCGCGAACCGCACCGCTGCTGCGTGCTGCGCCTGCGCAATCGTGGCGACGGTGAGTTGTGCGAGTGCTTGCGGTTCGAGCTCAAGAGCGTCATCAGTGAACTGGATCGCGGTGACGACACCGCCCGCTCGTGAGGTCACCGTGAGTTCGCCTCGCGGCGAGCGCGCAGTCGCCTGAACGGTACGGGCGTCGTCAGACACACGCTCGGCCCGCACAGTGTTGGCACGAGCCTCGGCGACGATTTTTTCAAGTCGGGCCTGAGCTGCTTCAAATTCGGCGAGAGGGTCGGTCATAAGGGATTCCTCACAGGATTAGGTACGGGGTTCGGTCACGTTAGTCGGCACATCAGGGGCGTCACCTGGCCAGGGACCCAGGCGCTCGCGGTTCGCAACCGCTCCGCGCTCCTCCGCGCGGCTCCCGTCGAGGTCGAGCCACACTGTCACGCTCGTGGCGCCGTTCTCTGCAACATCGCGAATGGTTCGCGCCCCGACTGGCACCCACCCAGACTCTTCACCTACAACACCCAGGTTCAGATCGTCCTCCGGTACTCCTCGCAAGGAAATCATGACAGTGGTGTTCGGCTGATATCCGTCACGGACCGACCACGCTGACTCGACCAAAAAGTCCAGTAGGCGCTCGGGGTCCGTGATCCGATAGTCCGGGTCGAGCGAGAGTCGGTAGCCGTAGCCCGTGTTGCGCTTGATATTGGGATTCGAGCCCGCTGCACGCTCGAATACCAGCCCTGGGATCGTGGCGAGTTTCTCGTTCAACTCCGCCTGCGTCTGACCCCCAGAAGGCGCATCGTGAGGAATCTCCGGATACGCCTCCGAAAACGCACAACCAGCCAGCACAAGCACCGCCAACAACCCGCCGGCAAAAAGACTGCGCCTACGCGAACGCTCACCCATACTGCAGCTTGTCTTGGATACGGTGCTGCATGTCAGACCAAATGCTGTAGTTGGAAATGGCCGCGTAGGCCGGGTTGGTGTTGATTTGCGCGCCGAAGTCATGCTTGCCCAGAATCGTGTCGTCATACGCTCCGGTCACTTGCAGGCGCGCGCGGCCGTTGTCGACTGTAAGGCGAAAGGCCACCTCGCCGGGGTACTCGGGGTGACCCTCCTCGGCAACGATCACGAACCCATCGGAGGTGATTTGCTGCACCCTGATCGTGCCCGTCGTCACCCCGGGAATGGCCGTACCAAACAGCGACGTTTCGATCAGCTGGTCTTCGTGCGTGAGTTGCATGTTGAGCTGGGTGTGGTCGCCCACGCGCGACGGCAGGAACAGCTGGCCAAAGTTCTCCTGGAACGTTGCCATGAGTTCTTCTTGGGAAAGATCAGTGGCACCCAGGTCATAACTGTGCTGATAGCCATAGTCATAGTCGTCCTCGAACCTGAGGTCGGACCCTGGATACGGGGTGTTCGACGGGTGGTAGATATCGCCGGATGACCCTGGTCCCGTACCGGGCAGCACGTCGGGAGGGGTACCGCCTGGGATCAGTGCGGCAATGCCGCCAAGTAGGTTCTCGAGCTCCTGATGAAACGGAAAGGTCGCGCGGTGAAAATCAGTGAGCAAGCGCACGAGCTCGCGCCCAGCCTGGAGCGCCTGGTTTGCGAGGGTCGAGCACGCGACGACAAAACTCTCTACCTCGCGAGCGAAATCGCGGACAACATTCCATTTCTTTTCGATTTCCCACGGCCAGCTGCCGAACAAGACGTCACCGATAGCACTTGCGAAATCGGAGAGCAAGTCAAGGGCCTGACAGGCGACGATGCGCACCGACTCGAAGATCGTGACGCACAACTGAAGAGCTTGCGACACCACTTTTGTCCAGTTGGCGATGAAGTGTGAGTCAGCAGCAAGCCGGTCGAGCGTCAAGAATAACGCTTGGGCAAGCTCGCCCTCGAGACTCCCGAGCTGTTGCCGCAGTTGCTTAAGGTCCTCCCCGACGTCGGCAACGTCACCTGTGGCCTGCTCCCACGTAGAGGACGCGCGATAAAGAGCGCCAGGCTGGGGCAAAAAGTCGTCCATGAGCGATTCGAGTGGCCGGACAAAGCTTCTGAGCACCATAGGAAAATAGGGCGTTGCCGAGCACGCATTCTCACTGCCGCCAACGGTAGCGCCCGCCGCCCACGCGTTGCTTGCAATTTGCTGGACGACCGCGTCGGCGGCATCTACTGCACTCACCCAAAGAATCCGTTCTCTATACCGCGAAAGTGCGCCTCTGCCTCGTTTTCCACACGCTCGAACTCCAGTCGAGCGGAACTCAAGCCATCGGACGTCGCCGCTGAGACTTTGCCGAGCAAGGTGATAACGGACGCAATTGCCCCGCCGAGTCCGTTGCCCGCCATAGCAATGCCCTGCCCGAAGGTGCCAAAGGCATCTAAGGGAATCGCGGTCCGCAATTGTGGGCTCGCTGCAGCGAATGCCTGCGCGGCATGCGTGGTACCTCTCGCGGCTCTTTCGAGCTCATCACTTCCCGTCGCGATGGCGTGGCCAGGTGTCATCTCAACCCCCCTATAGTTGGACATTCTGCGCCCAAATCTCGCCGCCGAGCATAGCAGCAACGATAACGACCCCCGCTGAGCCGCATCCCGGCCAAACTTCGAGTGCGCGACCGGGTTCAGGCTGTTGTGGGAGCCCGCGAATCAGAGACCACTGTCACTCAGAGCTATGCCTGAGGGTCATCCCTGAGGACTAGGAAACTGAACCGTCCTTATGACGGATACCCTCGCATTGGCTCTAGTTGGCAGACTAGGGACAGTTCGACCCCTTAACGAAAGGCCTCCCGTGACTACC
>CAZHTO010000047.1:10520-14566 GCA_964535845.1 uncultured Demequinaceae bacterium | reverse complement strand
GGCTCCAACACCGCGTGGCCCGGTGACGAAGAGATCGAGTTCATGCCTCCCACCGGCAAGATCACCGCGATGGGCTGGAACGTCGACCCGTCGGCCTTCCACGCGCACATCATGAAAATCAACCGCGAGACCGGCAAGCCGCTATACGTCACAGAGAACGGCTCCGCGTGGGACGACCAGATCGACGAGGACGGCCGCGTGCGCGACATCGACCGCGTCGACTACTTCCACGGTCACATCGACGCCGTCCTCAAGGCGATTGGCGAAGGCGCAGATGTGCGCGGCTACCTCGCGTGGTCCCTCATGGACAACTTCGAGTGGGCCCAGGGCTACAACAAGCGCTTTGGCATGGTTTACGTCAACTACGAGACCCTCGAGCGCCGCTGGAAGGACTCGGCGTACTGGTACCGCGAGGCGATCAGTCGTCGCGCAGTGGTGCCCGTCGAAGAGGCAGACGCCCTGGCGGCGACCCCGCCACGTACTTTCTGACGCCCCACACCTTCTCAACCTACGTAGAAAACTCAACCCGCGCATCGGCCGTAATAGCGCCGATGCGCGGGTTGAGTCGCGTCTGGGCACCCGGCTTAGACTGAAGGCATGTCCCGTAAGCGCCGCTCCAATAAGCGTCCCTACGGGCAACCCCACCCCGAGCTCGATGTCGAGCGCTTGGCTAACGCCACAGGTGGTCGCCGTGAGCGTGGACCCGGGGGTGAGGAATACATCGTCGTGACTCCTCGTCCTACTGACAAGACCTACGTGTGCCCGGGGTGTGGCCAAGACATCGCTGGCGACTCTGTGCACGTGGTGGCGTGGGCCGCTGACGGGCTGTTTGGTGCTGAGGCGGCGGCCGCGGCCCGGCGGCATTGGCACACTGGATGTTGGAACTCATTTGGGAGGACGCGTGGCTGAGGCTACAGGTACGGAAGACGTAGATATTCGGTCATCGACGGTTCTGCCGGCGATTCGCGAAGAGATCGTCTTGCGCACAGAAGACGGCCTGGAACTCGTGGGCGAACTCGCGCTCCCCGCGAGCGGCGAAATTGCGGCCACGTTGATCACCTTGCACCCGCTGCCTACCCACGGCGGTTTCATGGACTCCCACGTGTTCCGTAAAGCGGCAGCGCGGTTGCCCCACTTAGCCAACATTGCGGTGGTACGTTTCAACACCCGGGGCACGAGCTCGCCTAGGGGGACCTCGGACGGACAGTTCGAGGAGGGCGTGGGAGAAGCCGCCGACGTACGGGCAGCCGTCGATTTCGCTGTGGCGCGCGGTCTACCCAACCGCTGGCTCCTAGGTTGGAGTTTTGGCACGGAACTGGCCTTGATGTACGGAGCAGAACTCGATGTCGAAGGTGCACTCTTGTTGTCGCCGCCATTGCACCGGGCCAAAGACGAGCACCTTGCGCACTGGGCTCAGGCAGACAAACCCATCTCTGCTTTCATCCCCGAGCACGACGACTTTTTGAAGCCGGACGCCGCACGTGAGCGGTTTGCTCCGTTGACCCAACTCGAACTCGTGCCAGTCGACGGCGCCAAACATCTGTGGGTAGGCGAGCCCTATGTGCGGATTGTCCTCGACGAGGTAGTGCGCCGAGTCGCACCCGACCGTGCTCCTCTTCCCACGTCAGTGCCGACCGACGTGGTGCAATAGAGGCGACTGCCACCGACGAATGTGCCTACCCTGCCGCCCAGCGTGCGGCAAGAGGGAGTAACTATGAGCGTGATCCCGGATGCAACACCCGTCGTGTTCCTCAATTCTTTTCCCACCGACCGCCAGCAATGGGAGCCGCTGATTGCTGTTCTGGGGGAGCGCATTCGTGGGGACGCAATGACCTTCGACTTCCCCGGCATTGGGGACATGCCACTGACGGATGAGGACCCAAGCCTGGACCTGATCGCTGACGCTGCGGTGCTCGCCATGCGTGAGGCCACCGGCGCTGATGCTGCAGTGTGGGTGGGGTGTTCGATGGGTGGTTACGTGGCGCTCGCTATCGCCCAGCGATGGCCCGATGCGGTGGCTGGGTTGGGACTCATCGGCACCAAAGCTGTGGCCGACGACGAAGAGGCGGGTCGCAGCCGCGAGCAAACTGCTAGCGCGGCTGAACAAGCGGGCGGCCACCCTGACCCGCGAGGGGCTGCTGAGAGCGTCATCGGTACGCAGCGCCAAGACCGCGACTCACTAGTGGAGTGGGTCGAGCTGAATATTTCGCGCCAGCCAGGCAGTGGCATTGCATGGGGTCAACGCGCCATGGCGGGGCGGCCCGATCGCACCGAGGTGTTGCGCACTATCGATGCACCTATCGTGGTGGTCCTGGGAGAACAAGACACGATTGTGCGTATCGAAGATGGCTTAGCGATGGCTAAGGCTGCGGGAGTGGAACCCACCATTCTTGACGGGGTGGGGCATTTGGCTGCGCTTGAGGACCCGGCGCGAGTGGCGCTCGCACTTGAGCCGCTCTTGCACCCTTGACGCTGGCAGCTGCGGCTGGCGCTTGGGCAGACAGTCAGTCCCAGTCGTTGCCTGCTGCGAGGCGCCGTTCTATTGCTAGCGGGAGCGGGATCGACTGACCGTCGCGGCCACCCTTACCCAACTCGAGCGGTGGCTCACCAGGGGGGAGCTCTATGCGACCCAGCATGCCGGCGAGGCTACGCGGAACAGTCAGGACGTAGAACTCTCCATCGGTGCCCACCGCAACCGTCCGGTCGTGCTTGAGGTACCAGCCCTCTGTCTGGGTTCGGTACCGAGACCGGCCGTCGTAGGTTCGAGCTGAGAGCCGTTGCGGGGTGATTCCCTGTGCCACTGCCTGGCGGGCGAACTCACTTATCAACACGCGCGCTTGCGCGGTCTCGCCCGCACGCTTGCGGGCCAGGGCGTCTGCGCGCCGTAGATGAGGTGAGGTCTCGTGAGTCATGTCAACTTTCTGATGTACTCAAGTATCTCAGGACTCCGCTGTCTAAGACTGGCACGTTAGTCCCGGTCAGCTGCGTCGGGTTGTTGAGCCTCGTCATCCGAGTCGTCCGCGTCACTGGCTGAGTCGGGCGTAGGGGCAGTGGTGGAGGGCGCCGCGGTAACTCGTTGCAGGCTCGCCACCGGGTCTGCTCCTAACAGGCCACGAAGGTCGTCGAGATAGCCAGTGATCGACTCGCGTTGGCGGTTGAGCTCATCGACTTCGTGGCTTGCGGCCGCGCGTTCGCGTTCAGCGTCCGACACTGCCTCTGAAATGATCGACTCTGCGTGTTCGCGGGCTCCCGAAACGATCTCGTCGGCGTTGTTGCGCGCATTCGCCAGCAGGGTTTGAGAGTGGACCTCGGCCTCACGTCGCACAATTTCGGAGCGCTCGTGTGCTGTACCCAAGCGTTCTTCGGCCTCATCAGCACGCTCGCGGGCATCTGCAACAAGTTGTGCCCCTTCTGCCTGTGCCTCTTCGAGTCGCTTACTCATTTCTTGCTCAGCCTGTTCGCGGCGTTGGGCAACTTCGAGTTGCAGGTCCTCGCGTGTTCGGCGGGCCTCTTCATGTGCAGACTCGACCTCAGCATGGGCGCTTGCTCGCTCCTGCTCGGCCTCCTTAGCGGCTTCCGCCACCAGTGCTGCGGCCTGCGATTCACCCTGAGTAATGCTCTGCTGGGCGGTTGCCTGTGCACTTGCGATGGTCTTGGCCGCTTCACGGTCGGCGCCTTCACGCGTGTGTTGCGCATACTGATCGGCCTCAAGGCGGGTCTGCTCAGCGTACGCATCCGTGTCGTTACGGGTGTGAGCCGAGTAGTCCTCGGCCTCACGCCGCACGCGGTTTGCGTGATCGTCGGCTTCGCCTGTGACTGATTCGGCGTAGTCGTCGGCGTTCTTGCGGGTGTTGACGTCGTATGCGTCAGCATCCTTGCGTACTACGCGTGCGTAGCCCTCGCCTGCTTCGCGGGTGGACGCAGCGTATGCATCAGCTGTCGTGCGAGTGTCAGTGTCGTACTCATCGGCCGCAGTACGAGTCTGGGCATCGTACTCATCTGCCTCTGCGTGGACCTGCACAACGTGAGCGTCTGCGTCAGCGCGG
>CAZHTO010000047.1:0-10420 GCA_964535845.1 uncultured Demequinaceae bacterium | reverse complement strand
GTACTCATCTGCCTCTGCGTGGACCTGCACAACGTGAGCGTCTGCGTCAGCGCGGATCTGGGCGTCATACTCATCTGCCTCTGCGTGGACCTGCACAACGTGAGCGTCCGCGTCAGCGCGGGTCTGGGCGTCATACTCGTCTGCGCCTGCTCGTACCTGGGTGTCGTACTTGTCGGCATCTGCGTGGACTTGTGCGCGGTGTGCGTCCGCTTGTTCCCGCACCTGTGCGTCGTACTCGTCGGCCCCTGTACGCACTTGCGTGTTGTAGCCGTCTGCTTCTGCCCGCACCTGTGCGTCGTAGTTGTCTGCGGCAGTGCGGATGCCCTGGGCGTCGCTATTGGCGTCTTCACGAGTAGCCGCTGCGTAGTTGTCTGCTTCGCTCCGTACAGTTGCCGCATATTCATCTGCGGCAACACGGGTACTTGTCTGATAGTCGTCGGCTTCGTTGCGGCTGGCTGTGGCGTATGCCTCTGCGTCACCACGGGTGGCCTCGTCGTACTCGTCTGCCTCGGCGTGTAGCGCGTCAGCTGCGCGCTGAGCGTTCATGCGAGCCTCGCGTGCCGCGGTTTCTGCTTCAGCGCGTACGGCCTCAGCTTCGCGGTTGGCTTGCGTCAAGAAAGTCTGAGCTTCGGTTCGCATGCTGGCGGCTTGCGACTCCGCGGTAGCGCGAACGTCTGACGCTTCAGCGTCGGCTTGCGCACGCGCTTCGTCAGCCTCGGCAGCGAGCCTCGCTGCGTTTTCTTGGGCCCCAGCTAAGAGCTCTTCAGCGTCATTTCGCACACCTACTGCTCGTGCCTGGGCGCGCTCGATCAACTCGTCGGCCTCTTGGCGGGCCTGGTCGATGACGTCCTTCGCCTCGCGTTGCGCGTTGACTCGCAGTTCGGTCGCTTCACGCTCGGCGGTCGCGCGCAACGTGTGCGCCTCGCGCTCAGCAGTCACGCGAAGTTCCGCGGCCTCAGCGTTGAGAGTCGAGTTCACGCGCTCGGCTTCACGGCGCGCCTTCTCGATCATCTCGTCGGCCTGTCGCGCACTGGATTCGCGGCTACTGACCGCGTGGCTCTCAGCCGCAGTCCGGATATCTTCTGCTTCACGCCTGCTCTGCGCAAGAATCTCAGCAACTTCGTTGTCCGCGCGTGCTCTCAACTGCTGTGCAGCCACGGTCGCACGGGCCACCGTGTCTTGAGCATGCATGTTCGCACGCTGAACAACGTCAGACGATTGCTCTTCTGCCGAGCGCAGTAGTTGCTCGACGCGTGCACCCAAACCCTTGTACGTGGGGGAGTCCGCTTCACGCAACGTTCGTTGCGCCTCATCCAACTGAGTGCGAAATTGCGCCGCATCTTGTTGGGAGCGTTCCGCCGCCGCGGTTGCTTCAGCAACCATGTCTTGCAGGCGTGCGACGTGAGCAGTAACCGCGTCGCGGTCGTAACCGCGCATCGCTACTGGAAACGGCAGGGGTTCTTCGGGCATGCTTGTCTCCTCTAACGCGGACGGTAAGTGTCACGCGCACTGCTACCAGGGTAATGCGCTGTCAGCGGCTAGACAAAGCGGCGAGGTTCGTCGTTGGACCGTTGTCTCCTAGAGTAGACGGGTACACACGGAGGTTTATGTGAGTCTTAGGACGACTGCGTTAGTTGCAGGCGTAATTGGCGCGTTGCTGCTGGCAACGGGTTTGATCGCCGATTCCCAGCGACCCCCAAGCGACGTGACAGCAGTCGCCAAGGTCGACACGGCCATTGTGGTCTTCGAACCAGAGATGCTCGCTTTCGCAGGGGAGTCCCGAATAGGGGTGACCGGTGAGGGCGAGGTCGTGGCGCTGTCAGCGCGTCCGGCCGATGCGGCGGCTTGGCTTGCCGACCGAGAGGCCACCCGGGTTACGGGGCTTCCTGACTGGGAGACATTGTCGGCGACCACCGAGCCTTTGACCTTCGAGGCTGCCGCTACACCTGCCGTATCGCCCTCACCCACCGTTTCACCGTCTCCTTCCCAGTCGCCGTCTGCGTCGCCCTCACCGGAGCCGACCCCGACGGCGTCGCCTAGCCCTGGAGCTGAAGACGAGACTGAAGACGAGCCGGTGAATGTGCTTGCAGAGTCATCGCAAGACCATTGGCGCACCGATTGGCGTGGGGAAAACCGACTGGCTTTCAAGGGAACAGACGTGCCGCCGGGCGAGGTGCTCGTGGTGATAAATGTGGCAGGCACTCCATTCACTCAAACCGACCTTGCCCTCACCCGTGAGGTCGACGACGGGTGGATCACGCCGCTGATTTGGTGGGGGGCGTTCCTGCTCACCGCAGGCGTGATTGCGTTCGTGCTCCGCTTTATTGACCTGCGGCCAGCCCAGGCCCGAGGCGAAGAGTGGATGGCCAAGAGGCAGCGATCCGGCGAAGACGGGTCCGACCCACGTCCTGGCACGCGCCGCGCGCGCCGTGCCTCTGGTGACGTGCTACCCGAACCCAGGCTCGATGAAGAGGCGATCGCAGCAAGTGCCGCCGCTCGCATGTCTGGCGCAACCCCCGCATCGGCCGCAAGCGCCCCTGTCGCGGAGTCTGCCCCAGACGCTTCCGGGTTCTCCACCGACGAGGGGAAGGAGTCACGATGAGCCGCTCAACATTAGGCCTGACGGGCCTCGTAGCAGGTGCGTTGGTGATGTCCGGATGTGTGGCCGATGTGCCTGCACCCGTGACCTCAGCACCGCCATTGACCGAGGCTGCGAGTTTGCTTGAAGCACAAAGCACCCTCGTTATCGAAGAGACAATGGCCGAGCTCGCCGCTGCGGACAAGGCCCGCGACATCGAGTTATTGAGCAACCGCATTGGTGGTGACGCCAAGAAAATTCGCGACGTGGAATACACTCTCGCCAAGGCGGACGATGGGCCTGACGTCACCAGCATCCCGTCATCAATGCAGGCGGTTTATGTGTCGGGCGCCCAAACGTGGCCCCGCACACTTGTCGCCGTCACAGAACAAGCTGACGAAGACACGACGCCGGTGGTGCTGTTGTGGGTGCAAGAGGATATTGACGACGACTACCAATTGCGTGGTTGGGCGCACATGATCCCCGGTGCCACGTTGCCGGCCATGCCCGGCACGCTTACTGGTGCCGAGCAGTTCGAGATCACCAGCACCGCATTTGCGCCAAGCCCCGAGCAGACGATCACCGATTACGTGACGTTACTCAAAGAAGGCTCTGATTCAGATCTTGACGAGACGTTTGGCGCCGACTCATATCGCGAACGGCTCTTTACTGCTCGTAAGACTTTGACCGAGGCTGCAGAGGACTCCGACGGCGAATATAAAGACGAGATTGCCGTGGACCTCGAAGGCGCCTATGCCATGGGCACGGCCAGCGGCGGGGTCTTGGTGTTCACGCCACTGTCCGTCTCGTCGACATTTACAGTCGAAGACGCAACCGTGTCCATCCCCGAAAGCGATGAGCCCCTTCTTGAAGGTGATCTCGATGACACGGTGACTCACGAGTATCTCGACATGATCGTGATGTACATACCCGGGCCCGGTGACGGCGAACTGCCCACGGTGGTCGCGGCCGAGCACAACCTCATCAAAGTCTCTGACAGTTAGGCGACAATGACTGCCAATAACCCCGATGTTCCCCTGCGCGGTTCTGTGGACCTTTCCCAGCTCTTGAACAAGGGAACGGAACAGTCCGTACCAACTGGGGCTCCCGCTGGCCAAGGTGGCTCGGGCGCGCCCATGCCCAACGAAGTACCCCTGCCCAACGAAGTCCCCCTGCCCATCGAAGTCACAGAGCAAAACCTGCAAGAGATCGCACAGGCATCGGCCCAGGTTCCGATCGTGATCGTGTTCCTGTCGAGCGCCTCACCTGCCTCGAAAGAACTCGTCGAGCGCATGCGAACCATCTCTGCGAGCTACGGCGGCGCGTTCCAACTTGCCACGTGCGACATCGACGTGCAGATCGCGGTTGCGGGAGCCTTCCAGATCCAGGCGGTTCCTACCGCGATGGCGCTCATTGCTGCACGCCCGGCCCCACTGTTTCAGGGCAATGCGGACGATGAGCAGGTTCGTGGCGTGCTTGACCAAGTGCTCGAGATCGCCCGCGAAAATGGAGTGACTGGGCGTGTGGGCGCTGGGCCTGCTCCCGCGGTGGAGCCAGAGCCCGAACCCCTCGCACCGTTGCACCAAGAGGCATACGACGCAATCGAGCGGGAAGACTTTGCGGCAGCCATCGACGCATACGACCGGGCACTGCGCGAGAACCCCAAAGACGTAGACGCCCGCGCGGGACGCGCGCAGGTCTCGCTCATGCACCGTAGCTCCACTGCTGATCTGGCCGCAGTGCGCAAGGCCGCGGCAGACTCACCCACTGATGTCGACGCTCAGTTGGCCGTCGCTGACCTTGACGTGATGGGTGGCCAAGTGGAAGACGCCTTCGCACGCCTGATCGATGTTGTCCGTGGCACGGCCGGGCCTGAACGCGAGAGCGTACGCGTGCGCCTGCTCGAACTTTTCGACGTTGTAGGCACCGATGATGAGCGCGTAATGCGCGCTCGCCAGTCACTCGCTGCCGCGTTGTTCTAACACTGCATTGGTGTCACCGCTGGAGCGCACGGTGCTGTGTTCCAACGGGCTGTGTTCCAACGGGGTGAGCCTTCAAAGCTAGCGGCGTGGACGGAAGATCACTGCGGCCAGGGGAGGCACCCGGATCTCGGCGCTGAAGGACCACTCGCCTTGACGGCGGTTGCTCGCTTGCACCTCTCCCAAGTTCCCTACGCCAGAGCCGCCGTACGCTTCTGCGTCAGTGTTCAAGACCTCTTCCCACGTCCCACCTGAAGGCAACCCTAGGCGGTAGCGTTCGTGCGGCACGCCAGCGAGGTTCACGACCACGGCGACAGGCTCACCTTGGCTGTCCCAGCGCAGGTAAGCGAGGACGTTGCGGTCGCCGTCGTCGGCATCGATCCACGTAAAGCCTTCGGGATCCGCGTCTCGCTCCCACAGCGCGGGGGTGGACGTGTACAGCCCGTTGAGGTCGCGAACCAGGTCTTTAAGGCCCGCGTGCAGCGAATCCTCGAGATGCCACCAATCGAGGGAACGACCCTCAGACCATTCGGCTTCCTGTCCAAATTCGCAGCCCATAAACAGCAGTTGCTTGCCGGGGTGCGTCCATTGGTAAGCGAATAGCGCACGGATCCCGGCGACTTGCTGCCAATGGTCACCTGGCATACGGGCAAGAAGGGATCCCTTGCCGTGCACGACCTCGTCGTGGCTGAGGGGCAATAGAAACTGCTCCGAGAACGCATACATGAGCGAAAAAGTGATGGTGTGGTGGTGATACGAGCGGTTGATGGACTCTTCGCGCATGTAACGCAACGTGTCGTTCATCCATCCCATGTTCCACTTGAGCCCAAAGCCCAGACCGCCGCCGCTTGTCGGAGCGGTGACGCCAGGCCACGCAGTGGATTCTTCGGCAATCATGACAATGCCGGGGGCCACCCGGTACGCGGTGGCGTTCACCTCTTGAAGAAAAGCGATGGCATCGAGGTTTTCACGACCACCGTGGATGTTGGGTCGCCACTGGCCGGCCGAGCGGGAGTAGTCGAGGTAGAGCATGGATGCGACCGCGTCAACGCGTAGGCCATCGATGTGGAACTCTTCGATCCAGTAAAGGGCGTTGGCCACTAAGAAGTTGCGAACCTCACGCCGTCCGAAGTCAAAGACGAACGTGCCCCAGTCAGGTTGTTCTCCGCGCAATGGATCTGGGTGCTCATACAAGGGAGTGCCATCAAAACGACCTAATGCCCACTCATCCTTGGGGAAGTGCCCTGGCACCCAGTCCAAGATGACGCCAATGTCGGCTTCGTGCAGTTTGTCTATGAGGTAACGCAGTTCGTCGGGGGTGCCAAAGCGCGAGGTGGGGGCGTAATACCCGGTGACCTGGTAACCCCAGGACCCACCAAAGGGGTGCTCCATCACGGGCATGAACTCGACGTGGGTAAAACCCAGATCGCGAACATAGTCCACAAGCTCGGTCGCAAGCTCGCGATACCCGAGTCCTTGACGCCACGAGCCAAGGTGAACTTCGTAGATGCTCATGGGGGAGCGGTGCGACTCTGACTTGTCGCGGCGCGCCATCCATTCTGCGTCTTTCCACTCGTAAGAAGACTCGGTCACGATGGACGCGGTCTGGGGTGGAATCTCAGCTCGCCGAGCCATTGGATCGGCTTTTTGCTTCCAGTGCCCGTCGCGTCCGAGCACTTCGAACTTGTAGCGAGTTCCTGCCTCGATTCCCGGGATAAATAGCTCCCACACGCCGGAAGATCCGAGTGTGCGCATAGCGTGAGTAACACCCTGCCAACTATTGAAGTCGCCGACTACCCGGACAGCGCGGGCGTTGGGCGCCCACACTGCGAACGAGGTCCCGGTGACCTCACCCAACACTGACGGGAAGCGGCGCACGTTGGGACCAAGGACGTCCCACAGGCGTTCGTGGCGGCCTTCGCGGATGAGGTGCAGGTCGAGCTCACCCAGGCCGGGCAAGAACCGGTAGGGATCGTCTTGAACGAGCGGCTCAGCGTCGTAGGTCACGTGCACGCGGTAATCCGGAGCCTCAGTCCCTTGTAGGTCTGCGCGCCACACACCTTCGTGCTCGTGCTCTGCGTTGACCATGCCGTCGAGAGTTTCCACGGCGACCGCGCTTGCGAGCGGACGCAGTATCCGGATTGTCACGCCGTGTTCGCCCACATGGGGCCCAAGAACCGCGTGCGGCTCATGATGAGTGCCCGCAGCAATCTCAGCAAGCACACTCGTATCGATACCCTTAACCGCCACTGTGCTTCACCAGCCTGTCGTGATTGTTGCGTTGCAGGGACAAGCCCACATTCGTGTTCCTCACCCTAGCGCGCCTAGACATTTGGACGTGAGGGGCCGTGGGCAACGCCTCATAGTCCTCTCACTCCAGCCACATGAGCCATCGTTACCTCCGGGTCGAACCGCACATAGAATTCGCGTCCCCACGTGAACGTCTCGTCACCGAGCGCATCGTCGACAACCATCCGGGCATCGTCGGTTAATCCCAGAGCTGCCATGTCGAGGGTGATCACGGAGTCATGGATGTGGTGGGGGTCTAGCGACACGACCACGATGACGGAGTCGGCCTTGCCAGTGGGGGACTCTTCGGCGGGTACGTGTCGAGTGAAGCACAGAATTTTTTCGTTACTGCTGCGGTGGACTGTCAGACCGCGCAGGCGTCTGAGCGCGACGTGCCGGGAGCGGGCTGCGTTGAGGCGCTCGAGCACGTCCTGGACCCCGAACTCGGTTGCTCTCGACCAATCGCGGGGTTTGAACTCGTACTTCTCATTGTCGATCTGCTCTTCGACACCGGGCCGTGGCACGTTCTCGACAAGTTCGTAACCTGTGTAGATGCCGTATGAGGGTGACCCGGTTGCGGCCAAGACGGCCCTTGCTTTGAAAATCGGGGCACCCCCTGACTGCATGTCGGGAGTAAGGATGTCGTGCGTGGTGGGCCAAAAGTTTGGCCGCATGTAAAACGAGCCGTCGCCTGAGACTTCTTCGAGGTACTCGCCCATCTCTTTGGCTGTTTGGCGCCATGTGAAGTAGGTATACGACTGGTGAAAGCCAATGCGAGCGAGCGTGTGCATCATTGCTGGCCTGGTAAACGCTTCTGACAGGAAGATCACGTCGGGGTGGGTGCGGGCGACGTCTGCGAGTAGGCGTTCCCAGAACGTGAGCGGCTTCGTGTGGGGGTTGTCGACCCTGAACAGAGTGACTCCGGCGTCGATCCACACCTGCACCACGTCGCGCACTGCGTGGTAGATGCCTTCGGGGTCGTTATCGAAGTTGAGGGGATAAATGTCCTCGTACTTCTTGGGCGGATTCTCCGCGTACGCGATGGTTCCGTCGAGCCGAGTGGTGAACCATTCGGGATGTTCCGTGACCCACGGGTGGTCAGGCGAGCACTGGAGCGCGAGGTCGAGGGCAACCTCGAGGCCAAGGCCCCTTGCTTTAGTGACGAAGTTGCGGAACTGACGCATGGTGCCGAGTTCTGGGTGAATCGCGTCGTGACCACCGTCTTCGGAACCAATGGCGTAGGGACTACCGGGGTCGCCAGGAACAGATTGCAACGAATTGTTGCGCCCTTTGCGGTTGGTGGTTCCAATGGGATGGATGGGGGTGAGGTAGGCAACGTCAAAGCCCATGGCGGCAATGGCGGGCAGGCGTTTGGCTGCAGTCGCAAAGGTGCCGGACTTCCACTCGCCGGTGGCCTTGTTGACCTTCGCGCCCTCGGAGCGTGGGAAGAACTCGTACCAGGCCGATACAAGTGCCTTTTCGCGCTGGATCAGCAACGGGTACTCGGTTGAGCGGTTAACCCAGTCACGCAGGGGGCGAGAGGTCGTTTCTGTGACTACCGCATCTGCAATCGCCGGGGCTAGGCGGTCTTCTGGCGCGAGTGATGTGTCGCCTAATGATGTGATCGCGGCTGTGAGCGTTGCTTTGCCGGCTGCGGTGCGGCGCACTTCTTTGAGCGCTCGCGTGAGGACATTGACGCCCTCTTCAAGCATGAGTTCGACATCGACGCCGGCTTTGACTTTGAGTTCTGCGGCGTGCGCCCAGGTGCTGTAGGGGTCAGACCACGCTTCGACACGGAAGGTGTGGTGGCCTTCGAGCGTGGGAATCCAGGCCACCTCGTAGCGTGAGTTGCCCCAGTCTTTGCAGGGCATGGGCAAGGTGTCGCGTTTGCCGTCTGGCCGGGTCACGACAACCGTGGCGCCCTCGGCATCGTGGCCTTCGCGGAAGATGGTCGCCCAGATGGGCACCGCCTCTCCCACAACGGCACGGGCGGGCCATCTGCCCTGCTCAAGTACAGGGCCTACGCCCACGATTGGAATACGGCCAACAGAAAGCTCACCCAGAAACGGCATAGTCCGAACTTACCTGGTCAGACAGCGTGCCGGTAGCGCCGCGCGGGGTTGAGACCGCGCTTTATTACGGCCGATGCGCGTGTTATGTGGTCTCTCGGGTCACCAATTGGGTGGGCAAAGTGACGGAGCTCGCCTCACGCCCTTCGACCAGATGGAGCAACTGTTCGACCATGGCCTTACTGATCTCGCCAAAGGGTTGTCGCATGGTCGTAAGTGGGGGGTCGTGTGTTGCCGCCATCCCTGAGTCGTCGAAGCCTATGACCGCGATGTCTTCGGGAACCCTGCGCCCGAGTTTGCGTGCTGTCGCGATAGCGCCTGCGGCCATTCGGTCTGAAGCCGCGAATACTGCATCGATATCGGTGGCGCGGTCGAGAAGCCGTGCCATCGCATCGGCCCCTGACGGCAAGGAGTAGTCGCCTTCTTCCACAAGAAGCGGGTCAAAGTTGTCGCCAAGCTCTTCGCGATAGCCCACGAGGCGGTACTTGCCGCCGGGAGTATCTGCGGGGCCGGCAATCATGGCAATGCGCGAGCGGCCTTTGTCAATGAGGTGTCGCGTGGCGGTTCGTGCCGAGCCGACTTCATCGACAGAGACGGTCGTGATCTCGTCCTGGTGGCCCAAGGGAATGCCACATGCGACGGTGGGGATGCCTGCGGAGATGAGTGAGTCCAGTAGCGGATCGCGTTCGTGCGAGGAGATCAATAAGACGCCGTCAACGTGCCCTGCACCCACGAATTGTGAGACGTTTTCGCGTTCTTCGGGCGTGCCTGCGACCAGTAGCACCAGGGTCTTACGGCGGTGCGCCAGCGCTTCGGTAGCGCCCCGCAATAGCCGGGGGAAAGTGGGGTCGTCGAAGAGCAGTTGTTGAGGTTCGGTCAGTAAGAACGCCACAGAGTCGGCGCGCCCTGTGGCCAGCGACCGGGCGTGGTGGTTGGCGTAATAGCCAGTACTCGCGATTGCGTTCTCAACGGCTGCGCGAGCATCGGGAGAGACCCAGTGGCCTCCATTGAGTACGCGAGAGACAGTGCCGCGCGAGACTCCTGCTGCCGCTGCTACGTCCCTGATCGTCGGCTTTCGCCGCGGTGCGCCGCTTGCCGGAGTCTTATCAGTGTCCACGGAAACTGAGCCTAGCGTCGCTCGCCCGCTGTGCGCGGTCACGGGAATGCAAGCGGTTACGGTTTGGTTACAGAAGAGTGGCGGATTTGCGCACCTTTCTGCTTTGACGCAGAATGTAAGCGCTTCCATTCAACGAGGACGGGGACGGTTACGGTTGTGTCACGATCGGGCGCCTGCATTTGCGTTTTGGTGCCAACTGCAATAAGACTGGGACCGGTCACAGTCTCGTTCTGGGCCACCTCATTGGACGCGGCCTTGGCCGCCCGACGCAACGGAGTGTCATGACGCAGCATGCTTGGCCCGCACTAGACGGTCTGGCCTACGGCGGGGATTACAACCCCGAGCAGTGGCCCCGTGAAGTGTGGAAAGAGGATGTAGCCCTGATGCG
>CAZHTO010000046.1:6589-15091 GCA_964535845.1 uncultured Demequinaceae bacterium | reverse complement strand
GAGCACCGCTCTCCTAAAGCGGGTGTCGGCAGTTCGAATCTGCCCAGGCGCACTTACGTCCTGTCGGGTCGGAAGGTAGCGGCCGCGCTGGCCGCTACGTTAAGGCAGTCCGATTTTGAAGTGACAGTCGATGTCGCTCTCAAACCACGCTTCTATCCCCACTTGCTTGGGTTCATCGCACCAATTCCTTGTATTCACTGAACGTCACTTCACCGTCGGCGAGAGCTTCGAGCTGGGCATCACTCGTCCCGCTTGACTCTGCACGCTCTGAGATGGCCTAGGACCGCTAACCTGCAGCGAATCTCGAGGCAACTGAGGTGCTCCTAGGCATCTTGTGCCGTAACGCAGTTTTACTTCCCGTACCAGCAATCGGTAGGTGATGAGTGTTGAGCGTAGAGCCCCGGAGATTATCCAGGTCTCGGTCGAGAGCGTGTGGTCTGCCAGGCTAGATGGACGGCCCGTAACCAAGTGTTCATCTTGCCCCCCCGAACTCGGGGGTAGACCGGCTCCCCCCCTTCATAGGATCCTTGTTGGCGCGGGACACTCCCGCGCGGGGCCATTGGCTCTCAGACTGACACGGCCCGCCGTAGTCAGTCGCCGATTTTGGAGGGGCACGTCTTTATGAAGAGCACTAAGCAGAAGACCAGGCGCCTAGTGGTCAGCGCCCTTGTGGCAGCACTCGCTGCGACAATGGCGATACCAGCCACGGCAAGCGCCGCGACCGAGTACACGGGCTGGCAGTCCAATAACGGGTGGAACCGACTGTCAGGATGTACCACCTACCGCTATATTCGTGCGGACGGTGTCGCGGCGTCAGATGGCAACATCTGTAGCGGTGACGTGGGTGTTAAGGGCAAGTTCGTGAGGGGTGGTACGACATGGATCACGCCGTGGGATTGGGATTACCGCTTAGCGGTATGGAAAGACCCCAAGCTGACGTGGTTGCGTACGGTACGTGTAGCCCACGAGTAGTAGTGAGTGGGTAGGTGTGGCGCGCAGAGCCTTGCCGCGCCACACCTACCCGTCCCGGTGGCGCCTTACGCGGCGTCTCTGGCTCACTTGTGCTCTTTCCGTCGCACCTATAGGAGTTGAACCCGCCATGAGTCGAAATAACACGATCCCTCCGCTTCGGTACGCCGTTGCGCTTGTCGCTACTGCAGTTGCGGTCCTCACTGCCGGGTGTGGAGGGGGACCCGCAGTTAGTGATGATGTGTCGTTTGACACCAAAATCGAAGACGCACTCGCGGAAGCGAAAAGTGGGGGCGCATCCGTACACCAAATTGAGGTGCTCGAATCTGCGCAAGAGTCGGGAGGCGTGACTTTGCTAGATGTGAGGCAAAGTGCATATGCGGCGCTCACGTGTATGGAATCCGCGGGCCTTAGGGCGGAGTACGACGAGCGTGAAAAATCGAGTGGTCTCGTGGTGCCGGGGTACCTGGTTGCCCTCAGTGAGCCAGCCTCTGCCATCGATGCGGGGGAGGATGAGGAGATGCTTGCTGAACAGTGCGATACCAGCGAGTACTACTGGGTCAGCAAGGTGTACCAGACTCAGCCCACGTCCGTTGCGGAGCAGGAGCAGGTAATCGAAGAACGCTCACCGGAAATCCGCTTATGCCTTGAAGAGGCTGGCCACCCGGTTAGCCCAGATGCCAGTGCGAGCGAAATCGACCAGCAGTCCATCTCCGTGCTGACTGAGTCTGAAGGGGCGGTCGACTGTGTCATTGGATCTGGCCTCTGACCCACAATCCCCTAGGCTGTGACTACAGGGGGCAACATGAAGAGTGCCGGTAGTTCAACCGGATTGGCAGCGGTGCTGGTCCTGGCATTGGGCGCGCCGCTCATCGCCGCCGGGGCGTGGGTGTTTGTCGCCTCTCACGAATCTCCGTTGGAGTCCGCAGCGACCGCAGAGCCGCTGGTCGGAACGATCGAGCAAGCCTCACGCTATGGCGAAGTAAATGTCGCCATCAAAGTCGAGCAGGCTCCGGCTCTGGTGCCGGCAACGCAGGCATCAGGCACTGTGACGGCATTGGACATCGGGGTGGGCGATGAGGTGGCCCACGGTCAGGTGGTGATGGCGGTTGATGCTAAGGACGTCGTCGCCTACACAGCTGACTCGCCGTTGTATCGCGACGTGTCGCGACGCCTATCGGGTCCGGATGTCGAGATAGTTCAGCAACTGCTTGGGCACTTGGGTTACCTCGAGGGCGTTCCAGACGGCGTCGCGGGCTATTCCACTGAGCAGGCGATTAAGGCATTTAATGAGGACCACGGGTACGGCAAGAACAACACCACCTTGTCGCGTGCCGCGCTCGTATGGTTGGGTCCAGAACCGGTGGTGGTGAGTGAAATGTCCGTCGCACTCGAGGACACCGCCTCACCGGGCACCGAGCTTTTCGCCACCACGGCCTCACTCGCAAGGATTGCGGTGACGGAGACCACGCCGCTTCTCCATGACGGTGACGTTGAGTTGGAGGTAGCGGGGGTTGGGTGGCCGTATTTGGTCGGCTCCGGTGCAGTTAATGAGCCCGATGCGGTTGCGGCGATCGCTCTGGCGCTCGGTAGCGCTGAAGAGGGGGTTGGCACGATACGGCTGGCTGAGCCTGCGAACGTTGGTGCCATTCCCGCATCGGCCGTTTTCTCCGATGAAGCCGGGGCAATGTGCATTTTTCCTGACGTCGCAGGCGAGCCGATTTTGATCGAGCCGATAGGCGGAACGCTGGGCACCGTGGATGTGAACATGTCGCTCGTGGGGCAGTCGGTTCTGCTGAACCCGCGTGAGGTGATCAAGGAGCTCACGTGCGGTTGACCGCCAGCGACGTGACCTTCGCTTATCCCCGTGGCGATCACAAGGTGCTCGCTGGTGTCACCTTTGATATCCCCTCTGGCACGTCGGCTGCGATTATGGGCCCGTCAGGGTCGGGCAAAACCACTTTGTTGTCGCTGATGGGTCAGTTGTTGCCGATGCAGGGTGGGTTGATTCATGCCGTGGATAAGGATGGGCAGGAGCACTCGCTGTCTGCTGCCGCCTCATGGGTGTTGCAGACTGTATCGCTGTTGCCAGACCGTAGCTCGCTCGACAATGTCGCGGTAGGCGCCTATTCGAATGGTGCGACCACGGCCGATGCGCGGGCCAGGTCCTTCGAGTACCTTGCCAAAGTGGGGCTTGCGGGACGTGAACACGATCCAGCCCGGATATTGTCCGGTGGAGAGGCTCAGCGAGTGGCGATCGCTCGGGCATTGGCGTCCGAGCGGCCCCTCATCTTGGCGGACGAGCCCACGGGCCAGTTAGATGCGACAACTTCGCGGACTGTCTTAGACGCAATGATCGGCCCACGTGGGGCGATGTCGACCAGTGAGCGCACTGTCGTCATTGTGACGCACGACCCAGATGTCGCTGGTAGGTGCGACTTGTGGCTCGAACTGCGCGACGGCGTTATCCACGAGCGCATCAAAGAGGCGACCTGATGTCGCGTCGGCGCGTGTGGCCACTTGGACTGGCCGCACGCGAAGGCGTGGCCACTGCGCGTACCGGCCGGTGGACGTCGGCATTGATAGTGATCACCGTCGCATGGGCAATTGCGGCGCCAGGAGTAGCAGATGCCGTAGGCGTAACGCGCCTGATCGAGGCTGAACAGGCGTGGATAGACGCTGGTGGACACGTGTTTGTGGTGACTGGTGCGCCAGGCCAAGAGGGCGCCGCCCCCATCCCGGCTCAGGCATGCGAACGGCTGAGCCGCAATGACGGCATCGAGGCGTCATTCGCTCTAGTGCGTAGTGACGCCAACGGCTCCCTGGCACATGTCCCCGGTGGACGGGTGTCGATCTTCGAGGTATCCGCTGGCGCGTTCGCATTTCTCGACGTGGCGCCGGATGTGAAGGGTGTCGTGATTGCCACTGATGGGTTTGCAGAACGCACCGGGGTGGCAGACGGTGATCCCGTCACCGTCACCCGTCGCGCGGGCGCGGCCATTCCGGCAGGTGCATCGGATTTACTCGCGGCACGCGTAGCTACCACGGCGGCAATGGGCGACGAGTTTGACGGAGCTCTTTTAGTGCCGGCGCTACTGACCGAGAACGCCGACGCTTGCTACGTGCGGACAGACGCACCGCACCGCACCGCCGTCGAGGCTGCGCTGCCCGTCTACCTTGCGTACGACGGTCAACCGGCGATCCCTCACCCGCGCCTATTCCAGTCCGACTTCACGGTCGACTACACCACAGCCTTCGAGGACAGGCCGTTGCGTTGGCTGTGGGTGCCAGCGGCTGCGCTCTTGGTTTTGGTGTGGTCCATGGTGCAGTGGTTTAGGCGCTCGCACACTGCGATCTATACGACGTTCGGTATGAAGGCGCCGGCACGAATAGTGATGCAAGCAAGCGAGTGGTTGGCGCTGGCGGTTACGGGCGGACTCATTGGTTGGGCGCTTGGCGTCACAGGCGCGCTCGCGCTTGGAGCCCGCTCGTTTCAGGCCCTCACTCTCGTCTCAACCCACACCGCGCTTACCTTGATGGTGGCCACGCTGCTCGTGGTTGTTCTTGGCTTGCGGCCCACTGGCACTTTGCTGACAGCATTGAAGGACCATTAACCAGGGCCAGCCGGCACATCACGCGGGCTGGCTTGACGAAACCCCTGCGGTGGCCCACAATCCCGTTGACGGTGCGCGTCTGCTGAATAAGTGGGCGCGCACTGTTCTGTTTGCGGGAGGCGGCACTAGGCCCAGGCAGGCGGCGTGGTAACCCGGTAACGTGCACTGCCCCATATAGCGTGGGGGAGTGGTGGATTACATTGGGCGCGCACTCGTTGCGGATGCCCTTCGAGAATGGCGCGATCAGCTCCAGGATCGCTCGAGCGTTTCGCCGCTGAGAGACCTCGCGGCCACGCACGCGAGCGTCGTTGACCTGCGCTCGGGGCACCCATCCGGCCTGGCGCAACTCTTCGCTCACCGCCCCACACCCATCTCTGCCCTATTACGCGATCCGCAGGTACGCGAGGCGGGACTGCACCGCGGTCGGCTCATTCTTGACGAGGCTGAGCGCGTGCGTGCGGCCACCGGAGCATGGACGGCGTCGCTGGTCATCGGGACCGTATCGTGGCTCGACGAGGGCGAGCGCGTGGAGATGCCGTTGCTCATGCGCCCGGTGGGCCTGGACCGTTACCGCGAAGACGACGTCCAGATCACGCTGCGTGACAACGTGGACGTGAACCCGGTATTCATGTCGTTGCTCCGCGAGCGTGCCGAGGCACTGAGTGTTGAGGGCGTGTCCGTAGACGTCTCATTGCCTACGGCGGCCACCGGAAGTGACTTTGATCCGCGCCCCTTGTGGGAGCGAGTACGCGGCATGACGGTCGTGTTGGGCGAGGGCGTGGAAGTCAACGACCGTCTGCTGCTGGGTGCGTTCGATGACCCCGAGCAGCGTCTGCTTGACGACCTTGATGACTGCGACCCGGTCATCTCTGCCTCGACTGTCTTGGCTGGCGCGGCGGGCGACAATGACGCGCAGGCGCAACTTAATGAACCGTTGCCGGCATTCCCGCGAGGTGATCGTGACCCGTTCGCCGAGCGCGGTATCGGTGATCTCGACGACGTCCAGTTCGCGACACTTGATTTGATTGCCACAGGGCGCGATGTCTTTCTGCAGGCGCCGCCGGGGGCCGATGCGGTGGGAACCGCGGCAGCAATCGCGGCAGACGGTGCGGCGTCGGGAAAGACCGTAGCCATTGTGGGCGGCCAGGAGCGTGCGCTCAAACAGATTGCCGACAGAATGCGGCTACTCGGTGCAAGCGACCTGGTGATTGACGGCACCGTTCAAGCCTGGAATGCCGATGCGCGGGCTAGGTTGCTCGAGTCCATCACCATGGGCTCGCCACACGTTGACGACACTGCTCTGCGCGCTGCTGGCGAGACTTTACTGCGTTCGCGCAGTGACCTTCACCGTCGTTTTGACGCGTTGCACCGTTCGCATAGGCCATGGGGCGTAAGTGTGTTCGAGGCGGTCCAGGCGATTGTGCGCCTCACCACGTCGGAGCCTGCGCCAGCCACGGCACTGCGGTTGGGTTCTGAGGCTGGCGGTGTGGTGGCCGATCACGGCTTTGGCTCGGTGGCAGCTGCGATCACCGCGGCGGTACACCCTCACGAACCAGATGAGCCGGCCAGCAAAGAAATTGAGGCCCAGGCACAGACTCCCGACGTTGAGCCGTGGTGGTCCGCACATGTTGATGCGGAGCAGGGCGCGCGTTTGGACGAATCGCTCGCAACGCTGCTTGGCCGGGCGCTACCGAAAATGCAGGCAGAGGCCGCGATGGCTGCGCACGAAACTGGTGTGGACGAGGCTGACTCGTTGGCTACCTGGTTTGACCAGGTGCACATGTTCGAGGACTTGCGTGAAATCCTCGAGACCTTTTCTCCTGCAGTGTTCCACCGGTCGTTGCACGACTTGGTTGCGGCTACCGCTCCACATGGGTCATCGCGCCATGTCGACCTTCCGCGACGTGAGCGGCGTGCGCTGATGCGGCGCGCGATTGAGCTACTCAGGCCTGGGCGGGGCAAAGAAACCTTGCACGAGGACCTTGTGCGTGCCCATGAGCTTGCGATGCGCTGGCGGGGCCACTGCTCAGCTGGTGGATGGCCTACGGTGCCCGATGACTATGACGTGTTCGCTGATCGGGTGACAAGCGCATCGGCTTTATGGCAAACGTTGAGCGACACTCTCCATCTCGAGGTGGAAAGCGACGACCTGGCAGCTGAGCCATGGGACGTCATGCTGACGGAACTGTCACGGTTGGCGCAAGGGCTGCCAGGCACGTTAGAAACGGTGTCAAGCGAACCACTCGATATTGATGTGGAAGCCGCCGGTTTTGGCCCGCTCATTGCTGAGCTGCGTGAGCGTGATGCGTCGGATATCCAGGTGCGCCGAGACCTTGAGTTTGCGTGGTGGGCGACCGCTTTCGATGCGATTGTGGGCATGGATCCGTCGCTCACTGAGTACGGTGCGCTGGGAAGTGCTGTGGAGCGCTTCCGGCAAGCAGACCGGGCTTTTGCCGATGCGCGGATTGGGCCGCTCATGCGCGCAGTCGCGGAGCGCCGTCGCACCGCTATTGCGCGCCACCCCGAGCTGGCACGGGACTTGTTTGCTGCGTTAGTGGAAGGCGCAGACGCGTCGATCAAGGAACTGTGGCGTGACTTCGGGGCACTCACGACCGCGTTACGTCCGGTGGTCATTGCTAAAGCCGAGCAGGTGTCGCGCCTCGCGCCACCCACGCGGGCGTTCGATGTTGCGGTGGTGGTCGCATCAGAGTCCTTGGCCCTGGCCGAGCTGGTTCCTACGCTTGCCCGCGCCAAGCAGGTGGTGGTTGTGGGCGACGCACACGTGGCTACGCGATCTGCGGTCGCAGCGCTTGCCGTGCTATTGCCCGGGGTGACGTTGCGGGCTCAACCTCAGCCGCGCGATGTGCGCGTGACGGCGGTGCTCGCGCGCGCGGCTTATGGGCGCAGTATCGAGGCGCTACCTGCTCCTGGTGGCACAGATCGACTGGATGTGCACCTGCTCGAGGGCGCAGGTTCGCCGGTGGCTGGCGCCCAGGCTGTCGAGTCCACGCGCAGTGAAGTCGATGAGGTGGTCGAGTATGTCACCCACGTCTTTGGGTCTCTTCCGCGCCGTTCACTGGTTGTCGTCGCAGGTAACGCGCTCCATGCGGCGCGTATTGCAGATGCGCTGGCTGAGAAGTCGTCGCGGCTGGCTGCAGCAGTTCCGGTCGAGGTGATGGGAGACGCGGCCGGGCATTCGGTCGATGAGGTGGTGATCACCTTGGGTTTTGCCGCCGATGCGCAAGGAGTGTTGCCACAGAACTTGGGTGCCTTGTCGCAGCCGTGGGGACGTGAAGCGCTGGTGCAAGCGATCGTGAGTTCGCGCGCGCACGTGACCGTGTTCTCAGCTCTGACCGCACACAACGTTCCGGCAGGTACGGACCAAGGCGACGGGCTTGATGAGCTCCGTGAACTCTTGCAAGCAGGCGGCGAGCGGGCCATTGCACCTGAGCGGCCCGAGCCTGCCCCGAGTGACTGGCTGTTGGCCGATGTCGCGGGCAGATTGCGGCTGGACGGATTCGGTGTTCACGTGCGCTACGGCAATGGGCCCGACGCGGTGCCGATGGCAGTCGGCGGGCGCCGCGACCGGCATTACGAGGTGGCCGTTGTCACGGACGAGGCGGCGCCAGCGGGCTCTGCCTCACTGAGGGACCGGGTGCGCTGGCAACGGACATCCCTTGCGGGGCTGGGCTGGACAGTCGTGCCCTTGTGGACGCTAGACGTCTTCATGGATCCAGATGCCGCAGCCGCGCAGGTAAGAGCCGCACTCGAAGTGGCGGAGCCTGTCATTGTGCAAGAGGCGCTCGACATTGAACTTGCCGCATCGCAGTCCGACGCTGAGAGCGAGAGCGAGCAGCGCCCGCTCTTTGACCAGGAGCCTGAGCCTGAGGCAGAGGCAGAGGCAGAGGCAGAGGCAGAG
>CAZHTO010000046.1:0-6489 GCA_964535845.1 uncultured Demequinaceae bacterium | reverse complement strand
CCGCAGCCAGCAGCGCAGCCGCAGCCTGAGCCGGCGAATGACGGGCAGCTCGAGTTGGTGTTTGAAGAACCAGAACCAGAGCCCGAACCCGAACCCGAACCCGAGCCTGCTCAGCGCACATCCCCGCCACGTGCTCGGGGAACCGACCGGCCACTGATACCCACACGTGCGTCAGAAGATCATGACGAGGGCTGGGGCGGTTCTGAATACAGCGAGTCTCGCGATGAGGCCATTAAGCGCGAGAAGCCCCCGCACTGGTAGAAGAACCTCGGAGTCGGCCTAGGCGAAAGCGTTGGCCGGTGGTGCGGTCAGGACTTTGAAGAAGGCTTCGCGGCTGCGCGCGAGTCGTTTCGGTAAAAGCCGGAGCCCTTGAAAGTGACACCGACGTTGCCAAACACGCGGCGGAGAGCACCGTCACATTCGGGGCAATGGGTGAGCGCGTTGTCATGGATCGACTGGACCGCGTCGAAGGCATGACTGCATGCGCGGCACACGTAAGCGTAGGTGGGCATGAGCGTATTCTACGCTGGCAACGACGTCAGGCCTTCCGGTGTGATGACTGCGTGTACGGGAACGTCATGCGATTCGCGCGGTAGCGCCAAGTCGCCTGGTCCGCGGAACTCTGCCGCAAACGTCAGCGCGATGATGGGAACGCCCTCGCGCACCTCTTCAAGCGCACGGTCGTACCAGCCGCCGCCTTGCCCAAGCCGAGTACCGACGGCGTCGATTGCGAGCGCTGGCACCACCACCGCATCGGCCTCTTTTACGGCTTGGGGGCCCAAGAATTCACTGGACGGCTCGGGTGGGCGGCCGGGGGCGCGCTCCACGAGGTCATCCTCACCTTGGTACAGAGCCCAGCCGCGCTGGAGCCCGTCGCCTAAGCACGGCACGAGCACTTTCACGCCGCGGTCGTGGAGCGCAGAGATGAGCGGCAACGTTCCCGGCTCGTGGGGGCGAGACGCGTATACGGACACGCAGGTAGCGTTGGCAATTTCCGGAACAGCCAGGGCGTGGTCGCGCACTATTTCTGCGAGTTCCGCCCGCCGCCGCTCAGACCGGTGCTGCCGCGCTTTTCGAATGGAGGTACGCAACTGGGCTTTGATGTCTTCTGGTGCGAGCGAGCGCGTGCTCGGAGACGGCAGTGTCATGCCCCCATTGTGGCAAAGAAAAAGAAAAGTCGCGGCCCGGACGGCAAGACTGGGCGCGCCTGTGCCCGGGGCGTGCGACGGCGCGACACAATACCGGGGTGACTGTTCGAAGCCTGGCGGGTCATCGCTCAGCGGTGGCCCAAGCCCTTGCCCCCGGCCCGGTGCTGGATGTGCTGTTAGGCGACGCACTGGGCGCCACGCTTGCGCAAGACTTGACTGCGGACACCGACTTGCCTGTGGTGCCACTCGCGGCGCGTGATGGCTACGCCGTTTTGAGTGCTGATGTGGCTGGCGCCAATAACGATGTGCCGGTGGTGCTACCCGTCTCGCACGACGTGAGTTTTGATTCGCGGGCACCGCGGCGGCACGTGGCGCGTGCTGCGGCACGCATTTCGTCTGGGGCGCCTTTACCGCGAGGGGCCGATGCGGTGGTGGCACTGACGGACACTGATCGAGGGGTAGCGCGGGTGGCGTTGGCGCGGGCAGTGAGGCCCGGGGATGGGGTGCGGCCGGCGGGCTTTGACGCTACTTCAGGGGACCTCATTGTTGTCTCGGGTACTCGTATGGGACCGCGTCAGGTAGCGGTGGCTGCGGCTTTAGGCCGGTCGCGCTTGCATGTGCGGCCCGTGCCACGGGTGGTGATCATGGCGGTGGGCGACGAGCTCATCGAGCCTGGCGCCACACGTCACGGCGGCGGCGTCCCCGAGTCCACGACTCACATGCTTGCGGCCTTGGTGGCAGAGACGGGCGCAAAGCCGTATCGCGTAGGTGCGGTTCCGGACGATCCGCTGTTGCTCCGTGCGGCCCTCGAAGACCAGCTGGTGCGTGCAGATGTGGTGATTACCACGGGTGGGCTTTCTGAGGCAGAGCAAGACACGGTGGCTGAAGTCCTGTCCCGAATGGGAGGCTTTGAAGCCGTTGACTTGCAGTTACGACCAGTGGGGCGCCACGGTTTGGGGTCGATCGCCGCGGGGGACCGCGACATCCCGGTCATTGCCTTGCCGGGTGCTCCCGCGGGTGCCGCGCTCGCGTTCGAAGCATATGTGCGACCCACGTTAAGGGCTTTATGCGGGCACGCCCAGATCGAGCGACCCGTGCTGAGGGCGCGCGCACGCAAACAATGGATTGTGCCGCCTGGAGTAGTCACGGCAATGCCGGTGATCATGGACCAAGACGACAGCGATATGCCGGCGGTCACACCGCTTGGGGCCGATGCGCTGGCACTGACTGATTTAGCGCGGGCCGATGCGCTGGTGTGGTCAGGTCCCCAGGCGGCAGTGATTCGGCCGGGTGACACGGTCGAGTGCACCCCATGGGGAGGGTAGACGGTGCGTGCGCCTACCCTCACGTCAGGGCCCTTGACCTTACGGACTCTCGGGCGTCACGAAGAGTTCGTGTGGCGTAATCTGCGCCAGTCCAACCATGCATGGCTTGTGCATTGGGAGGCGACACCGCCCCCGGGCCAAAAAGATTCGACTGCAACCTTTCGCACGATGGTGCGCCGCGAACGTCAGCAGTGGCGTGAAGAATCTGCCTACCCCTTCGTCATCGAGTTCGAAGGTGAGCTCGTGGGCCGGGTGAGTGTCGCTGGTATTCGTTGGGGAGCTGAGCATGGGGCCTCTATTGGGTACTGGATCTCCCGCGACTATGCGGGCCGCGGCATCGTTCCACGCGCTGTCGCGATGGCCATCGAGTTCGCGTTCTCGCGAGGCCTGCACCGAGTCGAAATCGCGGTGCGTCCGGAGAACTCATCGAGCCTCAAAGTGGTGAACAAGCTGGGGCTGCGCGAGGAGGGCATGCGGTTGTCTTACTTGCATATTGACCGTGCCTGGCGCGACCACCGAGTGTTCGCTATTACTCAAGGTGAGCCGCGCATCGGCCGATATTGGACGGATGGGTCTTGACACGCCGACCGCCATGCGCCCATTGAGGCACGAAGAGACGTAACGTTCGTGACATGCCGGTTGGACTACTCGCGATCATTGCCTTAGGGCTCGTTGTCGCTTACGTCCTGCCTCAACGGATCAAAGAACGTACCGATTACGCGCTGGTCCGCGTGGACGACCGCTACTCATCAGATATGCGAGTGGTGAAGTCGTCGGCGGAGCGTATTGAGCGTGCTGTCACACGTGCCTCCACCAACACTGGCGAAATCCCTTTGCTGCGTACCGGTGGAGAACGGGCCGCGCAGGTGAGCGACAGGTCCGCAACATCTACTCGACCTGAATCCATGTCGCGTCCAGCTAGCCCGCTCGACCGGGCCGCAGTTCACGCCCAGCGCGAGCGACTCGCACTACGCCACGACCGAGCTGCTGTACTCGCTGACCGGGCGGTGCAAGCTCGCCGCCGCGCAGTCGTTGCTCTCGTGACTTTCGTTCTCGCAGCGGTCGCCTGGACTGTCGTCGCAATCACTGCACTGTCAGCAGTGGTCGCCGCCGTCGTGACCGCGGCGTTTGTGGGCGTCGTGACGGCTGGCGCGCGCACCGCTGCCGCAGAGCGCCGTTCAGACGAACAAATTCTTGCGGTGGCTCGTGAGGTTGAAGCCGCGGCTACTGCTACTCAGGCGTTGCGTGTGGTGTCCCGTGAGCGGGCCGCAGGTTTCGATGCTCAGCCTTCTGACGTGGCCACCCAGGCTATCCGGGTGCTGACTGCAGAAGACCTTGCGCCGCTTGCCGCTCCGGCTCCCGTGCCTGCTCCCGAGCTTCCTGTCGAGGCTCCGGCTGAGTCGAAGCCGTGGTCGCCGCAAGGTATGCCAGCGCCTGCATACACGCTTAAGTCGACGGTCAAGCAGCGGCAAGCGCGACCGATTACCGACGAGGATTATGACTCTGCCACGGCGCTAGCCAAGCGTTGGGGCGACTTGCGGGCGGACGATGCGCCGGTTTCGTCGACCGTCAGCGTCACCACTGCTGGCCTGGGAGAGGCAGACGACGCGCCTGACGTCTCTGCACCTGACGTCTCTGCGCCTGCCGCCGAGGCGGCCCCCACGACTGGTGCGCTCGACGCAATTCTTGCGCGTCGCCGTCGCGCCAGTGCGTAATTAGCCGCTCGCGCATCGGCCCTTTTGCATCTGTGTCCCTTAGCGATTACTGTCCAGATTGTTACTGGCTTGTCAGCAATTCTCGTTGACGCCGGTGCCATGAACGGGAGCAACCGATGGACGCGGCTGAGGGCAAGCCCACTCGAGGCAGGCGCAAGCCAGCAATTTTCGCAGCCATCGCCGTGGTGTTAGTTGCTGCTACGGGCGCTGTCCTGACCGTAAACAACAACGATCCCTACAAAGTTGACCCCGCCAACCCAGACTTTGGGGCCAACGTGACCATCGCGGACCCGTCGATGTCAACGGCAGCGATCCAGGAGCTGGTAGACGAACTCGCTAACGCGCAACGCGACAACGAGATGGGGCAGCAACGCCACGCAGTGTTGTTCGAGCCGGGCACATACGGTGCGGACGGTACGCCGCTACACATCGAAGTGGGCTACTACACCGAGGTCGCGGGCCTAGGGGCGATGCCAGGGGACGTCGCAATCACCGGGTCCATCGAAGCCTTCAACCGCTGCGTGGGTACTGGCGAAGAGCCGCACTGCATCGCCCTCAACAATTTTTGGCGCAGCGTCTCCAACATCGAGCTCGCGGTCACGGGCGTGGGCCAAGACATTTGCCGAGGTGAGGCAAACTTCTGGGCAGTGTCACAGGCCGCGTCCATGCGACGCATGGACATCCACGGGGGAACGCTGAGCCTCATGGATTGGTGCACCGAGGGTCCACATTATGCAAGCGGCGGATTCATCGCAGACTCACGCCTGCCTGACGTCACCAACGGCTCGCAGCAACAATGGCTTACGCGCAACAGCACACTGGAGGCTTGGTCCAACGCAGTGTGGAACCAGGTCTTCGCAGGCGTGCATGGGGCTCCGACCGACGCGGCCTTCCCAAAGCCCCCATATACAACCCTTGACAAGACCCCGCTTAGCCGCGAAAAGCCCTACCTGCATGTCGACGAACACGGGCACTACGGTGTTCGCGTACCCGATGCCGTGCGAGACAGTCGCGGGGTGAGTTGGGACGCGGGCGAGACTCCCGGGCGGACCGTGTCGATCGCCGACTTCTTTATTGCCACGACTGAAGATTCTGCAGCAGACATGGCCAAGGCGTTGAGGGACGGCCGTCACCTGTTGCTCACTCCTGGGGTCTACGACGTGGACACGACACTGGTGGTGACGGAGCCAGACACGGTGGTGCTGGGCTTAGGGCACGCAACGCTCACCGCAGTGGACGGCGCGGTGCCCATGCGCATCGATGATGTGCCCGGCGTCGTTGTCGCGGGGGTCACCATCGATGCAGGGCTTGACCTGTCGCCGGTGCTGCTCCAAGTCGGTGCGCCCGCTGGGGAAAAAGTCGATGTTGATGTGGCGGCGGATCCTGAGAACCCGATCACGCTATCCGATGTGTACTTCCGGGTAGGTGGCCCCCACGTAGGCAAGGCCACCACGGCGCTCGAAGTAAATGCCGATGGGGTACTCATTGACCACACGTGGGTATGGCGCGCGGACCACGGCATCGAAGGTTTCACCGAGGGCGTCAACGGCGATACGGACCGCTGGAACACCAACATCGGGATCAGCGGAGTGGTGATCAACGGCGACGATGTGACCGCTACCGGGCTGTTCGTCGAACACTTCCAAGAACACAACACGGTGTGGAACGGGGAACGTGGCACCGTGATTCTGTATCAAAGTGAGCTCGCGTACGACGCACCTTCCCAAGCAGACTGGACACAGCCCGACGGCACCTTGGGTTGGCCCGGCTACCTCGTATCAGACCACGTCGAGCAGCACATGCTTCACGCCGGAGGGGTCTACGTCTTCAATCAGAATGATCCGTCGATTGTGACCGAGAGCGGCTTCGTCATGCCGGATGGCCCCGGAGTTCATGTGCGGCATGCCATGGCAGTGAACCTCGGCGGGGGCACCATCAACCATGTGGTGAATGGGGCGGGCGCAGCGGTCCCGCCCAGCAGTTCTGGCAGCCCCGAGTACCTGACTTACTATCCCGAGTAGCAAGGCAGTGCCCAGGGTCGTGAGTGATAATCTGTAAACCGCACTTGGGGGCTGTGGCGCAGTTGGTAGCGCGTCTCGTTCGCAACGAGAAGGTCAGGGGTTCGATTCCCCTCAGCTCCACTTAAATGGTTGCTGGTCAGGTAACTGTTCGCTGGTCAGGTAACTGTTTGTTGGCCAGGCCAACGGCATCACTGCTTTAAGTTACGGTCTCCGCGCTGTCCGCCCTGCCGAATGTCTACGATCCGAGATCAGCGAGTGCGGCGGACAGTTCCTCGAGCAC
>CAZHTO010000045.1:0-15563 GCA_964535845.1 uncultured Demequinaceae bacterium | reverse complement strand
ACCACTACTTCTGCACCCACCACAGTCCGCCACCACTGCCTCCACCCCGCGCCCCGCGCCACCACCCGGCGCCACCTTGACCAGTTCTGCACACGCTTGTTACTCATGTGGCATGTGTGACGGGAGAGGTTGCACATGGGCCTCACCTGTCACTGGTGTCACAGGTGTGTGCAGAAGTGGCGGGCGCGGCGCAGGGGACTGGGGTGGCCAGGGCCGATGCGGGGGCGGCTTGGCAGCAGTGACGCGCAAAGTGGGGCGCAGGGCGAGCTAGTGCCGGCAGTGCCGCTACTTCCCACCGTTGCGTCAAACCTGCGCGGCTTGTGGCTTGGCCCGACCTCCAGCGACCAGCGCCCTCGCTGCTCCCTTGACTAGTTCTGCACACGCTTGTTACTCATGTGGCATGTGTGACGGGAGAGGTTGCACATTGGTCTCACCTGTCACTGGTGTCACAGGTGTGTGCAGAAGTGGCGGGCGCGGCGGAGGGACTGGGGTGGCGAGGGCCGATGCCGGGGTGGCTTGGCAGCGCAGGGGAGTGGGGTGGCTTGGCAGCACGCGCGAACTAGTGCCGGCAGGGTGAGCTAGGCGCAGGCGGGGCCGGCGGGGCCGGCCGGCAGTTAGCCGATCGCGTCGATGAGGGGCTCGTACGCCGGGAGTGTGCCGTCGAGCACGGGCACTATGACCGAGAAGTAGCCGCTTGCATCTGTGTCAACGCGCACCTGCGTGGTGAGTCCCGGCAAGACGGGCGATGTTCCAGCGACCTCGACGCCGTCAATGGGGGACAGCGCCACGCTTTGCCCTGCAAGAACGGTGACCGTGGTACGAGCTTCCGCATCGAAGTACACGTCAAGAGTGACGTCTTCGGTGCCGCGGTTGACGAGGGAGCCGGTGAGGACTGCGGGCTCCCCGGCGCCAGTGGTGAAGACGATCAGGTTCTGCGCTTCGACGTCGTCCACTTCGAGGTGGATTCCGTCAGAGGCCGCGTAGTACTCCTGAGTGGTAATGGGGTTCACGTAAGAGCAGCCGGCGAGAGTGGCAACGGCTACGGCGGCACTGGCAATAACAAGGGACTTCACGGCGAAGGAATCCTTTCAGAAAGGGTCGACCTTAAGGATACTGGTCTCGCCGCTGTGAGCGACACCCGCGCGTTGGTCCTGGACACTTTGCAGACGTCCTGTTATAGCGGCGTGTCGCAATGGTAGAATGGGGTTCCGCAAAGAAGGGGCTCAACTCCATCATGAATTTTGTCGTCGGTGAGACCGTCGTATATCCGCACCACGGTGCAGCGCTAATCCAGGATATTAAAAAGCGCATCATCAAGGGTGAAGAGAAGACCTACCTCAAGCTTAAGGTCGCACAGGGAGACCTCACTATTGAAGTCCCTGCAGAGAACATCGATCTCGTGGGCGTTCGCGATGTGGTGGACCAGGCTGGCCTCGAAAAAGTTTTTGACGTATTGCGTGAGCCGTACATTGAAGAGCCCACTAACTGGTCGCGTCGTTACAAGGCAAATGTTGAGAAATTGGCATCCGGAGATGTTATTAGGGTCGCTGAAGTCGTGCGCGACTTGTCACGTCGTGACACCGATAAGGGCTTGTCTGCTGGCGAAAAGCGCATGCTGAATAAGGCCCGCCAAATTCTCGTCAGTGAACTCGCGCTTGCAGAAAAGTGCGACGAAGACACTGCTAACGCCCGGCTGGACGAGGTCCTCGCCTCGTGACCATCGCGGCGGTCGTGACGGCCGCCGGCTCTGGCACCAGACTTGGCGCTGAGGTGCCTAAGGCCCTGGTGCCTATTCACGGCCGCCCGCTTGTCGCGTGGGCAGTTGATGCCGTGCGGGAAGTTGCGCAGACCATCGTGGTCACCGCACCTGAGGCGTACCTCGATCAGATGCGCGAAGCACTTCCCAACGTGACCGTCGTCCCTGGCGCCCACACGCGCCAGGGCTCTGTTGCGGCGGGCCTCGCGGCTCTCGAACTCGACCGTAACGATATTGTGCTGATCCACGATGCGGCGCGAGCATTTACGCCGGTTGAAGTCATGCGCGCAACCGTAGACGCAGTCCGGGCGGGAGCGACGGGAGCTGTCCCCGTGATCCCGGTCGTTGACTCGCTCGTATCTGCGCCAGACCAGGATGGCACCTTGGGGGACCCCGTCGACCGGGCTAGCGTGGTCGCTGTGCAAACGCCCCAGACTTTCCGTGCCGGCGCATTGCTTGACGCCCATCACCGGGCAGCACAGGCGACACAGGCGCCAGCGCACTCCCACAATGAACCGGCCCAGCCTGAGGGCGCTACGGACGATGCGAGTCTGGTGCGCGCCGCCGGCCACCGGATCGCCGCGGTGCCGGGCCACGAATGGGGATTCAAAGTGACTCGACGCACTGACCTACCGCTCGCCATGCACGTGGCGATGCAGCTGGTTACTGACTTCCCGAACATCCCTGCCTCCCCGAACATCCCTGCACCAGCGCAAGGCGAGGCCCGCTCATGATCCCCCGCACAGGCATGGGCGTCGATGTGCACGCGTTTGGCGAGCCAGGCGATGGCCCGCTGGCCCTCGCAGGTTTGCTGTGGGAGGGCCAGCTGCCGTTGTCAGGCCATTCGGATGGCGATGTCGCCGCCCATGCCGCCTGCGACGCCCTGTTGAGCGCATCGGGCCTTGGAGATTTGGGTTCCATCTTTGGAACTGACCGCCCAGAGTGGGCGGGCGCCGCCGGGACTGCGTTGTTGAAAGAGACGGCTCGCCTGGTGCGTCAGGCGGGTTTTGATATCGGAAATGTTGCCATTCAGATCTTGGGTAATCGCCCTAAACTCGCGCCGCGCCGTACAGAGGCGCAGGCCGTTTTGAGCGATGCGGTGGGCGCGCCGGTGACTGTGAGCGCGACTACTACGGACGGTTTGGGGCTCACGGGGCGAGGTGAAGGAGTGGCCGCTATCGCATCGGCGCTCGTTTTCGCACCCGTCGCCCGGTAGCCTGGCACGCGTGACTCTTCGCCTGTTTGATACCGCCACCCGCACTGAGCGCGATTTTGTGCCGCTCGAACCCGGCAAGGTGGGCATTTACCTGTGTGGGCCAACGGTCCAGGGCAGCCCCCATGTGGGCCATTTGCGCAGCGCCGTCGCCTTTGACGTGTTGCAGCGCTGGCTTGAACGCAAAGGCCACGAGGTCACCATGGTGCGTAACGTCACCGACATTGACGACAAGACTTTGGCGAAGGCGGCCGATGCGGGGGTTCAGTGGTGGGCGTGGGCCTTACGTTTTGAGCGTGAATTCCAGGCGGCGTATGCGGCAGTAGGGGTGCGGCCTCCGGCGGCTGAGCCACGCGCGACGGGCCACATTCCCGAGATCATCGAGTTGGTTTCGACGTTGATTGAATCGGGCCACGCGTATGAGCTGGACGGGTCCGTCTATTTTGATGTGCGCTCCTTCGCGGACTATGGCTCGCTCACGCGCCAAGCTCTTGAGGACCTCACACCTGCGCCTGATGCTCCTGCCGATGCCAAGCACGATCCGCGCGACTTCGCGCTGTGGAAGGCACATAAGCAGGGTGAGCCTGACACAGCTGCGTGGGACTCCCCGTGGGGTAAGGGCCGGCCGGGTTGGCACATTGAGTGCTCCGCGATGGCCAGGCGCTATTTGGGTCGCGAGTTTGATATTCACGGTGGCGGGCTGGACTTGCGCTTTCCACACCACGAGAACGAGCAAGCCCAGTCGCGCGCTGCTGGTGACCCGTTTGCACGGCTGTGGATGCATTCCGCGTGGGTGACACAGTCGGGCGCGAAGATGTCCAAGTCGCTCGGCAATGGGCTCTTGGTCACCGAGGTTCTTGACCGTTACCCCGCTCCCGCGCTCCGGCTCGCGCTCGCACAAGTGCACTATCGCTCGATGCTCGAATACTCGGAACAGACAATGGCCGATGCGGCTGCGACCTGGTCGCGATTGCACGGTTTTGTGGTGCGCGCCACGGACCGGGTGGGAGCGCTGTCGGCGCAGCAGGTGGCTGATGCGGAACTTCCCGCGCCTTTCATTGAGGCGATGGACGACGACCTTGGAGTGCCGCGCGCGCTTGCCCACGTGCACGAGACGGTGCGCGCAGGGAACGCGGCGTTTACGGCTGGGGATGATCAGACGCTCGCGCAGTCGTTGCTGAGCGTGCGGGCCATGCTCGATGCACTCGGCTTGGACCCTGGGGCTGAGCAGTGGGCAGACGTCGATTCGTCGTCGTCGGCGGCCATGACTGCGTTGGACTCGCTCGTGCGCGCCGACATTGAGGCCCGTACTGCGGCGAGGGCGGCAAAGGATTGGGCTACAGCCGATTCGATTCGCGATCGCCTCTCTGACGCCGGCATTGTGGTCGAAGACAGCGCAGATGGCGTGCGTTGGTCGCTTGCAGCTGAGGACTGATCTCTCACATTTTGTAGGGCCGATGCGCGCTTGGCTCGCGCACACGACTACCCTGGGCGCATGGCAGGTAACTCACAGCGCCGCGGCGCGACCCGTGGCACGGGCTCCAAAAAAGGCGCAACCAAGGGCTCTGGCGGCCAGGGTCGTCGGGCACTTGAAGGCAAGGGCCCTACTCCGCGCGCCGACGAGCGCCCGTATCACAAGGCGTATAAGGCAAAGAAGCGTTCAGAGGTGGAGTCGGCTAAGCGGCCCACGCGTGGGCGGGTGACGCCCCGTGATCGCACCTCGTCGTCGCATGAGCTCGTCATTGGTCGTAACAGCGTGCTAGAAGCGTTGCGCCTACAGATGCCAGCCCACTCACTGTCGGTGTTTAACCGCATCGATGCAGATGACCGCATCACTGAGATTGTGTCGCTTGCGGTGGAGCAGGGCCTCGAGGTACGTGAGGTCACTAAGTCCACTCTGGATGGCATCGCGGGCGGTAGCCCTCACCAGGGCATCGCGCTCGAGGTCCCGCCGTACACGTACACGGACGCTGAAGACTTGCTTGCGGCGGGGTCACCTGCCCGCATTGTGGTGCTTGATGGAATCCAAGACCCCCGTAACTTGGGAGCGATACTACGGTCCGCATCGGCCTTTGGTGCTACTGGTGTGATCATTCCTGAGCGGCGTGCGGCAGGCGTTACGGTAGCGGCTTGGAAAGTGTCTGCGGGCGCAGCGGCACGCATACCGGTAGCGCGGGTCACTAACTTGACGCGCACCATTCAAGACTTCCAGAAGGCGGGCTGCTTCGCGGTTGGCCTCGACGCTAGTGGGGAGCTCTCCCTGGCAGATTCACACTTACTCGATGGGCCGCTGCTACTGGTTGTCGGTGCGGAAGGCGCGGGTTTGTCGCGGCTGGTGCGCGAGACGTGCGACCAGATTGTGTCGATCCCAATCGCGAGTGAGATGGAGAGCCTCAACGCCTCGGTCGCGGCGTCGATTGCGCTGTACGAGGCACGCCGAGTTCTCGAGCAGGCAAGCGACTAGCACTAGTCGTCGGCAGGCTCACCGTCGCCTGAGTCGTCGAATTCGCGGCCGGGTACGGACGGACGCTCGCCGGCCGGAATCCGGGTGCTCTTACGGGTGACGGTGGGCGGAGGGCTGTCCTTCGGGTCCGGCTCGGGCACGCCGCCCCAGCCATGCGTGTTGTCATTCATGTGTGGGTCGCGTGGCTGGTACTCATTGCCGTGTTCTAAAGCCAGCAACGGTAGTTCTGCGGTCATTTCTGCAAGCGACCGTCCCAGGACGGCCTTCTCATCGGCTTTGCTTGGTAAGACGTTCTTGACGTAAGACGCGGTGGCGACGGGCATAGACACGTCTTTGCCCGCAGATTCCGCAAGGTACCAGCGGTGTTCGAGCACCTCGTGGTAAACCTGCGCGGGTTCGAGTTTGCCGCGTAGGTCCCGCGGAACTGCCCGCACGGTCGGCTCAAACATGCGAGTGAGCCAGTCGTGGGCTGCGTACGACTCGTCCATGCCTTGGTCTTCGTGCCATGCGCGGTACTCGTCGACGTCGTTGAGGAGCCTGCGTGCCTGGTTCTCTTGCACATCGAGGCCGGTCAGGCGCATAAGGCGGCGCTGGTGGAAGCCTGCGTCCACCACTTTGGGGCGGATGGCGATCGCGGTCCCGTCTGCCGTCTGCTCCATGTCGATTTCGCCTAGGTCAAAGCCCAGTTCGTTCAGTTCGCGTACACGCTCTGCGACTTGCATACGGATGTTGGAGGTTGCGGTGGATGTCTCGGTGAGTGTGGCCCACAGCTCGTTGTAGCGCTGCTCGAGGCGGGCGCCAATCTCGAAGGGGTCAACGTTGTCGTCGAGGTCTTCTGAGGCTTGCAGGTCGAGTAGCTCGCCGGTGATGTTGGTGGTGGCAATCTCGAGGTCGTACTCGCGCTGACCGTCGGTGAGTCTCGCGTGCATATCCCCGGTTTCAGCGTCTACGAGGTACGCGGAGAACTCTGAGGCATCGCGCCTGAACAGAGCGTTCGACAGGGATACGTCGCCCCAGTAGAAGCCCAGCAGGTGTAGGCGCACCAGGAGCACTGACAGGGCGTCGATAAGGCGCGTCAGGGTGCCCTTGCGTAGGGACGATGCGAAGAGGGCGCGGTAGGGCAACGAAAAAGCCAGGTGTTCGGTCACCAGGGCGGCGGGCAGTTCGTCGCCGCTTAACGAGGTGCGGCCGGTGACTACTGCTACCGGATGAACGCATGGTGCCCCTAGCCGCTCAAGCTCCCGCAACAAGGTGAACTCACGATGGGCGATCTGGGGGTTGGTCTCTTTGACCGCGATAACCCCGTTTTCGTGGCGAACAAAGCGCACAACGTGTCTGGATAGCCCGCGAGGCAAGGCAGCGATGTGGTCTTCTGGCCACGCGCTTAGCGGAATCTCCCAGGGCAGTTCAATGAGCGCGGCATCGGCAGCGCCAGTGATGTGAAGCGGCATGCGGCCAGACTATCTGCCTTGAGGTGTGGTCTGGGCAAAGCAAAAGGGCGGCCCCTCACGGGACCGCCCTTTTGCTTTATATCAGTATGTCTTAGATGACCTTGCGCGATGCGGCGGTTTCCACCACAGCGGACAGGCGCTCACCCGTCGCGGCCGAGAACACGTGCTGCTCGCCCTCGCGGATCTTCACCCACACGGTGTCGCCCTTCTTGGGCACGTCGCGGGGGTCAATGCGGACAATCAGCTGTGAGTCGCCAGCCGAGAAGTGGATGTCCTTCGCGTCTTCCGAGTCGGTCGGCACTTCACCGTAGATGTAGGCGTCCGAGCCGAGCTCTTCAACAACGTCGACCTCGACGGGGATTGCACCTTCGGTGTTGGGCGAGACACGGTCGAGCGACTCGGGACGGAAGCCCAGCACAACCTGGCCCTGGTCTTCTGCCTTGAGGTGCGCGACGGTTTCACGCTGAAGCTGGACCTGGCCACGACCGACCTGTGCCCGGCCGCCGTGCACTTGGTAGGTACCGAGGTTCATGGCAGGCGAGCCAATAAAGCCGGCGACGAACACGTTGGCAGGTGCGTCGTACATGTCGCGTGGCGAACCGACCTGCTGGAGCAGGCCGTCCTTGAGGACCGCGATGCGGTCACCCATGGTCAGAGCCTCAACCTGGTCGTGCGTCACGTAAACGGTGGTGGTGCCCAGGCGGCGCTGGAGAGCGGCGATCTGGGTACGGGTCTGAACACGCAGCTTGGCGTCAAGGTTCGACAGCGGCTCATCCATGAGGAACACCTGGGGCTGACGCACAATGGCGCGGCCCATGGCCACACGCTGGCGCTGACCACCGGAGAGTGCCTTGGGCTTACGGTCTAGGTACTCGGTGAGGTCAAGGATCTTGGCAGCGGCTTCAACGCGCTGGCGGATCTCTGCCTTGTCAACCTTGGCGATCTTCAGGGCGAAGCCCATGTTGTCTGCCACTGACATGTGGGGGTACAGCGCGTAGGACTGGAACACCATTGCGATGTCGCGGTCCTTGGGCTGAACGTGGGTGACGTCGCGGTCTCCGACGTAGATGCTGCCGGCGTCGATGTCTTCGAGCCCTGCGAGCATGCGCAGTGACGTTGACTTTCCGCAACCGGAGGGGCCTACGAGGACGAGGAACTCGCCGTCTGCGATGTCGAGGTTGAGCGAGTCGACTGCTGGTCGTTCGGTACCTGGGTAGGTACGTGTGGCGTTATCAAAAGTGACAGTTGCCATGGTCTTGCTCCTTCACTGGCAGGTACGTGCCAGACGATCCGTGGTGAAGTGTGCCTTGTGGTGTCCACAGTGACACGGCCGTCGCGTCGATGCGACGAGTGAGCCCATCTTGCCACATTCGGGGTCTTCGCCCAAGCCCGCTAAAGGTAAGTTGATCCCATGGCTGGTGTGAGGCGGGATGCGGGCGACGAGATCGGTGGCTACACCGTTGTCGGCACGCTTGGGCGTGGCGGATCGGGTGCGGTGTATCGGGTGCGCGACGGTGCGGGCAGTGAGGCCGCCCTCAAGCTTGTGGACGCGCGTGATGACGAGGTCGCGGCCCGTCGTCTTGAGCGTGAGGTGCACGCGCTGCAATCGCTGCGCCACCCTGCTGTGCCACGAGTTCTCGATGCCGAGCTCGATGGGGACGAAAAGTTTGTGGTCTTCGAGTACATCCCTGGGACAAGCCTGTGGCAATACATCCAGGATCACGGGCCGCTTGCAGGTGAGGAACTCGCTGAGTTCGCCGACCGCACCGCGTCTGCCCTCGAAGCGGTTCATGCCGCGGGCGTGGTCCACCGTGATGTGACGCCGTCGAACATCATGATGAGCCCTGAGGGGCCCATGCTCATTGACTTTGGGTTGTCGCACCGTGAACACGATGAGCGCCTTACGCGGGACGGATTGGTGTCGGGCACGGCAGGTTACGTCGCACCTGAGGTGATTGATGGCGCGGAGCCGGGGCCCATTGCGGACCGGTGGGCGTGGGCTGCCACGGTGGCGTACACGATGACCGGTGTGGCTCCGTTTGGGGCGGGCACGGGGGCGATTTCGCGCACGCTTGAGTCTAATGTTGAGTTGCCGGATGTGCCGGGGGCCCTCGCGCTGAGGGCGGCGCTCAGTCGCGACATCGGTGCGCGACCAGGTTTGCGCGACACGGTGGCGGCGTTGCGTGGAGCGACGACCGTGATGCCGCGTAGTAGCGATCAGATCGCGCCCACGCAAGTGGCCCCTGGGCTGGCACCGACTGCCGTCATGGGCGACGCCGGTATTCGCCCAGCACCTGTGGTGGACCCAACGGCGGTGATGGCGACCGAGGAGGTGTGGCACACCGACACCGTTGCTAGCCCCGTGTCAAGCGACGGGTTGGGGCGCCGCGACGGTGACCTTGCCCAGGCATCTGGAGAGCTCAGCGAGGCTGGTGACGACGGTTACGACGACAGTGAGCCTGTCGAAAGCGAAATCCCGCTTCCGTTTTCCCGCCGTCACCCCGTCATGACGGTGACGTGGATGGTAGCTATTGCCGCATCGGCCGCATTGGCGCCTTTTATTGCCGCCGTGGGACTGCTCTTCTTGGCGGTGACGGTGCGAGCAGTGCAGCACCGTGCAGTGGCGTTGCATGGGTCGCGTCAGCGCAGGGGAGAGCGCCGTGGCGATGCTGCGTTGCACACACTGGGCTTTCCATGGCATCTGTTGCGCTCGCTCGGGGAAACGGTGCCCGCTGCGCTCGTCGCTTTCGCGGCCGGCGGGGGAGTTGCGGGGTTGGGTTGGTGGCTCATCAGTTCAGGCACCATCGATGTGAATACGGCCGATGCGCGGGCCTGGGGCCAAGCAGCAGCCCTCGCCTGCGGAGGGCTTGTGGCGGCAACTCTGTTGTGGTGGGGACCATTGATGGAAGCCACGCGTGAGGGTGGGCGGCGGTCCGCATCGGCCCTTGCCCCTACTCGCGGTGTCGCAGTGGCATGGGTGGTGGTGGCACTCACCGCTATTGGAGTAGTGGTGCTTGCTGTGTATCTCGAGGCTGAGCCATGGTGGTGGCCAGCGATAGCCGTGATGGGGAGATAGGTGTGCACTGGACATGCATACTGGGGAACCCCCATCATGCGTAAGACGTTCGTATGGCGACTGGGCACACGCATGTGCCCGCAGCACTAGCCCCGGAGGGGGACTTTATGGGAATCACCAACCGGCTCGCGACGGTACAGCCTTGGCTGAGCCTGGTGGTGCGGCTAGGGATGGCTGGCATCTTGATTGCGGCCGCTATTCCTAAGATCCAAAACATCCCCCAGTCCATCCGGGCCGTGCGCGCGTATCAACTGTTGCCAGAGGCAGTAGTGCCTTTTGTTGGCACCATGCTCCCGTTCCTTGAACTTGCGCTTGCGCTTGTGCTCCTTATCGGAGCCTTCACACGCGCCGCCTCGGTGGTGTGGCTTGCCATGATGGCCGCGTTCCTTGTCGGCGTGATCTGGGCATGGTCCACTGGACTGTCTATCGACTGCGGCTGCTTTGGTGGCGGCGGTGAGGTCGACGCAAGTGAAACCAACTACCCGTTCTATCTCATGGAGCGCCTAGGCTTCATCGCCCTTGGCACATATTTGTTGATCTGGCCGCGTAGCAAATTCTCTGTTGATAGTTGGCTGAACCCTCAAACAGATCACCCAGCATTAGAATCATCCACACCCGAAGTCAGGAAGTAGGCCCATGGCTAAGAACAAGCATGTGACGGCAGATGCACGCCTTGCCGCGCGTACCCAAGCTCAGCAACAGATCAAGGCACAAGAGCGGCGCACCGCCATGTATATCGGTATTGGTGCGGTCTTTGTTCTGCTGTTGTTCGGCGGCGTGGTGTTTTTCATCATCAAGCAGGCAGAAGTTCCTGCCCTTGAAGAGGCGGTTACGCCGGTAGCTGCGGACGAGTCTGGCGGCATCCTGATTGGCCAGGACGGCACTGCGGGAGGGGATGTGCCTGAGGATGCGCCTCGTGTGGATATCTACGAGGACTACTTGTGCCCTGCCTGTGGCCAATTTGAAGCAATGATTGGTCCCGAGCTTGTCGAAATGCGCGAGGCAGGCGAGATCCAGCTGTACGTACACCCCATAGCGATTCAGGATCACCTGTCGCGGGGCACTAATTACTCGAGCCGCGCTGCTGCAGCTACCGCCTCTGTGGCTGAGAAGGCTCCAGAACACATTGTGGAGTTCATGGCTCTGATGTACGCGAACCAGCCCGCGCAGAATTCAGCGGGCTTGAGCGATGCTCAGATCGAGCAGATCGCTATTCAGGCGGGAGTGCCCGAAGACACAGCGGCAACGCTTACCGACGGCCAATTCACTAAGTGGGTGCTTGCTGCGACAGATCAGTCCTCGAGAGACGGCGTGCCTGGAACTCCGGCAGTGATGGTCAACGGCGAACTATTGAACCCAGATGAGGTGCAGTACTTCCAGTCCGGAGTCTTGCGGGCCCACGTCGCAGGGCTGTAAACCTGATCCGTTCGAGGAGCCCGCTGGCGATGCCGGTGGGCTCCTCGCGTTATCGGGGTTGCGCTAACTTCGGTATCCTCTTCTGGTTGGTGCGTGATCGCGCCAATGGCTGGCATGGCGCAATTGGTAGCGCACCTGTCTTGTAAACAGGAGGTTGCGGGTTCGAGCCCCGCTGCCAGCTCTCTTTGGGCCCTTTGGGCCGGATCCCCCTTTTTCACGCTAAAAGCCGTCGTGTGCGCGTGTGGACTTAGTCACTCCAGCGCCCAATGGAGAGCTTTCGCGGCACCCCACTCGCGTGCATCATGCCTGGCAAAGTGTGGTTGCCGAGGCCTATGTGCGCGTTTTTCGCACTTCGCTCGTATGTCCCGTTTAGGGGTTACATAAACACAGGTTCATTGGTAATCTGGAGTAACACGACGGATGTAGCGAAACTTTTTTACCACGTGGCTGAAGTCGGATCGCGGTGAACGCAAGGGGGCGTGTCACTTTCTCACTACCCACCACACAGATGGCTCTGAGTGTCGGGGGTGTTACCCAAAGAACGCTGGGGATGAGTCGAGCAATTTTGCTCGGCGATGAACGCAGCAAATTTACACACTAATAAAGGAAATCTCGATGGCAAACTCGATGGCAATCAAAAAGAACAACAAGCGCAAATTCGCAGCACTGACGCTCGCGGCAGTCGGCATCGCCGGCCTGTCCGTCGCATCGGCCGCGACGCTGAACCTGACCGCAGCGGACGAAGTGGCGATCGGTAGCGACACCTTCGCAGCCTGTGCCGACTCGGCAGGCGTCGACTACACCTATGTCGCAAACGCAGCCGCTGCTAGTGGATACGCAATTGACGAAGTCACCGTGACCGTGGACAGCGAACTGTGCGATGGCCAGAACATCTTGGTGAACTTTGACGATGTAGATGCCTCAGCGAAGGGCGTTCTCTCTGGCGCGACCTTCACGAGCACCCTCGACTCGACGGTCGACATCAAGACCGACCTCGGTGACGTCACCGTCATTGTCGGTTAAGTAAAGCTTTTCAAACTCCGATGGCAATCGAGTTCGACTCCGGTACCGGCGCGCCGCGTGCACGCCGGTACCGGCGCGTGCTCGGACAGACCCTGGCGTGGATCGTTTTGCTCCTCGTCCTATGGTTTCTGTGGCCATCGTCGCTTGGCGGCAACACCTCGATCGTGATCGTTTCGGGTTCCTCGATGGAACCCACGTATTTTTCAGGAGACGTCGTATACGCCCGTGACGTCGAACCTCAAATAGGCGACGCCATTGTGTACGCGCCCGAATCGCTTGGTGGAGCACAAGTGGTGCACCGCATCATCGGTGGCGACGCCGAGTCGGGCTGGACTCTCCAAGGCGACAACAACGACTTTGTAGACCCGTTCTATCCCAAAGGGTCCGAAGTCAAGGGCGTTGTCCAACTGCACATCCCGAACGCAGGATCGATCACGATGTGGTTGCTCAATCCACTGCTGTGGTGTGCGCTCATTCTCCTCGGAGCGGTGATCCTGATTTGGCCAGGGCGCGAGTCAGACGACTCGGAAGACGAGTCAGAGCGTTCGGAAGACGAGTCACACGACTCCGATGGCGCTCGACAGGCCGTCGTGGGCGGGCGGTCAGCGCCATGATGCCTCGTATTATTGCTGCCGCGGCAGCCGTACTCGCGTTGATGGCTGGCGTCACTCTCACCTCGGCTAGCGCTGCGCGCCTAGACGTGACTGCCGGATTCCAGGCATTTGCTGCCTCAGAGTCCTCGTGCGCGCCCGCCATGTCGGAAGGAGCCCCCGTCATTAAGGCGGCCGTAGGCCAGGACCGCTGGCGTGGTGCGAGTTCCCACGTCAAGGTGAACTCGATCCCGGCCAACTGCGTGGGGTTGCCTTTCGAACTACTTGTCCACAACCAAGCGGGGACAGTCCTCGCCTCGGCAACCGGTACAACGGCGAACCCACTCAATGTGCGACTGAGCTCTTACCAAGTCGCGCAGGTCGCAAAAGTGGTCATGCGCATAGACGGCTGGGTATTCCCCACGCAGTGGGCGAACCCGGGGCCAGAACCGGCAATGATCTGTGAAGCGGTTGACACCGCGGGCAACGTTGTCGAAAGTCACAGCTGTACGGTCACTGCCTCACACATGTACGTATACCGGTCGATGCTCATCGCCAGGGGCGAAGCGTTCGACTTCTCGGTGAGCTGGGACGCCAACCCACCCAGCAACGTTCGGTGGAGAGTTAAGTTTGACCTCGCCCACCCCCATTTCAGCCCAGAGGCGATGAGTTGGATCGCCACCCCTGGTCTCTTGCGGCCACCCTTCGAGCTCTCGTCTGGGTTCTCTTGCTCGGCCCTTCCTGAGCTCTCGTTTACGAGCCGTTCGAATGCCGAACTGTCCAACCAGACAGTCCGCGTCGCGGGTAGCAGGCAGACCCTTGTGAATATCCATACCCTCTGCGGCTAGTAGTACAGCCGGGCGCCCACGCGCCCACCCACCACTTGAACACCACAAGGAGCCGAAGACTCTTGCATCGCATTTTTGCAGGGACCACCGTAGCGCTTGCGCTATTGGTGGGCCTAAGCATCATGTCTGGTAGCGCTGCGCGCCTCGACGTGACGACAGCGCCACAAGCCTCTGTGTCCACGGAGACAGCGTGCGCTCCGGCGGTGGCCGCAGGCCAGCCAGTCGTGAGCTCTGCGACCGCAGGCACTGCGACAGCAGGGAACTACACCCGTGTCGCAGTCAGCGGCATACCCGTGGCTTGCCAGAACCTGCCAATGCAGGTGACTGTCCATGGAGAGTCTGGGACCCTCCTCCAGTCTGCATTAGCTCCTGCCGGTGCCAACGGACAGAGTCTCGAGGTCCCCGTAGCGAACTACACGGGCAACGCGGTGACAGATGTGATTGTGCGTATTAACGGCTGGATTTTCCCCACCAACTGGGCGGCTCCTGCACCTGCGAACCCCACTCCTCCTATTGGAGCGGTCACCTGTTACGAGGCTGACAGCAATGGCAACGTCGTTACGGACGCGGCAGGCAACGGAGTGCTCTGCGCCGCTCCCTCGCTACAAATCGGCGGGTGGGACAAGCACCTGCAAATTCAGTTTTCGTTGCAGATTGCAACTCCAGTCATCTGGGTCTTTGACTTCTCGCATTCAGCGTTCGCTACGCAGGATTTCGATCGGGCGAACTCGCAGGTCCGTGTGAACCCGTGGAGCGGACCAGCCGAACTTGCGGGGGGCTACGACTGCAGTGAACTCCCTATCTTCGAGGTTGTTCTGCGGCCGAGTCATGGGAATCTCGGTGGCACCATACAAGTTGAGCCTCGACAGGGCCCGGCTACCGGAGTCTTCTGCACTAACTAAGGTTTGCCCACTGCGCCAAAACTCTCGGTGCCCCAGACGATTGGGGTAGCACCTTGTTCGACGAGCAGTGCATTGACCTGCGAGAACGGGCGCGAGCCAAAGAACCCGCGCGAGGCACTCAGGGGACTCGGATGAGGTGATGCGACGTACGGAACTTGCCCCAGCATCGGCAAAAGTGCTTGTGCATCGCGGCCCCATAGCACCGCGACCAGGGGTCCTCCACGAGCGACAAGCGCGCGAATAGCGTGCTCAGTGACCTCTTCCCAACCCTGCCGTCGGTGCGAACCGGCTTCTCCCGCCCGTACCGTGAGTACGCGGTTGAGCAGCACGACCCCCTGATCTGCCCACGGCGTGAGGTCTCCATTGGCCAACACCTCGCCAGTGTCGTCGAGTAGCTCACGGGCGATGTTTCTCAAGGACCGCGGCATGGGCTGCCCGGCGCCCACAGAAAAACTCAAGCCCATCGAGTCGCCCGGCGTGGGGTAGGGGTCCTGTCCCACAATCAGTACCCGCGCATCGGCCATTGGGCGGTGAAAAGCCCGCAATATATGGTCCGATGCCGGCAAGTGCGGTCGCCCGGCTTCCAGCTCAGCACGCAGAAAGCGGCCGATGCGCGCGAGAGTAGGTGCAACCGGTTCCAAAGCTTGGGCCCAGTCGGGCGCTACTTGGTTTCGCCATGCGTCGGACATGCCGTCACCTTATTACCGCACGAGCCTGCGCTTAAAGGACAGGTGTGAGAGTGTCTGTTGCCGGGTGAATGACAGGTGTGTAGTTCGGCGGTATTGTGGAACATATCAGTCGAGCACCGGGAGGGCGCGCATGGG
>CAZHTO010000044.1:0-15588 GCA_964535845.1 uncultured Demequinaceae bacterium | reverse complement strand
TGATGACCTCGACCATGTGCACCGGGATGCGGATCGTCCGGGCCTGGTCGGCCATGGCGCGGGTGATCGCTTGGCGGATCCACCACGTCGCATAGGTCGAGAACTTGTAACCCTTGGTGTAGTCGAACTTCTCGACCGCACGGATAAGACCAAGGTTGCCCTCTTGAATCAGGTCCAGGAACAGCATCCCGCGACCGGTGTAACGCTTGGCGAGCGAGACCACTAGTCGGAGGTTTGCTTCGAGCAAGTGGTTCTTGGCATGGCGACCGTCGTTGGCGATCCATTCGAACTCACGCTTGACGTCGCGCTTGAGTCCTTCGCTCGAGGCCAGCTTCTCTTCAGCAAAGAGACCTGCCTCGATACGCTTTGCGAGGTCAACCTCTTGCTCCGCATTTAGCAGCGCAACTTTACCGATTTGCTTGAGGTAGTCCTTGACCGGGTCTGCTGTCGCACCAGCGGTCATCACCTGCTGGACAGGCGCATCGTCCTCGGTGTTACCGAGAACGTAACCAGACTTCTCGTCGTCTACTTCGACGGCCGAGTCCTTCTCGGTCGTGGCCTCTTGGTCCTTGTCTTCTGCGTCCGTTGCTTGAGAAGCTGTCGGGGCCGTTTTAGCAGCTGCCTTCTTCGCTGGCGCCTTCTTCGCAGGTGCCTTCTTAGCGGGTGCCTTAGCGTCAGCAGCCTTGCTCGCGGCGGTCGCTTTCGCTGGCGCCTTCTTCGCAGGTGCCTTCTTGGCGGCTGGCTTACGCGTAGCGGTGGTCTCTTCCTTCTCTGCTGAGGCCTCAGCGGAAGTCTTCGCTGGCGCCTTCTTCGCAGGTGCCTTCTTGGCGGTGGAGGTCTTACTGGCGCTGGAAGCGGCTGCGGTAGTCGTGGCCTTCTCCTTCATTTCGGCCGCCCTAAGGGCGAACGGCGGGCGTGGTCATACCGCCCTGGCGGGGGCAGACGCGCACCGCGTCTGCTATATCGATGATGGATGTTGCGCGACGCCGCTCAAACGTCAATGACGCTCCAGAAGCTCAACAAGATTGTGTACCTCACTGCTTATACCGGTGTGACGAAGCTCTTGCCGCAACGCGCAAATCCATTAAAGTATAACGCCTTTGTCAACACAGCTGTTCCCTCTGTCCGCGTTGCCACGCGGGGCTGACCCCTGCGGCACAGATGTCACTTACCAGACCTGCCAGGGAATATGAGGGGTCACAGTGGAGCGCGCGGCTGGCACAATCAGAAGCCGCTGCCAGGTCACCACTCCACCATAGTGCGACTGCGCTGAGCGCGAGCATGGGAGCCTGCTCGCGGTGGCGCGCATGGGCAATGAGACGTCGGCACCAGCGTAGCGATGCCACCATCTGGCTGGTTGCCGGTGGCGCAGAGTTAAGGTCACTCATCGCCGCATCGAGTAGCGCCACGACTTCGTGAGAACTTTCACCTGACAATGTGTCCGCAATAGCTTGTGGTGAGCCGCCAAGCCAGTCGATGATGACAGCGTCACGCACGCGTACATCTTGCAGTGCCGCTATCACCTTTCCCAGCACAGGAGCAGGCGCATTGAGCGCATGGGACTGCTCGCACTGTGCCCAACTGTCGCAACGCCACTTGCCCAGATCATCGCTTTTGCGTGCCACCCAACGGTCAGCTGCGCGCGCAGCACTACGGCGACGGGAGTGGGGCGCATACTCGTCCTCGTCTGCAGGGGCGGCGTGCCCCACTGCACTCACCGACGCTCTCACCATTGCTCTGAACGGGGACTCAGGAACAATCCTGGCCTCCGTGGGACAGCACCCTGGATCGGCGCACCCAGGCGCACTGTAGCGCTCACCGTCGCAGGCCCACGCGTCAACCACATCGACAACGCTGTCGAGCCACGGACGTAAAGCCTCGATGGCTGGACAGGCAAGAGACACGTCTTGGGTCGTGAACGAGACCAAGATGGCCCGCCTTGCTGAGTTGGCTCGCAAGGTCGCGGCGATCGACTCGCCAATGGCTCGGGCAACCTCCGGGATCCCTAAATCAGCCCGATGCGCGCGAACAGCGGTGACTACCTCTCCTGTCTTTGCCATCGCGATTACCACCACATCTTCGTGGGGGGTCTCGCCGAGCATCATGGGAATGGCGGCAATTAACTCGCCTGGGCCGGTGAGGTGCTGAGTTTTCATGCGGGCATCCTGACGCGGGAGCATCGCAGCCCGCACCGTGTTCGCGAACAAACAGTGGAGAGCCGTTGTACGGCACGTCCTGGGGACACATACACATAGGCTGGAGCAGTGACCCCATCGTTTGATAGCTGGTACACCGATATCGACCGTGCGATCAACGCGTCGCTCGACGCACAGGCGCACACCGTCGACGCACTTGGTGACGTTGCACACGAGCTACGTGACCCTGTGCGGACAGCTGTGGCGGGCGGTAAGCGCATGCGGCCACTGTTGCTGCTGGCCTCCCATGCCGCTCATGGCGGAACCAACTCCGCGGCTGCCGCACACGTCGCAGCAGCGCTGGAACTATTTCAGACAGCCGCGCTCATCCATGATGACGTGCTCGACGATTCGGATACCCGGCGCGGCATCCCTTCCCTACACAAACGCATGGAGAGCCTGCACCGCGAACGTGGGTGGCACGGTACAGCACGCGACTTTGGGGAAGCAGGCGCGGTGCTCGCCGGCGACCTTGCCCTCATGTGCGCCCAACGCGCACTCGAAACTTCGCTTGGGCAGCTCGACTCCGAACCCGCGCGCACAGTCGCAGGACTGTTCTCTCAGATGGCTGACCTCGTAACCCTGGGCCAGTACGCCGACATGCGCGCTGCAGTCCAGCCGCTGTCGGTGCTCGGTAGTCAGGAAGATGACATCCGCGCCGTGATGCGCACTAAGACCGCCTCTTACACGGCCGAAGCGCCACTTGCGTTAGGAGCGGCACTTGCCCACGCATCGGCCGCAAAAGTGGAGGCAATGAAGCGAGCAGGCCTTGCTTTGGGCCACGCGTTCCAGCTGCGCGACGACATTCTTGGTCTGACAGGGACTCCAGAAACCACCGGTAAGCCAACCGGGGACGATGTGCGAGAAGGTAAGCGCACGCTCGTGCTTTGGCGCGCCTGGAACAGCACAGATGACGCCGGACGCGCACTCCTCGCCGCGGTGGTGGGCGACAGGCATGCGGCCGATGCGGCGGTAGCGTCTGTATTAAACGTGATCCACGGAACGGACGCCCTGACATGGGCAGAAACCGAAATCGCTGAGTCTGCGCGCAAAGCGAGAGAAATCCTCGCCAACCTGGAGTTGAACGACGAAGGCGCCAACGCTCTAGAAGAGCTCATTACGCTCGCGGTCGATCGCCACGCTTAATCTGTTCCGATAGGCCCGCGATTTACATCAAGGCTTGAGCCGCGCGTCGCACCGGCGCACGTTTTCCTTCGCGCAGTGCCGCGAGCGGGGTCGAGCCAAGCTCGGCTGATTCCGTCACGAGCCATTCCATAGCCTCTTCATCAGTCAACCGCGCATCGGCCAACATGATTAACGTCCCTCTAAGCGTGGGCATCACTCTTAGCCCTGCCTCGTGCTCGTGAATGAACTCGGCCGGAATCTGCCACACCTGGTTGTCACCTCTGCGTAGCGCGATCACGTAGCGCTCGCGGAGCATCTCTCTCACAGCGGTGGGGGTCGTGCCAAGTTTTTCGGCAAAGTCGGGCACGGGAAGCCATTCGAGGGTTTCAATCACGCCCCAAGCCTACAAAGCAAATTGGCCCCTTGCGCATGCCAACCCGTACGGCTACAGTCACTTGTGTCACATCTGTCACATTAGACACACCAGTCACATGCGCAACACCAAGGAGATCACCGTGGGATCGACGAGTAACACCCAGCGCGCCTGGCGATCGGCGTCGATCGCCGCCGCGACGGCACTTGCCGCCACCACCCTTGCCGCGATGCCAGCTGCCGCAGACGAGCGCCACCGTGTGAGCCCCGGCGAGACCGTGAGTGCACTCGCTGTTCGCTACGACTCCTCAGTGAGCGCCATCGTCAACGCCAATGGCCTTAACTCCCGCGCTCTCATAGTCGTTGGCCAAACCCTCACCATCCCCACTTCTTCGAAGAGCACGGCCACGCAAAGCGGAACGGCCAGCGCCTCCGGCACCTATCGAGTTAAGGCCGGCGACACCGTTTGGGGACTCGCGCGTGCGCACGGCACTACGGTGTCCGCCATCATCAAAGCGAACGGGCTCAACGCAAACGCGACCATACGCATCGGCCAAACACTCACGATTCCCGGTGCCGGCGGCGCATCACCTGTGTCCCAGCCTGTGGCAACGTCCACCGCACCAACCGCCAAGACAACCGGCAGCCACAAGGTGGTCGCTGGCGACACCGTCTGGAATTTAGCCCGCAGCTACGGCACATCCGTGTCAGCCATCACCAAAGCCAACGGTCTCAACGCAAACGCGACCATACGCATCGGCCAAACACTGTCTGTTCCCGGCGCTACCGCCGTGGGTTCCACACCCGCCGCCTCGTCCCCTAGCCTCGCGACTGGCTCAAATTCGGACAAATTTGACGGTGTGACGCAAACATACACAGTGGCCGCCGGCGACACCCTCGGGCGAATCGCGCAAAAATTCGGGGTCTCGGTTCAGACCATCAGCGCTGCGAACGCAATCAAGAACCCCTCACTCATCCGCATTGGCCAAAAGCTGACAATTCCAGGGGGGACCCCCACGGACCTCGTTGGCGACACATTCTTGGGACGTACCTACTCCGCACCGGTCGTGGGCGCAGCTAACCAGAACAAGGCGACACTGAACGCAATGGACGTACCCACCCGCGCGCAGATGCAAGCCATGATTGTGGCCACCGCCAAGAACATGGGAGTGGACCCCGCACTCGCGCAAGCAATCGCGTATCAGGAGTCCGGATTCAACATGCGCGCTGTCTCCCCCGCTAACGCCGTAGGCGCGATGCAGGTGATCCCCAGCACAGGCGCATGGATGTCTGACGTGATCGGACGTCAACTCAACCTTCTTAACCCCCAAGACAACGTCACTGCTGGGGTCGCACTCTTGCGCCACCTACAACGCGACAACCGTTCACTCGAAACCGCCATCGCTGGTTACTACCAAGGTGAAACCGGCGTACGCAAATACGGCATGCACGCAGACACCAAGCGTTACGTGGCCAATGTGCTCGCGCTGATGAACAGGTTCTCGTAATCCCCCGTCACGCGCAGCTAAGCGACGGCTCACCGCCGAGGCACCGCCAAGGTACTCACCCAAGCCGCTTAGAATGAAGCCGTGTCCGAGACCATGACCGATCCGCTCCTCGGCCGGCTCATCGACGGCCGGTACGAGGTTCGAGAGCGCGTCGCCGCAGGGGGCATGGCCACGGTCTATGTGGCTTTCGACAAGCGACTCGAGCGAGACGTCGCACTAAAGATCATGCACCAACACTTGGCCTCAGATGCAAGCGAGGCCGACTTTGTCTCTCGCTTTCGCAGAGAAGCCAAATCTGCAGCACGGCTCACCCACCCTGGAATGGTAAGAGTTTACGACCAAGGTGTAGACGGCGACATCTCGTATCTCACAATGGAGTACGTCGCCGGAGACAACCTGCGGCAGCGTATCAACCAAGAAGGAACCCTTCCGTTAGGTGAAGCACTGGCGATCACCGAGAGCGTCCTCGACGCACTTGCGGCTGCGCACCGCGAAGGCCTTGTACACCGGGACATCAAACCCGAGAACGTATTACTCGACGACGACGATCAGCCCAAGGTGACAGATTTTGGGCTCGCCCGAGCAGTCACTGAAGTGACCAGCACCTCGACCGGCATGCTCCTTGGCACCGTCGCCTACCTCGCACCCGAGCTCGTTGCGGACGGTGACGCTGACGCGCGCGCAGACGTGTACTCGAGCGGCATCTTGCTGTACGAACTGGTCACCGGGCGCCAGCCCTACACCGCCGAGACCGCTCTGGGCGTGGCATCCCGTCACATCCATGAGGACATGCCCGCACCATCCGCAGTCGTGCCATGGCTTCCCGTCGAATTCGATGATCTGGTAGCGACGTTAACTGGGCGTGACCCAAGCACCAGGCCCGCAGATGCTAGCCAAGCACTTGCGCTGGTTCGCAAAACGCGCGCCCTAATCGACGACCCCACACTTGCTCGGCGCGCAGACCCTCCAATTCGCCCCAGTGTCCCTTCGCCTGCCGATGGCGCGACCGCCGTGATCGACGACGCCCCTTCTGGGTCGACAATTGCGCTGCCCATCGGCTTGGGCGGCTCCCAAGCGCTCGTTGCTGGCATCGATATCGACTATGTCGACGACGACCCCGATGCAACAGAGCCAGATAAGCCCCATCGCCGTCTGGGATGGTGGATTGGTGCAGTACTCGCCACCCTCGTAGTGCTCGGTGGACTGGGCTTCTGGTGGTACAACTCCATTGGTCCTGGCGCCTACACCACGGTGCCTTCCGTCCAAGGGATCGACAGCGACCGCGCCCAGCTCACCCTAGAGACGCTCGGCTTTGTGGTCACCGTAGAAGAAGCGTATGACGACACCATTGCTGCTGGTATCGCCATTGGTACGCAGCCCAACGAGCAAAGCCGTGTTTTGAACGGCTCCGACGTCACACTCGTGATCTCCCAAGGCGCTCGCATGGAACAAGTGCCTAACGTGGTGGGCTCAATGGAAGAAGATGCCGTAGCAACCATCGAAGGCTTGGGGTTCCGCATGGGGACACCTGACCTCATTTACTCCGACACCGTTCCTCGCGGCGAAGTGATGGCCTCCGACCCAGCCGCAGGAGAATCGGTACGCCACGACTCCTCGATCGTGTTGGAGATCTCCAACGGGCCAGAACCCATCGAGATCCCTCAAGCCACAGGGCTCACGGAAAGCGCAGCAATTGAGGCGCTCGAAGAGTTCGCGCTCGACGTCAGTGTCGAGCGCGAACGCACTCTTGAGGCCTCCAAAGGCACAGTGTTCCGTCAGTCTCCTGAGGCAGGCGCCGAAGGCACTCGCACGCAAGCGATCACTATCTGGGTGTCCGACGGCCCTCCCCTGGTGACCGTCCCTGACTTCACCTACAACACGGTTGACCGCGCTACTGGAGAACTCGAAGAATTAGGTCTGCAGAGCAACCTCGAAGCCGGCAACATCTGGCCGTGGACACAACCCGAATTCGTCATCGGTCAGCGGCCCGACCCCGGCACCCGCATTGAGATGGGCTCGACTGTCACGCTGATCTACGACAGCTAGACCGCCACTGTGCTCTCTCAAAGCTCACGGCTCTGAAAGCTCACGGCTCACGGCTCACGAGACGTACCAACAGCATGCGCCCTTCACGTGCCAGGGTCGGCAATCACCTACCGCGCGCTGAGTAACTCAGACACCAAGAACGCCATCTCTAGCGACTGTTGGTGGTTTAGACGAGGGTCCACCTTGGTCTCATAGCGGCGAGCAAGGCCTTCGTCGTCGATTTCCTCAGTGCCGCCCATGACCTCTGTCACGTCGTCCCCCGTCAGCTCCACGTGCAGCCCGCCAGGGACCGTGCCGAGTTCTCGGTGCACTTCAAAGAAGCCGGCGACCTCGTCCAAGATCGTGTCAAACCTGCGCGTCTTGTAACCCGAGGTAGAGGTGAAGGTGTTGCCGTGCATAGGGTCCGTGAGCCACGTCACCGACACACCTGCGTCGCGCACTTCCCGCACAATGTCAGGAAGGACATCCCTCACCTTGTCGGCACCCATCCGGGCCACGAAGGTCAAGCGCCCGGGGATGTTGTCAGGGTTGAGGCGCTCGGCAAGTGCAAGCGCATCTGCACCACTTGCCGACGGTCCTAGCTTGACTCCAATGGGGTTGTGCACCTTCGACATGAACTCGACGTGTGCACCATCGAGCTCACGAGTACGCTCCCCAATCCACAAGAAGTGGGCCGAGCAGTCGTATGCCAGCCCGGAACGCGAGTCAATACGGGTGAGGGCACGCTCGTAGTCAAGTAGCAATGCTTCGTGGCTCGAGAACAGATCGACTGTCTTGAGGGCATCGAAGTCGCCGCCGGCAGCTGCCATAAAGCGTACGGCCCGGTCAATCTGGGCCGCCATGGCGTCGTACTTGGCGTATGCGGGGTTGGCCGCAAATCCCTTGTTCCAGGCGTGCACACTGCGAAGGTCGGCGAACCCGCCTTGGGTGAACGCCCGGATCAGGTTTAGCGTCGACGCGGACACGTGATAGGCGTCCATAAGGCGTTCCGGGTTCGGAATCCGTGCCTCTGCTGTGAAGGCCGAGGAGTTGACGATATCGCCCCGGTACGTCGGAAGGGTGACTCCGTCGCGTGTCTCCGTGTCAGCAGAACGCGGCTTGGCGTACTGCCCTGCCATGCGGCCCATCTTGACGACCGGCGTGGATGCGCCGTACGTCAGGATCACCGCCATCTGCAGGATGGTCTTAATCTTGCCGCGAATGCGGTCCGCGGTTGACTCTGCAAAGATCTCGGCGCAGTCACCACCCTGAAGCACGAACGCTTCGCCGCGTCCAGCCGCTGCGAGGTGCTCACGCAACACGTCAGCCTCGCCGGCGAATACTAGCGGAGGGACTTGCTGCAACCGATCTGTCGCACGCTTAAGCGCGTCTTTATCGGGCCAGGTCGGCTGTTGTCGCGCTTCAAATTCGCGGTACGAGTCAACTCCGGCCGCCGCGAGGGCTGCCTCACTCATCGTTTAAGCCTGACCAATCTCCGCAAGTGTGCGGGTGTACCACGGGGTTTCAATGTCGAACGCCTTGTGACCGGCGATGCGAGGGAACTCGATGGCCTTGAGGCGACCACCGTCTTCTTCATCGTGGCCCACCACACCGGACTCGCCGCGGAGCGCGGCTTCCACGGCGTAGTCGGTCATCGACTGGATAAGGCGCAGGTCTTCGGCGTTGGCCGGGGCTGAACGTGAGAAGTAGCCCGACTTTTGGACCATGACCTTCTCGGCGCCCAGACGCTCAGCAAACTGCTTCGCGAACCACTGGCCTGGGTTGATGGTGTCTAGGCGTGGGTGCCCGAATGGGTCGCGCGCGACTTCTCCGCCCGAGGCCTCGATCTCCCGAATAATCTCCGGGACACCCGCACCCTCAGACAGGAAGATATTGACGTTGCCGATCTCGTCCATGATCACCTTGAGTCGCTCGGCCTCAGCGTCCAAATCAATCTTCTGCTCAGGCAGGTAGACGCCGTGAATCTCCCAACGCTCGCGCGACAGGCCAATCTCGGGCAAGAACTCGCGCCCATCGAGCCACTTCCGGTACTTCATCGCAGCAGCGGCGGTCAGCCAGCCACACGCGCGGCCCATCACTTCGTGCACGATGAGCATGCGTGGGCCCGAGCGGTGTTCGCCAATGATGTTCTGAGCGAACTCGCTGGCCTGCTCGGCGGCGCTCCAAGCACCCAGGCTCTGCTGGATGGGGACCACGTCGTTGTCGATGGTCTTGGGTAGACCGACCACCGTGAGTTCGTAGTCGTTCTGGTGCAGGTAGGCCGCGAGGTCTGCTGCAGTCGTGTTGGTGTCATCGCCACCGATGGTGTGAAGCACGTCCACACCGTCTGCCTTGAGCTGATTAGCTGCCACCGCGAGCGGGTCTTCGCCTTCTTTCACCAAGCCGCGCTCGACTAGGTCGGCGGCGTTGGTGAGCTTCACGCGCGAGTTACCAATGGGAGATCCCCCGAAGTCGTGCAGAATGCTGGCCTTTTCCCGGACCACGTCTGTAATCTCCACATACTCACCACGTAGCAGGCCCCAGTAGCCGTGCTGGTAGGCGATGATCTCGACGTCCGGAGCAATCTCGCTATAGCGGGAAATCAGACCGCCCACAGCAGAGGATAGGCACGGAGCGAAACCGCCAGCAGTAAGCAGGGCGACACGACGAACCGACATTGTGAACCTTTCGTGGTGTGTGTAAAGTCCCGTCCATTCTAGGGGGACCAGGGTGACCAGTTGAGCGGTCAGTTATCCTTACGAGCTTTGCGCTCAAGCTCGCGCTTATATTGAGCAGCGTCCCGGCCGGCATACTCTTGTCCCGAGAGGGCGCGGATGCGCCCCATGACGTTGTCCGTGACCTCACGTAGCGTCTCGCGGTCCTCTTGTCTTCCTGCAAACTCGGACAGATCGAGAGCGGGACCTATGCGTACCCCAATGTCCGCACGCTTGGGCACCTTCTGACCCAGAGGTTGGGCAACGTCTGTACCCACCATGGCTACAGGCACTATCGGAACCCCTGCCTCAATAGCCATGCGAGCACCGCCGGTTTTGCCTCGGTAAAGCCTGCCGTCGGGGCTACGAGTGCCCTCAGGGTAAATACCTAACATCTCCCCCGACTGAAGAACCTGAAGCCCCGTGCGCAGCGCCGCCTCTGATGCGCGGCCACCGCCCCGGTGAACAGGGATTGTGCCCACTCCCGCCATGAACGAGCGCGTGGCGTAGCCCTTGATGCCTTTGCCGGTGAAGTACTCCGACTTACCCAGGAATACAATCTTGCGCTTCAACACGAGGGGCAAAAAGAACGAGTCGGACACGGCGAGGTGGTTGGACGCGATGATCACGCCCCCGGTTTCAGGGACGTGTTCGAGTCCTTCAACCCAAGGCCGGTAGATCCCCTTGAGGGGCGGTCCTATCAGCACATGTCTAAAGAGCTTGTAGTAGGCGCTCATACGTCGAGGCTACTCCTGCTTTCTATAGTGATGATCAGTTCGGTAGATGGGGAACCTCGCGTGCCAACGCCGCAGCGCCGACGATCCCCGCATCGTTGCCCATCGCCGCAGCCACGATAGGTGCAATGGGTCGGTGGCCGCGAGCAGGGAGGTTCTCTGAGTATGCCGTACGTGCGGGTTCGACGAGCAAGTCACCTGCATCGATCACTCCCCCGCCCACAACAAAAACTTCTGGGTCGAGCACTGCAGCAAGCGATGCGCACCCTTCACCGATCCAGGTCCCAAGCTCGGTAAGTAGTTCAAGCCCGAGCTCATCACCGTCTTCTGCAGCGGCGGTAATGTGCGGGCCCACGATCTGTTCTGCGGTACCACCTGCGATCCTCAGCAGTCCAGCTGCCCGCACCGAGCGCTCTTGTGCGGCACGCCGCGCCTCACGCACCAATGCGGATCCGGATGCGTACTGCTCCCAGCAGCCCCGTAGACCGCAGCCACACGGGTGTCCCCCTGGCTGTACCCGCATGTGGCCGAGTTCAGCAGCGAATCCATAGCTGCCGCGCACTAGTTGGCCGTCAGAAATGATTGCGGCTCCAAGCCCCGTACCAATCGTCAGCATCACCATGTGTTGCGCATCCCTGCCTGCGCCATAGCGGTACTCGCCCCAGCCAGCAGCGTTTGCATCGTTCTCTACTGTGACCTGGACGTCATCGCGCTCAATAAGTGCTTCTACCTTCTCTGCGAGAGGGTATTCGCGCCATGCAATGTTGGGGGCGAACAATACTCGCCTACGGTCCGACGAGACAAAGCCCGCTGCTGCGAGGCCTACCCGCGAAAACTCGTGGTTCTTACCCAACTCGTTGACCGCATCGGCGATAGCTTGATCAATGCTCGCCGCGTCCTCCGGCTGGGTGGGCCTGCGCACCTGTTCAACGATGCGGCCGTCGTCATCGACTACGCCGACGGCAATCTTGGTCCCGCCAATGTCAACGCCGATTGCGTGCATGAACATGCCCCTTAGATGTGTGTGTGGTCCTGGGAAGAGGGTATCGTGAGCGTCACGTTCCAGAATGCCAATGGAGACACTATGGAAAATCCAGCCCCTGAATACCCACAGAACATCCTCGCTCTTATTAGCGCAGCGTGGACCACGCATGCCCACAAGGTTGTGTTGCGACACCCTGATGCTGACGAGAACTGGATTGATGTCACTGGCGCGCAAGCTCAGGCTCACGTCAACGGCGTAGCCAAGGGACTTATTGCTTCTGGTGTCGAACCGGGCGACCGTGTTGCCATCATTTCGCGCACTCGCTATGAGTGGACCGTGCTGGACTTCGCGATCATGTCTGCTGGGGCTGTCCCCGTACCTATCTATGACACGTCGGCCGAAAGCCAGATCGACTGGATCACTTCTGATGCGGATGTCTCGCTGGTCGTGGCAGAAAGTCCTGAGCTTGCTGACCGGGTACGCAATGTGGCTCGCGATCACGAGAGCCCCGTGACTACTGTGCTGGTCATTGATGATGGTGCGCTTGATGATCTGGTAGCCGCTGGAGCCGCGATTCCTGACGAGACTCTTGAGGCACGCATCGCCACGCTGACACATGACTCTCTCGCGACGATTATGTATACGTCGGGCACCACTGGCCGCCCCAAGGGCGTCCGTCTTACTCATTTTTCATACGTGCGGCACATTACGGGCATTCAGGACCACCTGAGGCCGGTGTTGTTCCAAGAAGGCGCCTCGACAGTGCTCTTCCTTACGCTCGCACATTCGCTCGCACGCCTCGTAGAAATCACTCTCGTGGCCTCGGGCATGGTGATTGGTTTCTGCTCAGACCCCGCGAAACTCGTGCCTGCAATGCAGTCCTTCCACCCCACGCTCGTGCTTGCCGTACCGCGCGTGTTCGAGAAGGTCTACAACTCTGCGGAACAAAAGGCTGCCGCGGGCGGCAAAGTCAAGATCTTCCGTTGGGCAGCCAAGCAGTCTATTGATTACTCACGCGCTTTGGACACAGAGCAAGGACCTTCGCTTGCACTCAAACTGCGTCACAAATTGGCCGATGCGCTGGTGCTGGGCAAAATACGCGACGTCCTGGGTGGCAACGCAAGTTGGGCAATTTCCGGCTCTGCTCCCCTGGGGGACCGGCTTGGCCACTTCTACCGTGGGCTCGGGCTAACCGTGCTCGAGGGATATGGGCTCACAGAAACGAACGCTGCGGCGACTGTGAACCCCGCCTCGTTGTCGAAGATCGGCACAGTTGGACCGCCACTGCCTGGGATTGACGTGAAGATCGCTGAGGACGGCGAGATCCTTTTGCGAGGTGAGCAACTGTTCGAGGGCTACCACAACAACGCCGAGGCTACGAATGAGGCGATGGTGGATGGCTGGTTCCACTCGGGTGACATTGGCACCGAGGACAAGGACGGCTACCTCACCATTACAGGCCGTAAGAAAGAGATCATCGTGACTGCGGGTGGCAAGAATGTCGCACCCGCTGAACTGGAAGATCGAATTCGCGCGTATGCCCTGGTAAGTCAGTGTGTGGTGGTGGGGGACTCCGAGCCGTTTATCGCTGCACTCATCACCCTTGACGCTGATGCACTACCTGGATGGCTTAAGGGCAAGGGCATGGATCCCATGACCCCAGCCGAGGCCGCTAAGGACGAGCGCATTCTCGCGCGCATTCAAAAAGCTATTGACCGCGCCAACTCAGCAGTCTCGCGCGCTGAGTCGATTAGGACGTTCCGTATTCTCGATGGCGACCTCACTGTGGACAACGAAATGCTGACCCCTTCACTCAAGGTCAAGCGCACTCGGGTGCTCGAAGAGCACGCAGATGTGGTGCGCGAGATTTACGCCTCTGCGCACGCCAACTAGAGGGGTCGCTCGACGGCGCTTTCCGTGCTTTCGGACAAGTGTTTAGCTTGCCCGCTGACGGGAGACTGCGCGGGTCGGTGACGTGGGTGGGAACGCTGGCCCAAGCGGTGGTACAAGCCGCAGGGGCGGCACTAGACCACCCTTGACCAGCAACTCAACGGCGGCCGCCTGGTCGGCGTCCATTCGGACCGGTCGTGTGTCACGTGCAGGGTCCGTCAAAAACGCGACCATGCAGTCGTGGTCGACGCCGGGACTGGTTTCACAGAATTCGCATTCGATAATCATGTGTTTCACGTTACGACTGAGGTCTGACATTCGCGTTTGTGGTGGTGAACTTCTCGCGTGTCAGAGCCTGCACGTAGCCTCATCCGTATGAGCGTGGAGCTACAGACAAGCCTGACGGACATAGGTGAGCCACTTTCCGCGACCACTTTTGTCGTAGTCGACCTGGAAACTACAGGCACGTCTGCCAAGGACAACGCCATCACCGAGATTGGTGCTGTGAAAACTCGCGGTGGCGAGGTCATTGGTGAGTTTCAGACGCTTGTGAACCCGGGCACCGCCATCCCTCCACTCATCGTGGCCATCACCGGCATTACTGATGTCATGGTGACCGAGGCACCCCGTATCGAGCAAGTGTTGCCTAGTTTCCTAGAGTTTCTAGGTGACGCAGTGTTGGTCGCTCACAATGCCCGCTTTGATGTGGGGTTCCTTAAAGAGGCTTGCAGACAGCACGGGTATGCGTGGCCGCAACCCGAGGTTGTCGACACTCTCATCCTCGCACGCCGCGCTACGACCAAAGAAGAAGCCCCCAACAAGAAGCTCGGCACCCTCGCACGCCTATTCGGAACCGACGTCACACCCAATCACCGTGCGCTCGAAGACGCCCGCGCCACAGGCGAGGTGCTCCATGCCCTGCTCGAGCGACTTGCCGCGTTCGGTGTGACCCACCGTGAAGACCTCGACACATTACGCAATCCCGTGCCTGCGGCGCTCAGGCTCAAAGCGACCATGGCTGATGGCCTGCCTTCTCAACCAGGCGTATACAGCTTTATAGGCCCTCAAGGCGACCGTCTCTACGTAGGGACCTCTCGCAACCTACGATCGCGGGTGAAGTCCTATTTCACCCGGGGCGAGGCGAGGCGCGGCATTCGCGACATGCTCAATCTTGCGGTCAGAGTCGAAGCCCATGTCACCCCCACCCCGCTTGAAGCAAGCGTGGTTGAAGTGCGGATGATCAACCAGTGGCGACCACGCTATAACCGTAGGTCAACGAGGCCAGAAAAGACCGCGTGGCTACGCCTCACGGATGAACGCTATCCCCGACTCGTAGCTGTGCGTTCCGCTCATGGTGGTGACGGGTGGCTAGGGCCGATGCGCTCGATGGGTGACGCTCAACGTGCCGCTCTTGCTTTCGAACAGTCACTCGGGCTGCGCTCGTGCAAGACACGGCTCACCATCGTCCCGCGAGCTGGTTCAGCAGCTTGTATCGAGCAGGATCTGGGTAACTGTTCCGCGCCGTGTGTACTAGGTGCCTCGTCTGGATACGAGCGCACAGCGATCGCGGCGCGCCAAGCAATGGCTGGCGATGTCTCTGCAGTGGTGACGGCCCTGGAACGAGCGGTGACAAATTACGCAGCAGATCTGCAGTATGAGCGAGCTGCTGAGTTAAGGGATTGTCTGAGTGCGGCAGTGGATGGGGCAATGCGCCATACCCGACTTGCGTCACTGCGAGCCTGCCGCATCATTGCAGTACGTCGAGTGGATGAGGCCTGGGAACTCGTGTCTGTTGCTCAGGGTGTGCTGTTAGGAAGCAAGCGCGTCGAACAGGGAGTCTGGGCGGCCGCTGATGAGCTGAAGGCCGCGTGGGACACGTTCAATTTTGAGCCGCCGCTTATCGAGGAACAGGAGCTTGTGCTCAGTTGGCTCGAGCGGCCGGGGACTCGTCTGCTTTATGTAGAGGGAACGTGGGCCTCCCCTGTCGGTGCCGCTGGGCGGCACCGACAGTGGGTCGAGGCGCGGCGCGCCCCCCCCCCA
>CAZHTO010000043.1:0-15741 GCA_964535845.1 uncultured Demequinaceae bacterium | reverse complement strand
CCTATCTCGAAACCCGCAAAAACGGAAAGCCCTGGCGACAGCCCTAACCCAACGAGCGCATCGGCCCTCTAAACCCCAGGCTTGAGGCGCTCGAGAAGTTGCCCCAAGCCGTAGGTGCTCGGGGCATGGAGGGGCATTTGTCACACTGGCTCAATTTGAACTGGGCCCAAACCGTGATAGACAACTAATACCGGGCAACAATCAGGTCACGTTTCAGCCACAACGCCTCGACAGTGACTAACCCTGTCCCAGACTTTGAGACGATAGCCATTACCCCGGGATTTGCCTCGCGTGATGTTGCGCAGGCCCACGACTTGCGCTTGGCCACTGCCGGCGCAACCGATCGCGGAGGCCTCGTCAACGGCGACGCGGCCTCCGTCCACTTCCTTACGCGGCCCCGCCGCGCACCACTCCGTCAAGCCCCGGAGCTGGTGCGCCCGCACAAAGGCTCTAGCCCCACACCCCTGGTCAGGCATAGAATGAGCCCTATGACACTCCACATCGACAACCCTGAGACAGAGGCCGCAGTACAGATGCTCGCCGCCCGCCTGGGAACCGATGACGCCACCATCATCGACGCGTTAGTGCTGGACGCCAAAGAGGCGCTCGAGACTGCTGCGTCTTACTCCGAGCGCCGCAACGCCCGCGTTCGCCTACGCATGCTGACTGCGCGCATCCAAGCCGCAGCCGCCGCCCGTAAAGCCGCCGAGAAAAGCGCTACCCCAGAAGCCGAACCGGCAACGTAGCTCAAACCCCAGCAACATCACCCGGGCAACACGGCAGTAGTTGTCACCACCGCATCGGCCCTAGACGCCGTAGCCGAAACAAACTCCGCATTCACCATGTCACTTGCGAGCGCAAACGCCCGCGCCTGCTCGGGACTGCGGCCGCCCCTCACGTGCCGTTCAACTAAGCGATCCAGAACCATCTCAGAGTCGGCCTCGAGATACCAGCACTCGGTCAGCAGGCCTCGCACGTGATCCCACGGCGGTGAGTCAACCAGCAGGTAGTTACCCTCGACAATCACCAGCGACACCTCGCGAGGCACAGCGATCGCCCCCGCGACCGGCTCCTCAATGTCGCGCCTAAAGTCCGGCGCATAGACCACGTGTTCGTCACGCGCCACAATCCGACTGAGCAGCGACACGAACCCTGCGCCATCAAAGGTCGCCAGCGCCCCCTTGACGTGAGCGAGCCCCAGCCGTTCGAGCTGGGCCTGCGCCAAGTGGAACCCATCCATGGGCACCACTACCCCGCCGGTCGCCTCACCGAGCTGCGCGGCCAAGGTCGACTTGCCGGCCGCGGGCACCCCCGTCACCCCAATGACTACTCGCTCACCGCCGGCTCCAGCAACAAGCGCTTGCGCACGTGTCACCAACTGCTCCGGTGCCACTAACGGCGTCGAAACGTCCGCGGGATCGCGCTCAGCCATACCCGGAGTATTCCTCAGAACCCTTCAATCGGTTCGATTCCCCAGCCAGATTTTTCGCCTGCGGTAAACATCGCGGCCCAGCCTTCGTATTCACCGCCATGCGACGATGCAATGCGCTGCGCTAGGTCCACGGTCTCGCGCAAAAAGTCGGGAACGAGCGGCTCGTCACGCCCATATATAAGAATTCCCCACTCATCTACGCCGTGACTGGGCTCCACCAACTCCCCTGCTACAGGTATTTGCCCAAGCTCTTTTGCAGCCGCGCGAGCCTTGTCTTCATCCTTGAAGGTGATAGCAAACTCGCTGTCACGCGCCGCCGCCGGGTCTGCGCCGTTAGCGATGAACCGCTCGAGCTGTTGCGCGTCTGGCTCCCATAGCCCGTAAGGGTCTACGCGCTTGCGACCGCCAGTAAGTTTTGAGAGGAAGCCCATAGACCTACGCTAGTCGCTCTTAGCGGTGTTACGTTCGATTCATGATCAAGGCTCCCTCGAAGCCCAAAGATGTGTTGGGTGTTCACAGTGAAGTAGGCCGGTTGCGCAAGGTCCTTGTGTGCTCGCCTGGCCTTGCGCACAATCGCCTTACGCCGTCCAATGCTGAGGCCCTGTTGTTCGATGACGTGATGTGGGTCGAAAACGCGCGTCGCGACCACGATGCCTTTGTTTCGCTCATGCGTGAATGGAACATTGAGGTGCTGGAACTTCATGAGCTCCTCGCTCAAACCCTCGCAATCCCCGCTGCCCGCACGTGGCTGATGGACCGCAAAATCACTGCCAACGAAGTGGGGCTAGGCCTTGTTGAGGACGTGCGCGCGTACCTGGATTCACTTGAGGCCGATGACCTAGCGAAGTATGTTCTTGGCGGCCTGGGCACTAACGATCTGCCAAAGGATCTCGCCCCTTATGGCATCCACTTGGTGCGTGAAGAGTCCGGCATGCGCGACTACCTGATGCCACCGCTCCCCAACACTCTGTTCACGCGCGACACCACTTCATGGATCTATAGCGGCGTGACCCTCAACCCGCTGTATTGGCCCGCGCGCCATGCAGAAACCCTCATTATGAAGGCCGTCTACACCTTCCACCCTGAGTTCGCGGGCGAGGTGACACCGTGGTGGGGAGACCCCGAGGTCAGCCACGGCCTTGCGACCCTTGAGGGCGGTGACGTGATGCCCGTCGGTAATGGTGTGGTCGTGTTCGGAATGTCAGAGCGCTCCAGCCGCCAAGCCATCACCCAGGTGGCGAGCATGCTGTTCACCGCCGGTGCAGCTAACCGGGTGATTGTGGCAAAACTCCCCAAACTCCGGGCCGCCATGCACCTTGACACCGTGTTTACCTTCGCGGACCGTGACGTGGCGACCGTGTTCCCCGGCATTGTGGACCACATTGAGACGTACAGCCTTTTTGCGGCCGATGCGCCCGGCACCTTAGACGTCGTACGCGAGAATATGCGGTTCACAGATGTGGTCGCCCACGCGCTTGGGCTCAGTAAGTTGCGCCTCATCGAGACCGGCGGTGATCGTTACGCGTCTGAACGTCAGCAGTGGGACGCAGGCAACAACGTATTGGCGCTCGAGCCCGGGGTGGTGGTGGCCTATGACCGCAACACTCACACGAATGAGCGCTTGCGCGCGGCCGGTATCGAGGTACTGGAGATTGTGGGCTCAGAACTTGGTCGTGGCCGGGGCGGTGCGCACTGCATGACCCAACCATTGGTCCGGGACGCGGCTTAGCCACTCCCTGCTAGCTGTTCCCCGTACTGTTCCCCGTGGATGGGTGCCCGATTGTCTTCACCCAGCCAGCGCATCGGCCGCAATGAAAAGACGGCGTGGGCTAATCTCAAAGCCGGCCTCAAACAGTGGACACGGAGATGGCATGACCCCCAGCAAACTCGTGGAGCGGGCGTTCGCGCGCTTGAGTGAGCCGGCGCCTCTACGACGGCGTCCGCCGCGCGTGCTTGAGCGCAGCTTCTCCGCGGTAGGCCTGGTGTTTGGTCTGTACTTCTTCGCAATTTCACTCACGCCATCGCTGCTGCCGCGTGACGGTTGGGCGCAAGGGCTGAACTCGGGCGTGGCGTACATGATCGGGTACGGATTGGGCGCGAGTACTTACGCGGTCATGCAGTTTTTGCGTGTACCCCAGGCGCGGGGGCGGGTGCGAGCGATACTGCTCGGTGCGGCCTTGAGCCTTATTGCGCTGCAGGCCACCCTCGCCATTTGGGCCTATGTGGGCTGGCAAAATGACACTCGGCTCAGTTTTGGCATGGACCCGCTGTCACCCCTGGTATGGCCGGTGATTGTCGTGATGGCCGCGGTTGTCGCTGTCGTCATCCTGGTGTTGTCACGCCTGCTACGAGCGCTGTTCCGCAGAGCGAACAACCTGCTCAACCGCTGGCTACCCCGGCCGCTCGCTGTTGCCGTGACGGCAGTGGTGCTGGTGTCGGCGCTGTGGTGGGTCGCATCGGGCGCCTTTGTCAATGCGTTCTTCACCACCGCCAACTGGGTGTTTTCTAGCCAAGACCAAGGGAACAAACCCAATGTCGAGCAGCCCACATCGACACTGCGCTCAGGTGGGCCAGAGTCTCTGGTCGAATGGGAACAGCTAGGCCGGCAAGGCCGTGAGTTCGTGTGGACCGGGCCCACTGTTGACGACCTCAACGAGTCTTCGGGCGGGGGTGCGCTCGAGCCCATCCGCGTCTATGCCGGGCTGCGCTCGGGCGAGACACTGCAAGACCGGGCCGACGTACTGCTTGAGGAACTCAAACGCACGGGCGCGTTCGAGCGCGAAATTCTGGTGCTCGCCACCACGACCGGAACCGGCTTTATTGACTCGCGCGGAACCGTGCCGCTCGAATACCTGTGGAACGGTGACACCGCCATTGCCGGCGTGCAGTACTCGTATTTGCCTAGCTGGATCTCGTTACTTGCGGACCAAGAGCGGGTGCGCGAGACATCCCGGGTGGTGTTCACGACGGTGCACGACCATTGGTTGACATTGCCCCAAGAGTCCCGGCCCCGGCTCTATCTATATGGGCTATCGCTTGGCTCGACCGGTGTGGAATCGGTGCTGACCAAGCCGGACATTCTTAACGAACCGATCGATGGCGCGCTTATGGCCGGACCGCCGTCGTTCGTCAATAACTTGTACACCGACTTGGTGGCTGGCCGGGACGAACGCAGTGCGCCGTGGAGCCCTCTTGTGGGCGATGGTCGCACCGTGCGCTTCACCACTGAGGACAACGGCCTGATGAGAGCCGGTGAGGAGTGGGGTCCCACCCGGCTCGTATACCTGCATCATGGCTCCGATCCTGTGGTGTGGTTCTCGCCGCGGCTGGCCTTCGAGCGGCCCGAGTGGCTTGAACCCGGTCAGCGTGCGCCAGATGTGAGCGACACAATGGCCTGGTATCCGCTCGTGACCTTCTGGCAAGTGTTGCTCGACATGCCCGCGTCAGAGTCTGTTCCGGAAGGCTTTGGCCACCTCTATACCTACCGCGCGAACCTCGACGCCTGGGTGGGGCTCACGCAACCCGAGGATTGGACGGAGCACGACTCTTCGACGCTCGCCGCGTTGATCCAGAGGGTCTCGGACGAGCGCGATGAGTTCCGGCAACCCAGTCCCGACTAACTGCGTTTATACGGCCGATGCGCGGGCTCAGTAACGACAGGAATCTCGCGGTTTCGCGCGGGGTGGGGATTACGCAACATTATTGTTGCGTTACTGGCCATAGGGGCAGTAAAGTCCATTAAGGCATGCCCCTCCCCGGCCGTCCGGACGCGTCGATGCGTCGCCCCTCATTAACGTCTTCTGGAGACACTTGTGACTTTGCGCCACACCCTCGCGCGCCCTGCCGCAACCACCATCGCGGTTGCTCTGCTCACTGCACTGATCAGTACCGTTTTAGTTGCCGTACCTGCTCAGGCGGCACCTACCCCCACGGTGGTCGTGTCTAAAACGGAAGGGCTCGACGGCGCAGGTGAGACCATTACCGTCACCGGTTCTGGCTTTGTGCCCGCCGAGGACGGCTCGACGAGCGGCACGCGCCCGCCACTAGCCGGTCAATTTGGTGGCGCGTATGTGGTCTTCGGAAAGTTCGCCGATGAATGGCAGCCCTCCGCTGGTGCGCCTTCGTCCGCGCGGCCCGTCACCACCCAGAAGTGGGCGCTCGACGCAGCAGCGCCTGAGTCACTGCGGAGCATCACCATTGGGAGCGACGGAACGTTCACCGCGCAGTTCACGGTGTCTGACTCCAGCCCCGACGCCCCTGGCAACTACGGCATCTACACGTACTCCGGTTCAGGCTCAACGTACGCGCCATTCGAGACTGCCACGCCCCTGACGTTTGCTGAGCCCGAGCCTGAGCCGGCTCCCACTCCCTCGGCAGAGACCACTCCCGCGGCTGAACCCACTCCCGCGCCGAGCGTGAGCCTCAAGCCTGCCCCTGAGCCCAGCGTCACACCCGCCCCGACTCCCGAGGGCCCGGTCCAGGCGAGCGTCTCGGTCAAGAACGACTCGGGCTTGGTTGATGGTGACGAGATCACCATTACGGGCTCGGGCTTCGTGGAGAACGATCCCGCGACCACCGCGACGCGTGCACCTTTGTGTGAACGCGATGGTACTTCTTGGGTGAACTGCCAGTTCGGCGGCGCCTACGTCATCTTTGGCCAGTTCGCCGACGACTGGAAGCCCTCCGACGGGGCACCAAGCTCCGCACGCGACGTCACCGCTCAACGCTGGGCCCTCACCGACAGCGCATACGCAGGCGCACCCGACTCGTTCAAGCCCATGCTCGACAGCGGCGGCCGCTTCACCCTCAACGACGACGGCACCTTCTCCGTCACCATGACCATCGACCGCGAAGGCGCCGACACCACCGGCAACTGGGGCATCTACACCTACGCCGCCGGCGGCCCCACCTACGCACCCTTCGAAACCTTCACACCACTTAACTTCGCGCCCAACGCGGCCGTGGAGGTCTCGCAGGCCTCCGACCTGCTCGATGGTGACGAGATCACCATTACGGGCTCGGGCTTCGTGGAGAACGATCCCGCGACCACCGCGACGCGTGCACCTTTGTGTGAACGCGATGGTACTTCTTGGGTGAACTGCCAGTTCGGCGGCGCCTACGTCATCTTTGGCCAGTTCGCCGACGACTGGAAGCCCTCCGACGGGGCACCAAGCTCCGCACGCGACGTCACCGCTCAACGCTGGGCCCTCACCGACAGCGCATACGCAGGCGCACCCGACTCGTTCAAGCCCATGCTCGACAGCGGCGGCCGCTTCACCCTCAACGACGACGGCACCTTCTCCGTCACCATGACCATCGACCGCGAAGGCGCCGACACCACCGGCAACTGGGGCATCTACACCTACGCCGCCGGCGGCCCCACCTACGCACCCTTCGAAACCTTCACACCACTCGCCTTCCTCGCCGATGAAGACGCTGGCGGCGGCGACGACGGGGATGACAATGAAGTAGTGATCCCAGTTCCCACCAGTGGCGACCTCAACTGGGGCGTTCGGGAGAGCTGGCGCGACTACATCGGCAACAGCGGGATCACGGTCAGCGCCGGCGCATCCAAGAACACCGACGGTACATTCCGTTTCGCACCAGACGGCGGAACCCTGGACGTGACCAAGGGAACCGGCACTGCGAAGTTCAAGGGTGAGGTGCGGTTCGAGCACTCCACACACGGCATCGACATTACGTTCAGTGACCCGAATATTCGCCTCACCTCCACCACTCAGGGCGTGCTCTCTGTGGTGCGGGATGGATCGCGCATCGACCTGGTGACACTCAACCTCGGCGCCGCTGACCGCACTGCTGGCGACGCGTCCGTGACGTACACCAAGGTCCCCACCACGCTGTTGAAGTCAGGCCAAGCGATCTTTGACGGCTTTTACGAGACTGGCGTCACGTTCGACCCGCTGACCGTTACCCTGGGCGCAAGCAAGCCGACCTCAGGCTCCGGCGACGGCACTGGCAATACCGGCAACGAGCCCGACAAGAACCCCGCCAAACCAGGCAAGGGCACCCCACCCGCAACCCCCGCCCCCAAGGCCGGCGTAGCCGGCAGCCTTTCCTGGGGCGTCGACTCGGACTTCCGCGACTACATCACCAACCGCGGCGCCAAGGGATCCATCTCTGTCCAAGGCGCACGCGCATCGGCCGGCGTCTTCACCTTTGGCCAGTCCGGCGGCAACCTGAACGCCTCAGCCGGCACTGGAACCGCCCAGTACTCGGGCGCGGTGACCTTCAACGGGCACGGCGGCGCGTTGAACCTGCGCTTTTCCAACCCGCAAGTACGCATGACGGGAACCTCGCGCGCCATGCTGTCAGTCTCCGTCAACGGTTCACGCGTGGACTTCGCGTCGCTGAACCTGGCAGCCGCAAACCGGAGCACTCAAGGTGAGGCAGTGCGCTTCTCTGGCGCTCCCGCCACTCTGACTCCCGCAGGCGCACGCGCCTTCATGAACTTCTACCCCGCAGGCCGCTCGCTAGCCCCGGTGAGCTTCACCTTTGGTGACCCCGCACCTGCTGGTGGTGGAGGTGTCCGGACTGTCGCATCGGCCGTATCTACGACCGCAGACGGCATCCCGGACACTCCCCCAGCGACCACCGGAATCGACATCGACGACCAGACGCTCGCACAGTTGCTCGCGGGCGAGGTCGTCACACTCGAGGTGCCCGGCTTTGAGCCTAATGAACAAGACATCAAGGTCGTTGTTTACTCAACACCCACCGTGTTGGCCACCGACGTCACCGCCAACGCAAACGGCGTCGCATCGTGGACAGGCTCACTCCCCGCGTCATTGACGGGCGAGCACACCCTGACGTTCCAAGGCTCGAGCAACTACGGCATCGTGCTGAACATCCCTGATCGCTCGGTCGGGGGCATGTGTGTAGTCGACTCATCTGACCTGTCCTGGGGTTTCAAGGAAGGCTTCCGCAGCTACCTCGAGTCCCCCATCGCAGACGGTGATTGGACCCTCGATGGAGTGACTGAAGTTGGTGGCGAATACGTATGGTCCGGCGGTGACGGCGCGCTCGACACCGAGGCGTTGACCGGCGCGCTCAACTACGCGGGCTCCATCCAGTTCCAGGGCCACGGGGACGTGCTCAACACCACGATCGCAAACCCCATCGTCGAGCTGTCCGGCGACGGCGCGTACCTGCTCATGGACGTGACAGGCACCACCCAAGACGGTCAGCCTGTCTCGCAGACAGGAATCCGATTCGCGGAGCTTGATCTGGACGCGGGCACCGTCGACTCTGAGGGCAATGTGGTGACCTTTACCGGCATCCCTGCGACCCTCACCGACGCAGGCTCAGATGCCTTTGGCACCTACCCCGGCGGCGAGGCCCTCGACCCGGTGACGTTCACGCTCACCAGTGCGGACGACTGCGTGCTCGCCCTCACCGGTGAGGCACCTGAGCCCACCGATGAGCCCACCGGCGAGCCTGTCGATGAACCGACGGCGGACACCACCGTGACCGAACCCTCCGGCGACGCAGGCACCCCTTGGTGGGCCTGGGTCCTGGTCGTCGCGGCAGTCATTAGCACGGCTGCACTCGTCGTGATTGCGGCGCGCCGCAAAAAGTAGTTTGTTTCATAAGCGGTCGGGGCGCACCTGTGGCGCTCCGACCGCTTTTTTGCGGCCGATGCGCTGGCTAGGTTTCGCTGCCAAATATCGCTGAGTGTCCACTGGGTTACATCGACCCCCTGAAACCCAGCACTCAGCGACCCCTACGGCGCTAAGGTTCGGGTGGGGTGGGGTGGGGGCGGGTCGGGTCGGGTTCGGGAGGGGGCAGCGGGGCGGGGTGGGGGCGGGTCGGGCGGGTTAGCGGCGCGGGACGATGATGGGCGCGATCGACTCGGGATCCTTCACCAGTCGCACGCCAATGCCGTACACATGCTCCAAGAGCTCCGGCTGCATCACCGCTGCGGGTTTGCCTATCGCTGCGATGCGGCCGGTCTCCATGACGGCGATGCGATCCGCGTATGCAGCCGCAAGGGAAAGGTCGTGGAGCACCACGCCCACTGCACTACCGCCGTTGGCCAGCCGGCGCACAACGGTCAACACATCTTCCTGGTGCCGGAGGTCCAGTGACGCCGTGGGCTCATCAAGCAGCACCGCAGGAGTGCGCTGAGCCAGCACGCGTGCGAGCGATACTCGCGCACGCTCACCGCCCGACAATGACGTGAACGTACGGTTCGCCAAGTGGAGGATGTCGCATTCTAAGAGCGCGGCGGCGATGGCGGCATCGTCATCGATGTCGCTGTCAGTACCCCGCCACGGAGTGCGGCCCATCGCAACGACCTCGCGCACACGGAACGGGAAAGAGACGTGGTTGTCTTGCGTCAGGACTGCACGTCGCCGGGCAAGTTCGGTAGCGCCCCAAGCCGCTGGCGCGCGCCCATCTACTAGCGCGGTTCCGGATGAGGGCTTACGGTCCCCTGCGAGCACGCTGAGGAGCGTCGACTTGCCGGCGCCATTGGGCCCCACGAGGGCCACGAGCTCACCATGCGCGATGTCGAGCGACGCGTCCTCAACAAGGGTGGCGTCACCAATGCGCACGGCCACGTCGCGCACACTAAACGCCGCGGTCATGCCCATCCCCCTTGGCGCGAGCGTGCGTAACGCAGCAGGTAGAAGAAGAACGGACCACCAATAAGCGACGTCAACAAACCAATGGGCAGCTCGGCCCCGGTCACTGCGGTGCGTGCGAACAGGTCTGCCCACACCAGCAGCAAGCCGCCCCCGATCATGCTCGCGGTGATGAGCATGCGGTGCGACGGACCAAGGAGCATACGAATCGCGTGAGGGACCACTAGGCCAACAAAGGCAATGATTCCGGCGAATGCCACGGCAGCACCGGTCAGTACCGCGACCAACACGATGGACATGATCCGTAGCCGCTCGACGCGCACACCCAAATGCCCGGCGGTGCGTTCCCCGAGAGAAAGTAAGTCAAAGCGACGGGCCAGCAGCATCGCGGCGGTGATGGCAACGGCCGCCAATATGGCCACCATCACCACTTCGTCCCAGCGCGAGCCGCCCAGAGATCCCAGCTGCCAGAACACAATCTGCTCGCGTGACGACGAGTCACCGGCAAACAGCAAGAAGGCCAGCCCCGCCCCGGCGAAAGCGTTCACGGCGATACCTGTCAGCAGCAGCGTCACCACTTCAGTGCGGCCATTGGACCGCGCCATAAAGTACACCAGCAAGGTCGCGCCCACTCCACCCACGAACGCGAGTGACGCTGTACCGAGCACGCCGGCAAGCGCCCCACCGGAAACAATGGCGGTGGCGGCGCCCAGCGCTGCTCCCGAGGAGACTCCGACGACTCCAGGCTCAGCCAGTGGGTTACCAAAGATCGCCTGCATGACTGCACCCGCGACTGCGAGCGACGCACCCACCAACAAACTCATGGCCACGCGTGGGAACCGAATCTGCCATAGCGCCTGATAGAGCACCTCATCATCAGGCGACCAAGCATTGTCGATGCCAATGCCTTGCCCCAGTGCCCCGATAACTTCAGTGATAGCGATGGGGAGTTGTCCCACCGCAGCACTCACGAGTACGCCGACTACGAGCAGCGCACTCATGGAGCCGACGACTACCAGCGGGCGGCGCAGTCGTTTGGCGCGCGACACTGTGGGAGCAGATGGCCCTGAGGGCCCGACACTCATTCTTAAGCCCTTATGCGCTGTTGACTTGAGGCGCGTACACGGCGGCAGCGAGGGACTCGAGAATGTCCGCTGAACGCGGGCCAAAGGCAAGCATTTGACCGTCATCCATGTCGACAAATCGACTGTTCTGACCGGCCTGGGTAAGCGCAATTGCGGGCTTGTCTCTCAACAACCCTTCGACTCCACCCATGGACTCCAAGCCGTTGGACATCACCAAAATCACGTCCGGATCTGCCGCCAGCATCGCCTCGTCCGTCAACGGCTTCATGCCGTCCAAACCGATTTCTTGGGCCACATCAATACCGCCCATGGCGCGCACCAGCTCGTCCGCACCGGACTCTTCGCCAAACAGGTAGTAGACGCCCGCGGAGCCTCGCAGATAGAGGAACACCATCCGCAACCTGTCCTCCCCTTGAGGGGCAACCGCGGCAATACGTTCCTGAGCGTCTGCGACCTCTGCCGCGGTGCGTTCCGCAAGAGCTTCACCGGAAGAAGGGACCCCCAGCGCAGCACCCACCTGCCGTGCAAGCTCTTCAGCACCCGCAAACGTGGGATCGTTCTTGACGTATACGACCGGAATGCCCGCGTCTCTCAACTGATTCACTGAGGAGATTGGCCCAATGGTGCCGTCCGTCACCACGACGGAGGGCTTGAGCGCCAAAATTGCTTCAACATTCACGGTGTGGCCTGCGCCCGTAATCACGGGCAAGTGCTCGATACCCGGGAACTGGCTCGCAGTGTCACGCCCAATGAGGTTCTCCCCCAGGCCTAATGCCCACACGGTCGCAGAAATTGACCCAGCCAGGTCCATCGCAATGATGCGGCTCGCGTCTTCGACAACGACCTCACGGTCGCCACCGCGCTCGTGGCTCGTCACCGTCACCGGCAGCTCAGGATCCACCACGTCAGAGACCACCTGCACACGGGAATCACCGAGCACGGCCGTGGAAGGCCCCACATAAGCGCCTGGGTCGTCAAGCACCAATTCGGGGTCAAAGACTGATACCCGCTCAAGTGAAATCTCAGGTGGCGTGGACGGCTGCGCAATGGGCGCATCGGCCGAAGAGCTGTTCCCTTCAGGGGTGAGCGAAACGCTGCACCCTGCAAGCACCAACGCCGCTACGGCTGCGATCAGTGCGCGCCCGCGAGCGCGGCCCATGGCAATCAGGATGGAACCGGCGCCGGGGCGTCCTCGCCCAGTGCCTCAAAGATGGCGGCGTTGAAGCCAAAGGCCCCTTTGGCCTCGGCGATAAGCGCTGCCTGCTGTTCGTCGGTCCACGCAAGAGCATCGATGCCCTCGCGGTAGGTGCGCTTAAAACGCACAGGGGAGTCAATGAGGTCAAAGCGATAGAAGGCAAGCTGCTCTTCGGTAGCGCCGTAGTGGCGTGCCACCAACTTGGCGATCGCCTGGCCTCCGGAGAGGTCGCCCAGATAACGCGTGTAGTGATGCGCCAAGTAGCGGGCAACGTCTGAGTCCGCAATCGCTTCAAGGTGGTCGACATACGCTCGCGTGGCGGGCAGTGGCGGGTGCTCACTTTCCCAGTTCGAAGCCCCGAGGTTTTCGAGGTCAGACACGATCGCGCTATAGCGCGGCAAAGCGGGGTCGTTCAAAAACTCTGGATCGCCAGCCTGCGGGGTGCGTGCCTCAAGCGCCCGGTACACGTATGCGTACTGCGCGAGGTAGCGGACGTATGCCGCAATATCGAGTTCGCCGCCCATGAGTTGGGTAATAAACGACCGCGTCTCGGTATCTTTGTGTTCGATAGCGGTCGCGTCGCGTAGGCGCGCGGCAAGGCCCGGGTCAGCCCGGTGGTCGTGGGTCATATACACGATGTTACCAATTACGCAAGGGTTCTGTCACGCAATTTTTTGCGCTCTGAGCGACACCAAGGGCTACATCAGTACCTCTAGCGCTCGCCCTCCTTATCTTTAAGCCACCACTTAGGCAGCAACTGCGCCGCGACTGCGGTGACGAGCCACACGATCAAGGTCGCAAGCAGCCAAGTGGTGACCCCGGTGATCTCAAGGCCGTCACTCACCAACGTGGTGATGAGCAACGCCAAGAAGGTGGTGAGCAGGCCCACCCCTCCGGTGAGCGTGTTTGCGTACTTGGCCGTCAGCTTGACCATGATGGGCTGCAAGAGCGACTGCACGATCGCAAAAATCGCCGTTGCAATGACGAACCCGGCGATGTGGATGACAAAGTCTTCAAGCAGGAGCGACGCGGCCCACAAACCCAGGGCAGCAGACGCGATGAAGATCAAGACCCGAATCAGAAAGCGCATCATGCATTCACGCTACTCCTAGCGCGCTGCGCTTGCTCGGGGAAGGGTTTTTGCGGCCGATGCGCGGGCTAGGTTCGCAGTAGCCACTTTAGCACTTTGTTGTGTTGACTAGCGATACTGTGTCTCACACAGTATAGTAATTGGCATGGTCGATCCCGAACTCATCGCCGCACACCGGCAAGAACTACGCCGTGGCACCTCGTCACTCGCGTGCCTCGCCCTGCTCGCGACCGTGCCCGACTACGGATACAACCTGCTCGACCGCCTGGCACAACTCGGGCTCGAAGTGGAGGCCAACACCCTCTATCCCCTCCTACGCCGCCTCGAACAACAGGGCCTGCTGACCTTCGAGTGGGACACCACTCAGGCCAGGCCGCGCAAGATCTACAGCACTACGTCAGCCGGCAAAGAACTCATCGCCTTGCTCCGACAGGACTGGGCCCTGCTCACTGCCGCACTTGACCAGACGGGAGACCCCTCATGACCCTCACCGACCGCTACATCGCAGCCACCGTAAGCAAGCTTCCCGCCAACCAACGCGAAGACGTCAAGGCCCAGTTGCACGAGGCGATTGGCGATGCCATCGACGCTCGTCTAGACCAAAGCGAGTTTGCTGATGAGCCAGCCCGCGCATCGGCCGTAGAAGCGGCAGTGTTAAACGACTTTGGTGACCCTGAACTGCTGGCCGCCCGGTACGCAAACCGGCGCCTGTATCTGATTGGCCCCGACCTCTACCTGCCATGGAAGCGGCTCACGACGCTGCTGCTGTGGATTGTGCTGCCCATCATGGCGGTGATCATCCCCCTCGAGGCGGTCATCGCGGGCGACCCCTGGGCTGAGGTCATTGGCAGCGCATTCTGGACAGTGTTTAGCGTTGGCGTACACCTGGTGTTCTGGACAACGCTCGGCTTTGCTATTGCGAGCCGCACCCGTACCGCGCCCGAGAGCTTGACCGAGCCATGGACCGTGGACAAGCTTCCCAGCGAGTCCGAGCCGCAGCAAAGCAGCTCCGACACCGTGGCGAGCACCATCGTCCTAGCCGTGGCTGCCGTCGCGCTGGTGTGGCAACACGTCCGGCCGCCGGCCTACAGCGACACAGGCGAAGGGCTCCCAGCACTCAATCCAGACCTGTGGAGCTTTGTGATCCCGGCGTTGCTAGTGGTGATCGCCATCGAACTCGGCGCCACCATCGCGCGGCACGTACGCGGCTACTGGACACGCGGCTTGTTCGCGCTCAACACCGTGCTGAACGTCGCAGTCGTGGCGCTCATCGCGGTGCCGGTCATCAACCATGAGCTACTCAACCGCGCCCTGTTTGACCACGTAGGTTGGCCCAGCGAGGACTTCCCCATCGACCTGGAGCTGCAAGAGTGGGGTGTGCTGGCCGTCGTCGTAGCAATCGCCGTGTGGGACATCATCGACACCGGGATCAAGACCCGGCGCGCCTCACAGAGGCTTACTCCATCCCTCGCGTAATTCGGTTCCACGCGTTAACGATTGCGATGGTCTCGACGATCGCACCTAACTGCCGCCGGGTAAAGAACGGGCTCGCCTGCTCACGCACCTCAGGTTCGAGACCGCGCGGCGGGTCCGTGAGAACCTCGGCCATTCGTAGCGCCATAGTGTCGCCTTCAGACACGAGCCCATCGCGCATTGCCGCCACCGGCCGGGCAAGCGCCGAGATGAGTTCAGGGCGGCCGCCCAGCGACGTGAGTTGCTCGGAATGCAGGCGCACATTGTGTGAAGAACCATTGATGTAGGAGCAGCGCAGCCGGATCATTTCACGCAGGCGCGGCTTTAGCTCGGCACCTACCGTTGAGTCAAAGTCCTCGAGTGCCTTGAGGAATTCGACGCTGACCTTCGCGACACTCACGACCAGGACGGTATCAGTGAAGCCCTCACCTGCACAGCCCCCGCGCCCGAGCCCCACGCACACTCTCCCCACCCAGCCCGCGCATCGGCCCTACGACAACACCCACGTACCCATGCGTGTGCGCGTGATGGAAGAATGGCCCCCATGACTTCGCGTATTCCAGACAAGGCCACCGTCGACGGGCTCGAGGACCGCTGGAACGAGACCTGGGAAGCCCAAGGGACGTACCGGTTCGACGACTCCAAGACTCGGGAGCAGATCTACTCGATCGACACTCCCCCACCCACTGTCTCCGGATCGCTGCATGTGGGCCACGTCTTTAGCTACACGCACACCGACGTGGTGGCTCGCTACCAGCGCATGTGCGGCCGCGAAGTCTTCTACCCCATGGGCTGGGACGACAACGGCCTGCCCACCGAGCGCCGCGTGCAGAACTACTTTGGCGTGCGCTGCGACCCGACCG
>CAZHTO010000042.1:7841-15979 GCA_964535845.1 uncultured Demequinaceae bacterium | reverse complement strand
CTAAAGACTCTTGAAGCTGACCGGTACTAATAGGCCGATAACTTGACTTTAATCAATGTGCTATGCGTCCACTATGCGGTTCCCGAGATACGGTCGGGTACCAAACATCTCAATAGAGTTTCCGCTGTCATAGCGAGAGGGAAACGCCCGGTCCCATTCCGAACCCGGAAGCTAAGCCTCTCAGCGCCGATGGTACTGCACTCGTGAGGGTGTGGGAGAGTAGGTCGCAGCGGGACATTCATTCACTAAGAGCCGCCCATTTTTGGGCGGCTCTTAGTCGTTTACATAAGAATGTTGTGGTACCCAAGTGGCCACGCCAGTGATCGGAGTACCATGACAAACGAACGCGACAAGGGCGAACGCGAGGAGCGACCTGCAAGGGACGCTGCGCGAGGGCCATCACGTTCTCAAAGTTCCGCTCCGCGGAGTACGGGTGCGGGCGGGTCTAGAGGCCGCTCCAATACCGCGGGACCGCGACAAAGCGGTCAGTCCGAAGGTGGTCGAGGTGACCGTGGGCAACGCGACGATCGTGGCAGCACGGGTACGTCCCGCGGTGAACGCTCCACATACGGTCGCGGTCGAGACGACCGCCCTCGCTCAGACAGCGGACGCCGCGACCAAGCCCGGGACGGTGAGCAGCGCGGCCAACGTTCCGGAGGGCGTGGCGAGGGGCCACGTGGCGGAGCACGAGGTTCTGGCGCGCGCACCTTCAACAGCCGGGACGGCGGTAGCTCGAGGGGTGGCTCAAGTCAGCGCAGTTCGGGCGCTTCGCGTGAAACATGGAATCTCGGTTCGAGAAATGACGATCGTCAAGGCTCTGACCGTTCTCGAGGTGACCGTTGGGACAACCAGAGAGATCGTGACAACCGAGGTTCCGAAGGCGGTCGCAGTAGTTCCCGGGGTGGTCCGCGGACCGAAGGGGGTCGTAGCGGTGGCTCTTGGGAGGGTAAGGGTTCGCGAGAAGGCGGGCGTAGCTCTGGTAGGCGGTTCGATGGTAGCCGTGACGCTGGCCCGCGTGGCCGCGACGGGGATGGTCGGGATAAAGGCGGGCGTGACTCAGTACGTCGAGATGATCGACGCTCGGAAAGGGACGATGGTTCGAGGCGGGGGGACCGCTCTACCCAGCGGCCCTTTATTGACGCGCCCGAGATACCTGACGAAATCGATATGGGACAGTTGGACCGCGAAGTCCGGCAGCGCCTGCGCACGTTAAGCAAGGACAATGCAGAAGATGTGGGGCGCCACTTGATTATGGCTGGCGCACTGATCGAGCTCGATCCTGAACTCGCATACCGCCATGCTCAAGTGGCAGTGGCTAGAGGCGGGCGTGTTGACGTTGTGCGTGAAGCCGGAGCACTCACTGCTTATGCCACAGGACGATACGCCGAGGCACTTCGTGAATTCCGCACAGTGCGCAGGCTCAGCGGTTCGCACGAGCACCTGCCTCTCATGGCGGATTGTGAGCGTGGACTTGGTAGGCCTGAGCGCGCTATCGACCTAGCGCGTAGTAGCGACGCTCAAAAACTTGGACCGCGCGGCCGTCAGGAACTCGAGATCGTTGCAGCGGGGGCACGGTTGGATCTAGGCGAGGCCGAGGCCGCATATGTGGCGCTCAAGAGAATCACGACCGATGACCCTGGACTGCGCAAGCGCGCTGACGAAGCGTTGGTGACGGTACTACGGGCATTAGGACGTGCGGACCAGGCGGACGCACTCGAGCAATCTCTAGTCGCGGCAGACGAGCCTGCAGATAGTTCAGATGAGATCGAATTCGACATCACCGTCTATGACGTCGCAGAACTTGCTGCTCCAGTCGACCTCGTCGATGACAGCGAAGTTGAAGAAGACAGTGTCGAAGGTACGCCAGGTAGCGACAGCGACAATGCTGAAGAGAACGACCCCGCACGCGACAAGGATGCACGCGGTGGGGAGACAGACGAGGACATTAATCCATGACAGATGCGTATCTCTTAGGATCCGCTGACCCGCTCCAGACGGTCTTTGACGCAGCGCTGGTCGACCTCGATGGTGTGGCATACCGCGGTCCTTACGCGATCCCGAGTGCTCCTCCAGCCCTGGCAGCAGCGCGCGAGGCGGGTATGCGCATCGTGTACGTCACCAACAACGCGTCGCGAGAGCCAGGCACTGTCGCTGCTCATCTCACAGAGCTTGGTATGCCCACCGCTGAGCACGAGGTGATGACCGCGGCACAGGCAGTAGCGGCACTCATGCTCGAGTCGCTCGCTCGCGGCGCACGCGTCTACGTCGTAGGCGGCGCTGGATTGCGGACCTCTGTGACCGAGGCTGGGTACACCATCGTTGACTCCGCCGAAGATGCGCCCGATGCAGTCGTTCAAGGGTTCTCTCCGGACGTGTCATGGAAAGAACTTGCTGAAGCTGCGTATGCGGTCCGTGCAGGTGCCCGGTACTTCGCGTCCAATAAAGACTTGACGATTCCCAACGAGCGAGGTGTCGCTCCTGGTAACGGAGCGCTCGTCAACGTCGTCGTCACCGCCACAGGAGTCGAGCCTCCAGGTGCGGGCAAGCCCGAGCCAGCAATGTTCCGTTTGGCTGCGGCTAAAGCTGAGGCCGAGCGCCCTCTCGTTGTGGGAGACCGGCTGGACACTGACCTCAAGGGTGCCCGCGCGGCCCAAATGCCAGGTCTTCAAGTACTTACTGGAGTCGACGGAATCCGTGACGCCATTCTTGCTCCGCCCGAGCATCGGCCGTCCTTCTTGGGAAGAGACCTTGGCGCACTCGCGGTTGCCCACCCCATTCCAGAGCGCCATGGAGACCGTGTCACAATCGGAAGTTCAGTCGCGTGGGTCGCGGCGGGACGCCTGCACGTCGAAGATTCTGGCAACGGTTCTGCAGATGGACTCGACCCTGCGCGCGCCGCGTGTGTTGCCGCCTGGGTGGCAGCAGACTACGGCCGCGACATCGATGTTGAGACTATCCCGGATATCGCGGTATCCTCGGCTCATGGGTGAGATTAAGGACCAGCGCGAACCGCTGGGTGAGGTGAAGTATCCCTCCGAGGTGCGAGAGGCGCTCAAGGCCGTCACCGAGCTGCCCGAGGATCTCGATAAGCAGGCCGAGTTCTTTGACAAGATCCAAGACTCCCTGTCTACACGCTTGCGCGAAGAGCAGAAGAACAGCAGCAACGACTGAGCAGTATTCACGGCATGCGGTTAGACCGTGCGTTGCATGCGCGCGGACTCACGCGATCCCGTTCGCATGCGCAAGAATTGATTGCTGCAGGCGTCGTAACCGTTAACGGTGTCGTTGCTAGCAAACCGGCAGCGACTGTTGCCGAAGACGCGGTTCTTGAAGTGACAGGCGACAGCGCGCATTACGTGTCGCGCGCCGCCCACAAACTTATTGGCGCACTCGATACGTGCGCGGCTGACGGGTTGCGTGTTGACGGTAAACGAGCCCTAGACGCAGGTGCCTCTACGGGGGGCTTTACGCAAGTGCTTGTCGAGCGGGGGGCCGCCCATGTGCTCGCCGTTGATGTCGGCCACGACCAGTTGGCGAGTGAATTGCGCGATCATCCGCGCGTCACCAGCCAAGAAGGTGTCAACGTCCGTGAGCTGACCGCCTCTTCACCGGGGGCCGGGGTAGACCTTGTCGTGGCTGACCTGTCGTTCATCGCGCTTGCGCTAGTTATTGGCCCGCTCGTCTCATTCGCGAGCGACCAAGCTGACTTCATACTGATGGTGAAACCGCAGTTCGAAGTAGGTAAGGGCGGTCTGAGCTCCCGTGGTGTGGTGACCGACCCTAAGGCCCGCGCAGATGCTGTTCGTGGTGTTGCTCACGCGATGTCACAGGCTGGCCTTACTCTTCATCGGGTGGTGCGTAGTCCGCTACCTGGACCGCAAGGAAATGTGGAGTTCTTCGTCTGGGGTTCCAGATCATGGCAGGCTAGGAGCCACGACGCACACCCACGTCCGGTCCTCGAGGGGGAAACTCTCGAGCAGGCCATTGTTTACGAGTCGAACGGAGAGGTATGAGCCGCAGGGTTTTGATTGTTGCAAATCCGTACCGCCCCGAGACCCTCGAAGCGGGAGAAGAAGTGGCGCGCGTGCTTTCTGACGCGGGAATCGGCTCGTGTACTGATTTTGAGCGTGATGTTGACGACCCTATTGAAGCCGCGATTGTGCTGGGAGGGGACGGGACGATGCTGCACGCCGCACGCATGACCCACGGCACAGACATTCCGTTATTAGGCGTCAACCTGGGGCGCGTGGGCTTTCTCGCTGAATTGGAGCGCGAAGATGTGGCGCGTGCGGCTGAACGGCTCGCAAAGGGCAGTTACACCGTCGAGGAGCGCCACACCTTGCGCGTGGTGATTACCCATCCAGACGGGTCGGTAGACGAGAGCTGGGCGCTCAACGAAGCAACGCTCGAGCGCGCCAACCGACTGCGTACGCTCGAAGTAACCATTGCGGTCGATGGCGAACCGCTTTCCAGCTTTGGCTGCGATGGCGTGGTGGTGTCAACGGCCACCGGATCAACGGCTCATGCCTTTTCTGCGGGCGGGCCGGTGATGTGGCCAGATGTGGACGCGTTGTTATGCGTACCGCTGGCAGCTCACGCCTTGTTCGCGCGGCCGCTCGTCGTGGGACCCTCATCTTCATTCACGATTGCGATCGTCGACGGTTCGGAAATGGCAGGGCAAGTGGCCCTCGATGGCGCTCACAGCATCGATGTGGGGCGGGGCTGCCGCATAGACGTGAGTCGCGGGGCCCACACTGTCAAACTTGCACGCATGACTGATGCACCATTCACCGAACGGCTGGTGCGTAAATTTTCGTTGCCCACGAATGGGTGGCGGGGCGAGCGCGCGCACCTTACCCCCATAGGGCGTGAGATCCACGGCGCTCACTGGGGAGCAGGAGTGCTCGATGCGCAACGAGCTAGCGGAGTGCCGGACGAGGACGGCTAAACGTGCTTCACGAACTCACGATTGAAGACTTGGGCGTCATCGAGTCTGCTCGCATCGAGATTGGCGCGGGCCTCACCTGCGTGACTGGCGAGACAGGCGCAGGCAAGACCATGGTGCTCACCGGTTTGGGGTTGATCCTGGGGGCCAAGTCGGTTCCTGCCACAGTGCGCACCGGCGCCCAAGCGGCAGTGGCTGAAGCCGTCGTCGACGTCCCACAAACGGGTGCAATCGCTGAGCGGCTGTCCGATGCAGGGGTGGTGTGGGATGAAGACGGCACCGTGGTGGTGTCGCGCACCGTTGGCGCGACCACCCGTTCTCGCACCGTGATGGGTGGGCGTACGGTGCCGCAAAGCGTGTTGGCCGAGACTGCTGCCGAACTTGTTACTGTGCATGGTCAATCCGATCAAGCACGGCTACGCTCATCCGCACACCAGCGAGACACGCTCGACGCATATGGCGACTCGGCTCACGCGCAAATCCGTGACGACTACACGGTGGCGTGGCGCGAGTGGACTGATGCTGCCGAGCAGTTGCGGAGCATGGAAGAGGGTGCTGACGCTGAACGGGCTGAAGTCGCGCGCTTGCGTGACGACCTCGCTGCGATTGATGAGGTCGCGCCCCAGGAGGGTGAAGACGAGGCGCTGAGCGCCGAGGCCCGAGTGCTCGAAAATCTCGAAACGGTGCGCACAGGCACCGCTTCGGCACACGCCGCTATCGCGGGCGAAGACGAGTTCACGGTGGTGGTAGCGCTTGAAACAGCCCGGCGCGCGCTAGCTGAAGCTTCCCGCCACGATGAGTCTCTTGCTCCCCTTGAGCAACGGCTCGCTGACTATGTTTATGGCGCCACAGATGTGGGAGCTGAGCTCGCCACATACATGGACGGGCTCGATGCAGATCCTGCGCGACTGGATGAAATTCACGAGCGCCGAAGCGACTTGTCAACGTTGATGCGACGCCTTGGAGTCCTAGACCTTGCCGGTGTCTTGGCATACGCGGACCAAGCGCGCCCGCGGGTGGCGCTTGACGACGACTGGGACCAGGTCTTGGCCGATCGCCGACAAGCCGTCGAGCAGGCACGCGACCACCTCGACACTATGGCGGAACGCTTGCACCAGGCGCGCGTCACTGCAGCCACGCGGTTGGCCGCAGCCGTCACGCACGAACTCGAGCTACTGGCTATGGCAGACGCGGAGTTCGCGGTCGCAGTCGAGACGCGCCAGCCCGCCGCTCACGGCGCCGACGATGTGACGATGACACTGGCGTCCCATCCTGGGGCCCCCCACCGCCCCGTCGCACAGGCCGCCAGCGGCGGTGAACTCTCGCGGATTATGCTCGCCATTGAAGTCTCCCTCGCGCAGGCTGCACACGAAGAACCCCGGACGTTTGTTTTCGATGAGGTAGATGCGGGGGTGGGCGGCAAGGCTGCGGTGGCAGTAGGTAACCGGCTCGCACAACTCGCTCGCACCCATCAAGTCATAGTAGTCACGCACCTTGCGCAAGTGGCGGCATGCGCAGACACGCACGTCGTGGTCGCTAAAGCAACGGACGGAGTGGTGACTCGCGCGCAAGTGCTGCAGGTCACAGGTGAGGAGCGCGTGCACGAGATTGCGCGGCTTTTGTCCGGTCAAGAGGACTCATCTACCGCACGCGCCCACGCACTTGAGCTATTGGAGTCTTCTGCCGTGGCACGATGACGCCATGAGCCGTTCAGACCGACGCCAAGGCACGCCTGACGGCCCACTCACGGGAGCGCTACGTATCGAGCCGACCATTAAGGGCTTGATCCGTAGGTTACGCCCCGGCGACGTGGCCGTCATCGATGTTCTGGATCTCGATCAGCAGTCCGCTGAGTCACTTGTCACCGCCCAAGTCGCTGCCGTGATCGATGTGCAGCCTGCAATTTCGGGTCGGTACCCCGCGGGTGGCCCTCGCATACTTCTCGATGCCGGCATCCCACTGATTGATCAAGCTGGGGGAGCGGTCCTCGGGGCGAAAGACGGTGCGGTAGTGGCGATCGTTGACGGCCAAGTCAGGGTGGACGGTGAAGTCGTGGCCACTGGGCGACGTGTCACCGATGAGGTACTTGCAGAGGCCCTTGAGGGCGCTGCTGATGGCATGCATATTCAGCTGGCGACTTTTACTGCCAATGCGCTCGACCAGGCTGACCGCGAGTCAGACACGATTTTGAACGGCACGGGATTACCAGATATAGACCTCGACATGGAGGGCCGCCACGTCGTCATCGTTGCCCCGGGCGTCAAGTATCGCGAGCAACTCGCCTCGATCAAGCGATACTTGCGGGACCACCGTCCGATCGTGGTTGCGGTCGACGATGCAGCCGATGCGACGCTGTCCTTGGCGTCAGCCCCAGATTTGGTCATCGGTGATCTCGACGGCGTGGGTGATGACGCGTTGCGTTCAGCCGACAGGGTGTTGCTGCATGAGCCCAGCGGCGGTACCTCAGGCCAAGCACGCGTCGACGCGCTTGGGCTTGCGCACGCAGTGGCTGACTCGGCGTTATCTTCCGTGGCGCTCGCGATCTTGATCGCCCACACCCGAGGGGCCTCTGTGATTGTCACGGTGGGAGTCGAGGCGTCACTCACCGACTACTTGGAGGCGGTGCCGACCGAGGTGGCTGGAACCTTCCTCGCTCGTTTGCAGGCAGGCTCCCGCGTTGTCGACGCTCCAGCGCTTGCTCAGGTGTATCGCCACCGGTACTCGACGTGGACACTTTTGTTGCTCGTATTGTCAGGTCTAGCTGCGTTGGCTGTGGCGATCGCGGCGACTCCAAGTGGCAGGGCATGGGTCGCAGACCTGTGGGATCTTGCCACGTCGTGGATTGGAGGAACGTGATGAAAGACTTTCGCTATCACGTCGTATCGCTCGCCGCTGTGTTTATGGCACTAGCCGTCGGCGTCGTTTTGGGCTCAGGCCCCATGCGCAGTGCCCTCGTCGGAGATTTATCTGACCAGATTGAGGGGCTAGAGCAGCAGGTCGCTTCTGCCACTCAAGATGCAGAGAGTGCTCGTGCCCTGACCGCTACAGCGCAACAGTTTGCTGATGACTCAGCGCCCACCCTACTGGCGGGGTCTCTTGCTCAAGTGTCAGTAGGGACCGTCACTGCAGCCGATGCGGATTCAGACCAAGTGAACGGCGTGCGGGATCGCTTGGTCCAGGCAGGAGCGACAGT
>CAZHTO010000042.1:0-7741 GCA_964535845.1 uncultured Demequinaceae bacterium | reverse complement strand
AATGAAGCCGGTCTTGTGTCAGGAACAGCTTCAGCCCCGGTTCAGGCGCTCGCAATTGTGGTGGGTCCAGGCCCCTCAGACGATGGTGAGCGTGTCGAGTCGTCCAACTCCATCGCGGCGACCGCGACCGTGTTTGCGCAATATACGAGCGGGGTTGTAGTCGCATCGGGCCCCGATCAATCGGGTGATGTGCCGAGCGCAGTGCAAAACTCGCCCGACGCATCGGCAGGAGTGGTGACGGTGGTCGAGGGAACTGAGTTCTATGGCCAGATTTCCGTTCCGTTGTCCCTGGCAAATGCTCTTAATGGCAATGTTGGGCACTACGGACCGGGGGATGGGCGAAGCCTCATTCCGACGCTAGGCGGCTGACTTCTACGGCGTGGCGAGTGCCGTAGATGGTGTGGAGAGTCGATTTCACTGTTAGCATTGAAGCCCGTGAAGCGAACGCGATTTTCGTCCGGCACGGACCACGTCACCCGTCATATCTTTGTCACGGGAGGCGTTGTTTCCTCCCTTGGTAAGGGCCTTACTGCATCCTCACTTGGACGCTTGTTGCGGTCTCGCGGCTTGCGGGTGACCATGCAAAAACTCGATCCCTATCTCAACGTGGATCCGGGAACCATGAATCCCTTCCAGCACGGCGAAGTCTTCGTGACTGACGACGGCGCTGAAACCGACCTCGACATTGGTCACTACGAGCGGTTCCTCGACGTGAAGTTGTCGGCCAGCTCAAACGTCACCACCGGACAGGTCTACTCGCAAGTGATTGCTAAAGAGCGTCGCGGCGAATACCTCGGCGACACGGTGCAGGTGATTCCCCACATCACGGACGAGATCAAGCGCCGTATGCGTGACCAGGCTGGCCCCGACGTGGACGTGATCATCACCGAGGTGGGCGGCACTGTAGGCGACATCGAGTCACAGCCGTTCCTCGAAGCCGCGCGCCAGGTGCGTCACGACGCGGGTCGTGACAACGTGTTCTTTCTGCACGTTTCACTTATCCCGTTTATCGGCCCGTCGGGTGAACTCAAGACCAAGCCCACTCAGCACTCGGTCGCAGCACTCAGGTCTATCGGTATCCAACCCGACGCGATTGTGTGCCGTTCCGACCGTGACATTCCGGCCTCTGTCAAAGACAAGATCGCTCTTATGTGCGACGTCGAGAGCGAAGCGGTCGTGACTGCGAAAGATTCGCCGAGTATTTACGACATTCCGCGGGTACTGCACTCCGAAGGCCTCGACGCGTATGTGGTGCGGCGCTTGAACCTACCTTTCCGTGACGTCGAGTGGGGAGCCTGGCAAGAGGTGCTCGATCGCGTGCACCGTCCCGCTCACAACGTCGAGGTCGCCCTTGTCGGTAAATACGTGGATCTTCCTGACGCATACCTGTCGATCAGCGAAGCCTTACGTGCAGGAGGGTTTGCGCACAACGCGAGGGTCAACATTCGCTGGGTCGCTGCAGATTTGTGCGCGACAGCGCAGGGAGCCGAGCAGGCACTGAGCGGTGTTGATGCAGTGCTAGTGCCCGGTGGCTTTGGTATTCGCGGCGTTGACGGGAAAATTGGCGCACTTCAGTGGGCGCGTGAGAACAAGGTGCCTACACTCGGCATTTGCTTGGGCCTGCAAACCATGGTCATGGAGTATGCACGCAACGTGCTCGGACTTGAGGGCGCGTCGAGCTCTGAATTCGACCCCGGCACTGCGCACCCCGTGGTCGCGACCATGGAAGAGCAGCAGGCCATCGTCGAAGGCGACGGAGACCTGGGCGGCACCATGCGCTTAGGCGAATACCCTGCCGTTCTCAAGGAAGGCTCCGTTGCGGCCACGACCTATGGCGTGACCACGGTGGGTGAACGTCACCGCCACCGCTACGAGGTCAATAACAAGTACCGTGCTCAGCTCGAAGAGGCGGGGCTAGTGGTCTCCGGTGAGTCCCCTGACCGTGAACTCGTTGAGTTCGTGGAACTGCCTCGCGAGGTCCATCCGTACTACATCTCGACCCAGGCTCACCCGGAGTTCGCGTCGCGTCCCACGAACGCTCACCCTCTGTTTGCGGGACTGATTGGCGCGGCGCTCGAGATCAGGGGGCAAGAGCAGACGGCCGCCGAGGCCGCGACCCCGGCCAGTGCCTAAATGGTGACGAACGAGCTCGCTGACCTCCCAGCACCCAGGCCAGTGGCCTCTCGAACGCGAGAGTTCACCGGCCAGGTGTGGGATGTCGACTCAGACGTCGTCGACCTTGGCGATGCTGGCACGGTGACGAGGCACTATATCCAGCACACTGGTGCGGTAGCCATCATCGCGCTCGATGACCACGACCGCGTGTATCTCGTGCGTCAGTATCGCCATCCTGTTGGCGCCGAGTGCTGGGAGCCACCCGCCGGACTGCTTGATAAGCCGGGGGAGTCGCGGTTGCTGGCAGCCCAACGTGAACTCCACGAAGAAGCCGACCTCGTCGCTCGCACCTGGCACACGCTCGTCGACTACTACCCTTCAGGCGGTAGTAGTGCTGAGGCCGTGCGCGTTTTCCTCGCGCGTGATCTTTCCGAGGTAGCACATGGCGATCGCCATGAGCGCACGGAAGAGGAGCGCGACATGGTCGGGACGTGGGTGCCTTTGAACGATGCGGTGCAGGCCGTTGTTGACGGTCGCGTGCACGCATCGACAGCGGCAGTGGGTTTGCTTGCCGCAGAGCGTGCGGCAACTACAGGCTTTAGAGACCTGCGTCCCGCCGATGCGCCCTGGTGAGCTGCATTAGTCTGCCAATACCTGTCGTGCGATGCTCTCGGTACTGGCGCCCGCATCGGCCGACTTCAGTAGGTAATGTGCGGCGGCCGCGGCAGCGGTGAAGAACCCGATGCCGGCCAAGTGGATCCCGACGATCACCTCTGGTAAGCCGGTGAAGAACTGAACGTAGCCAATGACACCTTGTGCGAGCGTCACGATAAGAAGGACCACCCAGGCACGGCGCACCTCGTCGCGCGTGGCAGCGGAGCGGTCTTTGCGTACCCGCCAAATCAGCGCGGCAAACACAATGAGGAAGGCCCAGACAGCTAGCGCATGCGCGCGGGCAATATCCGCGGGGTCCAGTGCAAGGCGCTCCGTGGCATTAATGTCACCCGAATGCGGGCCCGCTCCAGTAGTCAGTGCCCCCAAGAACAAGATGACCACGACTACTGCAGCCTGAATGCGTAGGTGGGCGCGCATCGGCCGTCCTAAGCGGCGTGGAGCCTTGCGGTACTTCAGCGCAAGCCATACCGAGTACCACACCAGCCCTGCGGAGATCAGCAGGTGAGGCCCCACCACGAGCGGGTGCAGTTCCACGAGCACCGTGATACCGCCCACGACCGCCTGCAGAATGACACCCAGACCCGGGATCAACCCCAGCCATTTGAGATCGGGCCGGTTACGCCAGATGGCGATTGCCACGCCTAGGGCAACAGCCACGAGGACGAACGTGAGCAGGCGGTTGCCGAACTCTACTGCAGGGTGGAACCACTGCTCGGGGGAGAACTCGGGAGTGAACCTGCCCGGCTCGCATTGCGGCCACGTCGAACAACCCAAACCTGAGCCGGTGAGCCGCACCACGCCCCCGGTCACGATGATGCCGGCCTGGGCACCAATATTTGCGAGAGTGAAGCCGCGGCCATGGCGGCTCACCCAATCAAGAAGCCAGGCCAGTGCCGCGCGAAATGGGCGAAGGAGGCGGGATATCACCCCACCATCTTAGGTTCGGGGGAAGGCAACGGGATCACGGTGCGGCCGCGCCTTCCGCGCGAGGCAACCCTGTTAAGGTTTCGTCTAGTAAGCCTTACCAACCATGGTGAAAACTTCCAGGGGTCCGATGCGAGAAATCATCGCCGTTGAAGTAAGTGAAGTGACTGGTCATGCGGTCACCATCGAAGACGTGGCGGCGTCTTACGACAATTTTGAAATTGACGCCTCGGGCGTGAGTGCTCAACAGACCGGGCATGTGGAGTTGGCCGACAACTTGCCGGGCTTCGCTGAATTCTTGGGCGAAATCGTCGACGCACTGGCGGGGAACGCCAGTTCTTTCGCGCTCGGTTTGCGGGGCACGGTCGAGGACATGTGTGTCCAAGAAGAGGCAGTTTCTGACGCGCTGAATTCGATTGAATTGCCCTCCTTCCACGGCGATGGCCAGGTCGCGCAGTGACGGCTCCGTCTAGTCCCGCGTTAGGGACCACTGAGGACGCCGCCACGCTTATCCCTGGCGACCCCGGGGCAGTGAGGGGATTTGCGACCACCATTCGTGACCTGGCAGGCAACCTCGAAAATTCAGGGGACGAGCTTAAGAGCGTCTCTGTCGGTAGCTGGCAAGGTGAAGCTGCCCAGGCTTTCGAAGACTCGTTCAACGAAGTTCCGGGGGTGTGGTTCACTGCCTCCGACCTGTTAGAAGAGTGCGCCACCGCATTGGATACCTATGCCGACGCGATCACCACTGCTCAAGCGAACGCCCAACTTGCGATCGACGCTTGGAATGAGGGGCAAGAGGCTTCAGAGGCGTCCCGCGTCAAATACAACTCAGACGTGACCGCTTATAACAACAGGACTCCCTCGGAGCGGTTCTTTTACCCGGTGCCACAGTTTTGGGATACCGGCGCCCCACTTCGCAAAGAAGCGGAAGAGATCCTCGAAGATGCCCGCGAAGCTCTTGACGGAGCTGGTGACGAGGCTCTGACCGCACTGGTACGCGTCAGTGGCGGCTCGATGAGCGAGGGCTCGGCTCAGGGGCCCGGCGCCGAGTCAAGCTGGTCGTGGGGCGGGGTCAAGAGTGACCAATGGAAGCAGCAATGGGGCGACGCCGGTTGGGCCGACCTTGGAGGTCCCTCGTCCTTGGGCCTGTCGGCAGTGCTGGCCTCCGCGACCGCATCGGCCTGGGTGTGGCGCGCACGGGGAAGCGCATCCACGTTCGTGGGACCGGGTAATGGCAGGCTCTACGCAGAAGGCGACGTGACAGCGCTCAATGCCGGAGTCACCGGGTCATTGTCTGCCTCAGACAAGGGTGTGGCCGCAAAGCTGACTGCCGAGGCAGAACTGGTAGGGGCCTCTGGCTCTGCGGGATGGAAGACCGACTACAGCACGGTCGAAATCTCCGGAGACGTCGGTGTCGGAGCCTACGGCGAGGCCAAAGCCACGTTTGGCGCTGAAGGTGTCGACGTGGGGGCAGAAGTGCTGCTCGGCGCCAAGGCTTCTGTCGATGCCGAGATTAGTGCGGGCGGCGTGGGATTCACTGGCGAGGCAGAAGGCTGGGCGGGTGCAGGTGCGGGAGCCGACGCCACCTTCTCCTACGATGACGGAAAACTGACGATTGGCGCGAAGGCCGGCCTGGCGTGGGGCTTAGGGGGCTCGTTGGGTGGGGCAGTGACTCTCGATTTCGAGGAAATGGGCAAGACAGCGACGGACATATGGGACACCGTGTCCGGATGGTGGTGAGATAACGATGCTGACCGTTCAATGGCCAACGCCGCAATGGCAGCCGCACGACCCTGCGGCGATCCCCGGAGTAGATGCGGTGATGGTGCGCGATGGGTTCGACGGCGACTACACGCCGGTAGCGACGGTGACTACCTCGCTGGTCGAGTCGGACGCCTCCCTCGAGGAACTAGGAGACAGCGCGGCGCAACGCTTTGCGGCCCAGACCGGCGGTGCACAACGGGTGCGCCGTACCCAGACCAACCCCGGCGCTCCCGCTCCGGGATTAAGTCAACTACTGACTGCGCAGCTCACTGTCGAGGGGCGCTCGTATGATTTGCGGCACTTGGATGGGTTCGTGGGCACCAGGCAAGAAGACGGGTCGATTGCGGTGATCGGAATCTCCGTCACGTGCGCGGCGAACCAGCTTGAGGTTGTAGGCGAAGAGTTCGGGTCTGTCATGCAGAGCCTTAGCCCTTCTTAATCCCTGGCTCTTGACTGGCTTGGGGTGCTGATCACCTCGTGGCGCGACACCTAGCGGCGGCCAAATTACGAGAAGGCCCCTGTGAGGGCGAGTATCCCTACCACGATGCCGCCGATAACAAGTCCAGCGCCTGTGACGATCGCGACTATTCGGCCGGCCTTGGCCATCCCGGGTTCTTTTTCCGTCCACCCGAGCGCCAGCGCGGGTTCGCGCACAGCGGCGTGCAGCACTCGCGTGTCCTGGCGTTGGGTGTCGACTTCGCTAAATGACCCGTCTTCGAGGCGGCCCAAGGCCTTCACCGTCCGGCTAGCGTACGCTCGTCCCCTGAATCCCGACTTCGACATGCGCAAACTCGCCAGGCTGCTGAATTGGACGACGCCGCGGTCCTCCATAGTGAACGTGCGCTCCATTGGATCGCATTGCACAACGGCGTGGAACGTTGAGTCAATACGCATGAGGATGCCCCGCTGAGTCAGTTCCTCCCGATAGACCACGTCGAAGCCGCCGGGGATCCGTGTGACTTCGACATCTTCGGGTGCTGCCTGGGCGACAGCGTTGCGGAACTCGCTAATGATGGGGTCTTCAGCAGGGCCGGTAGCGTGGTTGAGGTCCATGCGTGCATAGTAGCGGTGCGTGCAATGCCGAGTCGCAAGTCGACTTATTGGCTAAGTGGGGCCGGCCAAAGAACGATTTACGCAACACGCAAGTTAGGCTCCCCTTGCTTGCGGGGAACTAAATAAGCAACGAGACTGTTGTCTTATAGGACCCCCTGACCCGAACCCCGCCCGAGAGGAGCGCAAATTGAGTGCTGACACCACGCGAGACCGCGTTCTTGGGCTCATCGCGTCTGCAGGACCCATCACCGCCTCATCACTCGCTGCTGAGCTTGGCGTGACTCCGGCGGGAGTGCGGCGCCACCTCGGCGCTCTTGTAGGGGGCGGATTTATCGCTACTCACGACGCGACAGGAAGCCGCGCGCGCGGACGAGGGCGCCCTGCGAAATCGTATGTTGCCACGACAGATGGCAAGCGGTCGCTCGCGACAGCGTATTCTTCCGTCGCAGTCGACGCAGTGGCGTTCCTACGCGAACGAGGCCAACTCGACGAGTTCGTCGAAGCCAAGGCCGCGGAACTAGAACGAGAACTCGAAGAACTGGTTTCGAAGGACCTTCCAATTACCGAACGCGTAGCGGCACTTGCTGGCGCGCTCGCCGAGCGAGGTCACGCCACGTCGGTACGGCCCGGGCCGGGTGGGTACACCGTCCAGTTGTGCCAGGGCCACTGTCCTGTTCAATCCATTGCAGAAGAAGCACCAGAATGGTGCGAGGCAGAAACGCGAGTGTTTTCTCGCGTTCTCGATGTCCATGTTCAACGCCTGTCTACCCTGGCAGGCGGTGCCCACGTGTGCACCACGACCATCCCGGTCACAGCAGTGACCGTCAAGGAAGGATGACTATGAGCACCCCCACCGATAATGTCCCCGCAACCGATGAAGAAATCATCGATTCGATCGGTGCATATGAATACGGCTGGAGTGACGATGACACTGCCGGATCGCTCGCCAAGCGCGGCCTATCCGAGCAGGTTGTACGCGATATCTCTGCGCTGAAAGATGAGCCCGAGTGGATGCTGAACCAGCGTCTCAAGGGTCTTAAGCTGTTCGACAAGAAGCCCATGCCGCACTGGGGCTCCGACCTGTCGGGCATTCACTTTGACCAGATCAAGTACTTTGTGCGCTCCACCGAGAAGCAGGCCACCAGCTGGGAAGACCTGCCCGAGGACATTAAGAACACGTACGACAAGCTGGGCATCCCCGAGGCTGAAA
>CAZHTO010000041.1:10061-16120 GCA_964535845.1 uncultured Demequinaceae bacterium | reverse complement strand
GCTTCCCTGACACGGAAGAGGTCACTGGTTCGATCCCAGTATCGCCCACCATGCATGCGACAGGCCGGCCTACGGGTCGGCTTTTGTCGTTTCATGTCGCGGTCGTTTCAGGTCGCGCTTGTTCCAGATTGCGGTCGTGTTTGACTACGGTTCGCGCACCAACTCACCCACCTCGACACGCGCTTCGAGCCGGTTGCCCGGCCCCGGCAATGGGCACACCCATTCACTCGAGTACGCGCACGAGGGTTGGAAGGCAAAGTTCAGGTCGACAACAAGCCGTTGCGCGTCGCCGCCTAGGTCTGCCCCCTTCACCGTGTCAAGTACGTAGCGCCCACCCCCGTAGGTCGTGTCACCAGCCGCCCCATCCCGCAACGGCAAGAACACTCCCCCGCCATAGGAGTCCAGCCACCACACATCGAGAGTGCCCAGTGGGGCCACGTCAATACGGCCTATGCGCTCGAACGGCACCAACCCATCCGAGGGAGTTGCCACCTCCCGGCGCTCAGGTTCCACACTCTCCACTGGCACCTCGAACCGGTAGTCAGGGTTGTAGGGAGCGACGTGAGCGCGATAGCCGTCCCGGTGCGCTGTGGGGACCGGCGTCGCGGGGTGAGTAGCAAGCAACGAGTCGCGGCCGGCGATCCACAGCCGATGCGCGGCAACCGGATCGTCTTGCACCCTTACCGCGGAGTACAGATTGAATATTTGCCGGCGCCAGTCGCGGACATGCCATGAGTCCATGTGTTCGACACTACTGGGAACGGCCACTGCACGTTCGTGACGGCTAAGGGAAATAACGCTGTTGACGGCAGGGTTACCACCGGCGGACTGCACCACTCATGCACTTCGCCTGGCCGCCCTCATACCCACACATATCTGAGATGATGGCCAAGACTGCAACGAATAGGGAAATGACTCGATGACTGTCGTGAATCATGAACGCACTCGCCGGGCCGGCCACCGCTCCGGCGCGCCGGTACCAACCTCGACGTACCGCTTACAACTGAGTGCCGACTTCACCTTTGCAGATGCCGCTGCACAGCTTGACTACCTACAGGCGTTGGGTGTCACCCACGTATACCTCTCCCCGTTCCTCGAGGCGGCCCCCGGCTCGACCCACTTCTACGACGTCGTGGACCACTCGCGTGTAGCCGAGCCGCTGGGCGGTATCGAAGGTTTGCGCGACCTCGCATGGCAAGCTGGCGAGCGCGGCATGGGCCTCATTGCCGACGTAGTGCCCAACCACATGGCCGTCCCTGCCCCGGCGTTCCACAACAAAGCGCTGTGGTCTGTTCTCGCAAACGGCGAGGAATCTGACCACGCCCACTGGTTTGACGTTGACTGGTCCACTGGCGACCCGGTTCTGATGCCCATTCTTGGCCAGCGCATTGGCACCGTGCTCGCCAATGACGAGCTGAGCCTCGACACCATGGTGATTCCCGGGTTCGAGACCCAAGGCGAAGTCCACGTGTTGCGCTACTACGAACACGTTTTCCCCGTACGTGCCGGGACCGAGAACCTGCCACTAGCGGACTTGGTGGACCAGCAGCACTACCGTCTGGCCTATTGGCGCGTGGCTAACGAGGAGTTGAACTATCGCCGGTTCTTTGACGTGGGCTCGCTGGTAGCGGTCCGGGTCGAGGACGAGGACGTGTTCGAAGCAACCCACCGCGTGATCGTGGACCTCATCCACGACGGCACACTCCAAGGTTTGCGCATTGACCACCCCGACGGCCTTGCGGACCCGGCCGGCTACTTGGCGAGGTTGGCCGAGGCGACTGACGGTGCCTGGGTGGTCGTCGAGAAGATTCTCGAAGGCGACGAAAAGCTCCCCCAGTCTTGGCGCACCGCCGGCACCACCGGGTACGACGCCTCGTGGCGGGTGGGCGCGCTGCTACGCGACCCGGCAGGTTCCTCTCCCCTGGCAGGCACGCTACACCGGGTCACCGGGGACGCGATGGGCACGCTGCCAGACATGATCTCTGAGGCCAAACGCGAGATCGTCAAGGAGTCCCTGTCCAGCGAGGTGCACCGCCTGGCCACGATCGCCCACACCGTGTGCCACACCGATGTGCGCCTACGAGACCACACGTGGCGTGCACTCTACGACTGCCTGCGCACCATGCTCATGACGTTTGACCGTTACCGTGCGTATGTCGTGGCGGGCGAGCAGCCCAGCCCGCAGTCACTCGAAGCCATCGACCTGGCCGCCGAGCGTGCCCGCCACCTACTCGACCCCGAGCGTCACGAGACCCTCGAGGTGGTCGTGGATCTACTCAAGGGTGCGGAGGTGGGCTCTGCAGGACGGACCGGTGACGCGAAGCGAAGCGAGCTCATCACCCGGTTCCAACAGGCCTGTGGCGCAGTGATGGCCAAGGGCGTCGAAGACACCGCGTATTACCGCTGGACCCATTTGTTGCCGCTGTGTGAGGTGGGCGCCCCCGCGGAGCGCTTTGCGCTACCCCCCTCCAATTTCAACGCATGGGCGGAGGAGCAGCAGCTCGCCTTCCCCCACGCCATGACCTGCCTGACCACGCACGACATCAAGCGCTCCGAAGACGTGCGCGCCCGGCTCGGCGTACTTTCCGAGGCCTCGGAAGAATGGGAAGCCACACTGTTGCGCTTGCAAGAGGCCATGGTGCGCGAACGGCCGTCACTACTGGACGGCCGCACCGAAAACCTGTGGTGGCAGACACTCGTGGGCACGTCCGACGAGAACGGCTTCATGGCCTGGGAACGCCTCGAGGGCTATCTCATCAAGGCCATGCGCGAAGCGAAAACCCACACCACCTGGACCGCACAAGACCCGGACTATGAGCAGGCGGTTATCGACTTCGCCAAGGCGACCCACGCTGATGAAACCGTCCAGGAAATCGTGCGAGAGTGGCACCAATCAGTTCCCGCGGGCGTGCGCGCGGCGATCCTGTCTCAAAAACTCATCCAGTTAACTATTCCCGGAATCCCGGACGTCTACCAGGGCACCGAGATGCTCGCACCGTCGCTCGTCGACCCCGACAACCGCCGACCAGTGGACTTCGAGTTACGCGCTAAAGCCCTCGCCCGCCTGGTCGATGGCGCCAAGCCTAAGACGCTCGACGAAGAGAAGCTGTGGATCACCTCCCGCGCGCTACACGCCCGCCAAGAGCACCGCGACGCGTTCCTGGGCGAGACAGCGGGCTTCCAGGCCCTGCCGTCGTCGTCCGGCCACGCAGTCGTATTCGCCCGCGCTGTTGATGACCAGCCGCGCGTGATCACAGTCGCCACCCGCCTGGGGCTGGACCTCGAACGGTTGGGCGGCTGGCGCGACCACACGGTCACGTTGCCGGCTGGCGCTTGGCACGACGTGCTCACTGGCCGTCACTACGAGTCTGGCGCCGTGGAACTAAGCGAATTGTTGCACTCGTTGCCAGTTGCGCTCTTGGTGGCACGCTAATGCGGGCCCGAGTATGGGCTCCTACGGCCGATGCAGTGGTTGCGGTCACGGGCGCACCCGAGTCGCAGCAGCAACGGCAAGAGATGACTCGCAATGACGACGGCTGGTGGACCGGACCAGAGTTACCGCACGGAACCGATTACGCCTATGAGGTTGACGGTGACGGACCCTGGCCGGACCCGCGCTCAGCGCAGCAACCGTACGGGGTGCACGGACCGTCGCGGGTTTTCGACGCGGGCATTCACCGCTGGGGTGACAGCAACTGGGAAGGAATCGATCCCCTAGGCGCCGTCTTCTATGAGCTACACGTAGGCACCTTCACCCCCACCGGCACTCTCGATGCCGCCATTGTGCAACTGCCTGACCTCAAGGCCACGGGCATCGACATTGTGCAACTAATGCCAGTGGTGCCCTTCCCCGGGCGCCATGGGTGGGGCTACGACGGCGTAGCCCTTTACGGTGTCCACGAGGCTTACGGCGGTGTAGCCGGGCTCCAGCGCTTTGTAGACGCCGCCCACCAAGCCGGCCTTGGCGTGTGCCTTGACGTGGTGTACAACCACCTAGGCCCAGACGGCAACTACCTCAGCAAGTTTGGGCCCTACTTCACCGACGCACACGAGACACCATGGGGATGGGCAGTCAACCTTGACCAACCCAACTCCGAGGGAATGCGCCGCTTTATTTGCGACAATGCGCTGCGCTGGTTCGAGGACTTCCATATCGACTGTCTGCGGCTCGACGCCGTTCACGAACTCCAAGACGACTCAGCGCAGCATATTTTGGCGCAACTATCGGACGAAACAGCGGCACTTAGCCAGCGCATCGGCCGCCCACTCTCACTCGTGGCCGAGTCAGATCTGAACGATGCGCGCATGGTGACCCCCACCTCTGAAGGTGGCTTGGGTATGACCGCACAGTGGAATGACGACGTTCACCATGCAATCCACGCGTACTTGACGGGCGAGCGGCACGGCTACTACGTGGACTTTGGCTCACTTGAGGCACTCGACAAGGTATTCCGCGAGGTGTTTTGGCACAACGGCACCTATTCGCCGTTCCGCGGTAAAGACTGGGGCGCGCCAGTTCCCTCCGATATTGACCGCCGCCGGTTTGTCGTCTTTGCCTCAAACCACGATCAGGTGGGTAACCGGGCGCTGGGCGACCGGCCCGCCTCCAACCTGTCTCCTGGCGCATATGCGGCATCTCTTGCACTCGTGCTCCTTGGGCCTTTCACTCCCATGCTGTTTATGGGTGAGGAGTACGGCGACACGCGACCCTTCATGTTCTTCACCGATCACGACGAGCCACTTGGCACTGCCGTATCCGAGGGGCGCATGAGCGAGTTCGGCGGCCATGGCTGGGACGAGTTGTACGGCGGTCCTGTCAACGTTCCAGACCCTCAAGACCGCACCACCTTCTTGCGTTCCAAGTTGGGGTCTGGCATTGGTTCGACGTCGGCGGGGCATGAGGCAGTGCGTACGTGGGTTGCCGACCTGATGGCGCTACGCCCCCGAGTGCAGTCACGGGAGGCATGGTCACGCCACCCCGCGGGCGTGTCCGAGCACGCCCCGCTCGTGCTCACCATGCACGGGCCCCTCACTGTGCACGCGAACCTCACCGATTCCAACTTCGTGGTGCCTGGCCCTCCAGAGGGCACCGCTCCGCTTGCGGTATTTGGCGACGTCACCGCAACTGCTGACGGGGAATTGCGTCTCGCTCCCGGGACCGTCGTGGTCGTGGAGGCCGGGTAACACATGGCCACAAGCAGCCTCTGGAGCGAGCACCTCTCCTCAGCGCTACGTGTAGGCGGGGGCTTTCAACTCGACACCTTCGATCCCACCGGCAAGCCTGGGTTCTTAGGGTCCAAAAGGGACGGTAAAGGTCTGAGGAAAGAGCGTGGCGAGGTCCTCGCAGAACTCCAAGAACAACTGTTCGCACAAGGGCGTGTAGGAGACAACCGGTCAGTGCTACTGGTGCTACAAGGAATGGACACCGCTGGTAAAGGCGGGATAGTCCGCCATGTCATGGGGATGGTCGATCCACAAGGGGTGCAGACGCGAGGGTTCGCGGCTCCCACAGAGGAAGAGCTCGCACACCACTTCCTGTGGCGCATTGAGAAAGCACTGCCTAAGGCCGGACACATTGGCGTGTTCGACCGGTCGCACTATGAGGACGTGCTCGTTGCCCGCGTTCACGACCTTGTCCCCCGCCGCACATGGGAAAGACGATACGACGAGATCAATGATTGGGAGCAGCGCCTTACCAACAACGGCACCACCATCATCAAAGTGGCGCTCATGGTCTCCCAGGACGAACAGCTTGAGCGGCTCGCTAAACGGTTGCGCCGGCCCGACAAGTATTGGAAGTACAGCCCGTCAGACTTGGATGAGCGCGAGCACTGGCCGGCCTACATGGAGGCCTTCCAAGCTGTCTTTGACCGCACTTCTACTGAGGTTGCACCGTGGTACGTGATCCCCTCCACCCGTAAGTGGTACGCGCGGCTCGCAGTCACTGAACTGCTCATCGCGGCGCTACGGAGCATGAATCTTTCGTGGCCAGAGCCTCCCTACGATTTGGAAGCGGAGCGAGCGCGTATCAAAAAGGTGCAACGCTCTGGCGGTTAGTC
>CAZHTO010000041.1:0-9961 GCA_964535845.1 uncultured Demequinaceae bacterium | reverse complement strand
CTGGCGGTTAGTCGAGCCCTGGCGGTTAGTGGAGCGTCGTCGCCGTTGGACTACTTCTCCCCCGCCACCATCGCCAGCAACCTGCTAAGCGTCCGCAAGTACTTTTTCCGGTAACCACCACGCAGCATCTCCTGAGAGAAGATGTCCCCCAACGAATGGCCCGACGCCACTATGCGCACATCTCGGTCGTAGAGCCTGTCGACAAGGGCCACCAAGCGCAGTGCCTGGGTCTGATCAGGTAGCGGCGTCACTCCCCGCAGGCCTAGCACCGTCAGCCCTTCAATGTAAGCGCCAAAGCGACTGGGGTGCACGTGGCTCAAATCGCTCATGAGCGCACCCCAGTCTTCGCAAGCGCCGCCGTCACGATCACTCGCGGCCAGCACCTCGTCGACGGTCGCCGGCTGCGGGAAGGTCAGGTCACCGCGCCCTCGATAGTCCGGGCCATCAATGGTGACCACATGGAACACATGTGACAGGGTCTGAATTTCGCGTCGGAAGTCATCCGCTGCAAACCGCCCCTTCCCAAGCGAACCAGGCAAAGTGTTGGACGTTGCCGCTATCGCTACGCCCGCATCGGCTAGTTCTCGCATAAGGCGCGCCATCAAAACGGTGTCACCGGGATCGTCTAACTCAAACTCGTCAATGCAGACCAGCCCAAACTCTTGGAGCGCGCTGCGGGTGGCTTGAAAGCCCATGGCGCCCACCAGGTTGGTGTACTCAACAAAGGTGCCAAATGCGGCGCGCGGGCCTGCCTCACGGGCCATCGACACAAGTAAGTGGGTTTTCCCTACGCCAAACCCGCCGTCAAGATAGATTCCCTTGCCACCGCTCGGACGGCGCCAAGCGCTCAAGCCCCTGCGGCCTACTCCGCGTGCGAACGCACGCGTCTCGTTAAGCGCCGCCTCTTGACTAGGGAAATCAGAGGAAGGCTCGTAGGTGTCGAATGTCGCTTGAGCAAAATGTGGTGGCGGGACGAGCGACGCGATAAGAGCTTCAGGCTCGACATGCGGGCGCCGCCCCACAAGGCGAACGGTCATCTGATCAAAGGCCCGTTTCTGTGGGCTCGGGGTAATGACGGCGGTACTTGCGCCGGTAGTTCTGGGTGAGCGCCCAGATGGTGGCCCGGCGCTTGAGCGAGCCATCAGCGGGGTTATGCAGGGGCCGCGCCATGCCTCGCTTGGCGGCCCGAATGACCCGTACTCGCACATCACGATCGGGCAGGTAACGGGTAAGCAGGCCTAGCGGCACCACTGAATATAAAACTTCACGGGTGGAGCGCAGTGGCTCGCGTTCCTCGCCATCCAGATCAGCCATGACATGCCCAGCCGGGTCAGCTCCCGCTGCCGTCACATACCAGTTATTACGGCCGATGCGCGGGTTGACTTCAAAGAACACATGCTCACCAGTGCGGGCGTCACGTTTGTAGTCGGCGTTAGCGAAACCTCGGTAGTCGACGCGCTCAAGGTAGCGCTCCATGGCGTCCATGGCATCCGTGTACGGCTCTGTGAGGATTGCTGCTGGCACACCGAGCGTGCCTGGGGTGTGCTCCTCAAGAAGTACCCGTCCGGTGCACAGCATGGTCACCACGCCCCGGCTGTCACGGTAGGCGGTGAGCGAGCGCATTTGCGTCTCGTCACCAGGAATCATCTCTTGCAACAAGTACGTGCCATTAAAGCTCGAACCAGCAATCCGTTCGAGCAGGTCGTCGACCTGGTCACGCGACTCGAGATGCTGAACCTTCTTTTTGCCCTCGTAGTTCGCATAGTGGTGTTCAGCAGACGAACTCGCCTTGCCAATCACCGGGTATGTCAAGGAGTCGAGGTCGCCGTCGGGCGTAGCGGCACCGTCCTCGAAACGCACAGGCACTGTGGCGGGCACAGGAATGCCTAGCACTTCACAGTCTTCTTGAAACAACTCTTTGGATGACACCCGCTCAAACGCTTCAAGCGAACACATAGGAATCTCGTAGTGAGGTTCCAATTGCTCGCGTGCCCGGATGATCGTCTCGACGTACCAGTCGGCGTTGGTGAGTAGCACGAGCCGCTCCCCCGCTCGCTCCTTGGCGAGCGAGAGGAGCGACTCCACCAGCTCCTGCGAATCTTCAACGTTGGCTAGCCGCACGTCTGCAATGCGGGTGTCTGCAAAAGCCCTGGTGTGGATGCGTGACACCACCACTCCACGAACGCCGTAGCTGTCGTGGAATGCTCGCATTAGTGCATATGCACCAATGTCACCGCCAACAATGACGGGAATCATGCCTGCCTCCTGTCAGACACTCAGCCCAGCGCCTCGCTGCGGTCTCCTGACCACAGCGTGTGGAACACGCCTTCGGCATCCACACGCTGATAGGTGTGTGCACCAAAGAAGTCACGCTGCCCCTGAATCAGAGCTGCTGGTAGTCGCTCAGCACGCAGCGAGTCGTAGTACGACAGTGACGAGCCAAACGCCGGTACTGGTACACCGGTAAGCGCCGCCTGTGACACCACCCGGCGCCACGACGACACTCCATTTGCGACCGTGTCAACAAAGTACTCGTCGACTAGCAGGCTAGGCAGGTTCGCGTTGCGATCGTAGGCCTCAGTGATGCGGTCCAAGAACCGTGCGCGAATAATGCAGCCCTCACGCCAAATCTTGGCCATGTCGCCGCGGTTAATGTCCCAACCGAACTCTTCGGACGCCGCCTGAATCTGGTCGAAGCCCTGCGCGTATGCGACAACCTTCGACGCATACAGCGCCAGGCGTACATCTTCGATGAAGGCGTCGCGGTCGCTAATGTCGAACTCGCCTGCGTTACCCACGAGAACGCCCTGTGCAGCCTCACGCTGGGCCGTCTGCGAAGAGATTGCGCGAGCGAATGTCGCCTCGGCAATACCAGTGACGGGCACGCCAAGGTCAAGAGCAGAAATAACCGTCCAGCGACCGGTGCCCTTCTGTCCCGCAACGTCCTTGATGACGTCCACGAGCGGCTTGCCTGTGCGAACGTCATAGTGACGCAACACGTCTGCCGTAATTTCAATGAGGAACGACTCGAGCTCGCCTTCGTTCCATTCAGCGAAGATGTCGCCAATCTCTGACGGAGTGAGGTCGAGGCCACTACGGAGTAGGTGATACGCCTCACCGATGAGCTGCATGTCTGCGTACTCGATGCCGTTGTGAACCATCTTCACAAAGTGGCCGGCGCCGTCGGGGCCTACGTGCACACAGCACGGAGTGCCGTCTTCGGCTTTTGCCGCAATTTTCTCGAGGATAGGGCCCAGCGTCTCGTAGGACTCTGCGGGACCTCCGGGCATGATCGAGGGGCCGAGCAGTGCGCCCTCTTCGCCGCCAGAGACTCCTGTACCCACAAAGTGCAAGCCCAACTCGCGCAATGCAGCTTCGCGGCGGCGAGTGTCCTCGTAGTGCGCGTTACCGGCGTCGACAATGATGTCGCCCTTGTCAAGCAACGGGATGAGCAGCTCGATCACCGAGTCAGTAGGCCCGCCTGCTTGGACCATGACGACCACCTTGCGCGGTTTCTCGAGCGACGCCACAAAGTCTTCGAGCGACTCGGAACCGATAAAGGTGCCCTCGTCCCCATGGTCCTCAATCAGTGACTGCATCCTCTGTGGAGAGCGGTTATGCACCGCCACCGTAAACCCGTTTCGGGCGAAGTTGCGAGCCAGGTTGCGGCCCATCACCGCAAGTCCGGTCACACCGATCTGAGCAAGCGCCATTATTGCGTCCTTCTATAGGGGTCTGAATACGGGCCCCAGCCTAGTGGAGGGTCGCCGCGTGGCGAACCTTTAGGCACGGCGCGCACAGTCATAGGCTCATGACATGGCCCGCGATCCTGCATCGACGCCGCCGGCATTCCAGGAAGCCCTGCGGTCGCTTGGGCACGCGCGCACCCGTGCAGACGTGGCGTTGACGGAGACTCCAGCCCCTTCTCGCATCGCTCCTTATGCAGTAGCGATCGACGGCCAGATCACCGATCCAGAGTCGCATGCGAGCGGACGGTTTGTGCTGCTTTACGACCCGGAGGCCCCCGATGCGTGGCAGGGGCAGTTTCGCGTGGTCGCCCTAGTGAAGGCACAAGTAGAAGCCGAGATTGGCGCGGACGACATGTGGTCCCAAGTGGCCTGGTCATGGGTGAGCGAAGCGCTTGCGGATATCCCTCACCGTGCCAGTGGCGGTACGGTAACCAAGACTGTGAACGAGTCCTTTGGCGAACTTGCTACGCGCGGTGATGAAGTCCATGTCGAGATGCGGGTGTCCTGGACTCCCCTCGACAGCGACATAGGCCCACACATCGCAGCGTGGACAGAACTACTAGCCACGTGCGCCGGGGTTCCACCCGTGCCTGAGGGCGTCACGCTATTGCACGGAAAGAGTTAACCCAGTTTGAACACACGCACGGCCCGGCCGCAGTGCCGCCAGCGCACGACTGCTGTACCAACGAGCCACTGTGGGACCATGCGACTGTGGGACCATGCCACGTGGACAACGCACGGAGGAGACCGATGACTGAGGACGCCACTGCCATGGAAGGCGAAGACGTCAGCATCGACACTGCCGGCGACGAACCTGTTCCAATACCGCTGCGAGAACCCGCCGATGGCGTGCCGCCGGTCATCGAGACGCACGACCAGCTCCTTGCTATGGCCGAGCGATTCGCTGCAGGCACCGGGCCCATCGCCGCCGATGCCGAGCGCGCATCAGGCTTTCGTTACGGACAAGCCACCTACTTGGCCCAGTTCAAACGGGCCGGAGCCGGCATCGCACTCATTGATACGGCCGCAGTGAGCGATCTGAGTGTGCTGAACGAGGCTTTTGGCGACGCCGAGTGGGTTTTCCACGCAGCCAGTCAAGACCTGCCCGGCATGCGTGATCTTGGACTCACCCCCGCAGCGGTCTTTGACACTGAACTCGCAGCACGCCTACTGGGCTGGCCAAAAGTGGGCCTTGCAGCAGTTGTCGAACGTGAGCTGGGTTTCGCTCTCGCAAAGGAGCACTCGGCACAGGACTGGTCCGTACGTCCCCTCCCTGACTCGTGGCTGCTTTACGCGGCACTCGACGTCGAGGTGCTACTCGATCTACGCGATGGCCTCCACGCGCACCTCGTTGAGGCCGGCAAACTCGAATGGGCACATCAAGAATTCGAGGCAGTGCGCCTTGCTCCCCCGGCGCCACCACGCGTTGAACCCTGGCGGCGCACCTCAGGCGCGCATCAAATCCGTGATCAGCGGGGATTGGCAATCGTGAAGGCGCTTTGGGAAGCCCGCGAAGCCGATGCCCAAAAGCGGGACACGTCGCCTGGGCGGATTTTGCGGGACGCGGCGATCGTGGCGGCGGCTCAAGCCAAGCCAGCGAACCTCGGGGCGCTCATGCAATTGCGGGAGTGGCAGTCCAAGGGAACCAAGCGTCGAGCCCCACATTGGTACCCCGCAATCCAAGCCGCCCTCGCCCTTCCCGAGGCAAAACTCCCCGCCAAGCGTGGCCCACGGGGAGATGGGCCACCCCAGCCACGAGTGTGGAAAGAAAAACGCCCCGAAGCTGCGGCTCGCCTAGCCCATGCTCGTGAAGGCATGGCTCGCTTGAGCGAAGAACACAATGTGCCTGTCGAGAACCTTCTTCAGCCCGATGCGCTGCGCCGCTGCTGCTGGGAGTACACGTGCTGCGGTGAAGGATGGATTCGCGACTTTCTGGAATACCGCGGAGCCCGTGAGTGGCAACGCGACCTCACCGCGCCCATGCTCGACGAAGCGTTCGAAAAGGCAGAAAAAGAACGTGAGGCTGCCGCCGACGAAGACGCCTCTGCGCCTAGCGACCACTAACCGATAGCGCGACCACTAACCGATAGCGCTTAGTTCAAGGCTTCGCGCGCACCATCGGCGATAGCTGAGGCATCGAGCCCCACTGCCTCGACAATCTGGGCACGCGACGCGTGCTGAAGGAACTCAAGCGGTATCCCGTGGTGAATCCAGCGTGCACTGTTGCCTGCTTGACGCGCCGCTGTCTCCCACTCTTGCCCCATGCCCGCGTCAGCCAGCCCATCTTCAATGGTGATCACAAGTTCCGCTTCGCTTAAGACCTCGCTGAGCCCATCAGGGGCGGGGTGGACCCACGTCGCACTGGCAGCTATCGATGCGATGTCGTCAGCTGCGAGTTTGCCCACTACCTCAATCGCGGTGTCTGCCATCGGCCCCAGCCCGAACACGACCACCCGCGGCGACTCACCGTGTTCGACCAAAATGTCGACGTCGCCTACGGAGCGCAGCGCAGGTAGTTCGTCGCCTACCGGCCCCTTGGGATACCTCACCACGGTCGGCGCGTCGTCGACCTCGATAGCCTCTCGGAATGCCGCACGTAGCGACGCCGCGTCACGCGGAGCGGCCAGGCGCAGCCCCGGGATGTGTCGCAAGAGCGCCATGTCCCACATTCCATTGTGGCTAGGGCCGTCGTCACCGGTGATGCCTGCGCGGTCGAGCATCACTGTGACGCCTGCTCCGTGCAGTGCCACATCCATAAGCATCTGGTCAAAAGCACGGTTCAAGAATGTGGCGTAAACCGCGAAGACCGGGTGGAACCCCGCATAGGCGAGACCTGCAGCGCTCGTGACAGCGTGTTGTTCCGCAATGCCAACATCGATCACGCGGTCAGGGAATTCGTCGGCAAAAGGCTGCAAACCCACCGGCGCCAACATTGCTGCAGTCATGGCCACCAGATCGTCACGTTCGCGTCCCGCCGCGACCATCTCTTCGGCAAACACAGAGGTCCAGCCAAAACGACTGGTCTTTATCGGCAAACCAGTCTCGGGATGGATGACTCCTACCGCGTGGAAGCGATCAGCGACATCCTCTTCGGCTGGGACGTACCCCCGGCCCTTCTCTGTGAGCACGTGCAAAATCACTGGTGCACCAAAATCGCGCGCGTGAGTAAGCGCCGCCTCAACCTGACGCAGGTCGTGTCCGTCAACAGGGCCCATGTACTTGATCCCTAAGTCTTCGAACATTCCCGGCTTAGAGATGAGGCCTTTCAAGGCACGCTTGCCGTGCATCACGGTGTTGTAGGTGAAGTGCCGCAGCGGCCCGCGGTTGTAAAAGGTCCGCTTTCCCCACCCCAAAAACTGTTCATAGCGCGGGTCGGTACGGATGCCGTCAAGTCGTCGAGCCAAGCCGCCAATGGTTGGCGCATAGGAGCGTCCATTGTCGTTCACCACGATGACAACGCGGTCCCGGCTCGCAGCGAGTGAATTGAGCGCTTCCCAGGCCATACCGCCGGTGAGTGCACCATCTCCGATCACCGCTACCGTGATGCGGTCGTGTTCCCCGCGCAAGGTACGCCCACGAGCAATGCCTGCCGCCCATGACAACGCAGTCGAGGCGTGCGAGTTTTCGACGACATCGTGTTCGGACTCGCTGCGCTGTGGGTAGCCGGCAAGCCCACCGCGCTTACGCAAGTCAGAGAAGTCACGACGGCCCGTCAGCAACTTGTGCACATACGACTGGTGCCCGGTATCGAACACAATCGTGTCGTGAGGTGACCTGAACACCCGGTGTAGCCCGATCGACAGTTCGACCACGCCAAGGTTGGGGCCAAGGTGTCCGCCCGACTTCGAGACTGACGAAACCAGGTAGTCCCTAATGTCTTGCGAAAGCTCGGCGAGTTCTGCGGGCGTCAATCCCTGCAGGTCGCCGGGCGAGTCAACACGCTCGAGCACTAGCCCTCCTTAACGAACAGAGTCACACCACAATACGTGCCCTGCACACCCAGGGCGACGCCACAGGTCACGCGACCAGTGAGCGCAATACGTATTGGAGGATGCCGCCGTTACGGAAGTACTCTGCCTCTCCGGGGGTGTCGATACGAACCGTTGCATCAAAGGTCACAACGGTGCCGTCAGGCTTGGTCGCCGTCACCGGGAGTTTGCGCGGGTGCTCACCGTCACTAAACGCTGACAGGCCAGTGATGTCGAAGGTCTCTGAACCGTCAAGGCCCAACGACTCAGGGTTCTCACCAGGAGGGAATTGGAGTGGCATCACACCCATACCGATCAGGTTCGAGCGGTGAATGCGCTCAAAGCTGTCAGTGATCACTGCGCGCACTCCAAGAAGGCTTGTGCCCTTGGCTGCCCAGTCACGTGACGAACCGGAGCCGTACTCCTTGCCCGCGAGCACGACCAACGGGATGCCTTCGGCTGCATACGCCTGAGCTGCGTCATAGATGGTGTCCATCTCGCCGGTGAGGAAGTTGTGAGTGAAACCACCCTCAACCCCGTCAAGCAACAGGTTCTTAAGCCGGATGTTCGCGAAGGTGCCACGAATCATCACTTCATGGTTGCCTCGACGTGACCCATACGAGTTGAAGTCGCGGCGCTCAATGCCATTCTCGGCCAAGTAACGGCCCGCTGGGCTGTCTGCCTTAATCGAGCCTGCAGGCGAAATGTGGTCAGTCGTCACCGAGTCACCCAGGAGTGCTAGAACACGCGCACCCTTGACGTCTTCGACTCGCTCGGGCTCAAGCCCCATGCCGTCGAAGTACGGGGGCTTACGGACGTAGGTCGAGTCTTCTGCCCACTCAAACGTCTTGCCGTCGGGCGTGGGCAGCGACTGCCAGCGCTCGTCACCATCGAACACGTTTGCATAGTCCTCGGTGAACATCTCTTGTGAGATGGACGAGCCCACGATGGACTCGACCTCTTCAGGGCTGGGCCAGATGTCTTTGAGGAACACGTCGTTACCGTCCGCGTCCGTACCGAGCGGGTCGGTGTCAAAGTCGTGGTCCATGGTGCCAGCCAGCGCGTACGCGATCACCAGTGGCGGCGATGCGAGATAGTTCATCTTCACATCAGGGTTAATGCGGCCCTCGAAGTTGCGGTTGCCCGACAGTACTGAGACCACCGACAGGTCGTGCTCGTTGACAGCTTCAGACACCTCGTCAGGCAATGGACCGGAGTTACCAATGCACGTGGTGCAGCCGTAGCCCACCACGTGGTAGCCCAAGGCTTCGAGGTCTGGCCACAGGCCAGCCTTTTCGTAGTACGCGGTGACTACCGGTGACCCCGGGGCCATCGAGGTCTTCACCCAGGGCTTGACCTTAAGCCCGCGCTGGTTAGCGTTGCGTGCGAGTAGCGCTGCCGCAAGCATCACGGACGGGTTTGAGGTATTGGTGCACGAGGTGATCGATGCGATCACCACCTTGCCGTGGTCGAGTTCAGTGACTGTGCCGTCTTCCATGGTGATGGGAACTCGCTTGTGCGGACGGGGGCGGCTGGCCTTCCACGTGGCTCCCGCAGGCTCCGGCTCGTCATCAGCGTGCGATTCGGCAGCGATGGGGTCAGAGGCCGGGAAGGTCTCTTCGATTGATTCGTCGAGCCCTACGGTCTCGTCTTCTTCGTGGCGCGCGTAGTCCAGGATCGACCTATTGAAGGCGTCCTTGGCTGACGTGAGCGCGATGCGGTCCTGCGGCCGCTTAGGTCCAGCGATCGATGGCACCACGGTGGACAGGTCAAGTTCGAGGTATTCAGAAAACGCGGGCTCGACGTAATCAGGAGCAGAGGGGTCGTGCCACATCCCTTGGGCCTTGCAGTACGCCTCTACCAGCGCCAACTGCTCTTCGGAGCGGCCTGTCAGACGCAAATAGTCAATAGTGGTCTGGTCGATGGGGAACATCGCTGCAGTGGAGCCAAACTCGGGCGACATGTTGCCAATGGTGGCGCGGTTCGCAAGCGGAACTGCACCCACACCCTCGCCATAGAACTCTACAAACTTGCCCACCACGCCGTGCTCACGCAGCTGCTCAGTGATAGTCAGCACCACGTCAGTTGCGGTGGCGCCCGAGGGGATCTCGCCGGTGAGCTTAAAGCCCACGACCTTGGGGATCAGCATGGAGACGGGCTGGCCCAACATGGCTGCCTCTGCCTCGATACCGCCCACGCCCCAGCCGAGCACGCCCAGGCCGTTAATCATGGTGGTGTGGCTGT
>CAZHTO010000040.1:0-16527 GCA_964535845.1 uncultured Demequinaceae bacterium | reverse complement strand
GTCCTTGAGTGTCTCTGGCACGTCGCCGCGCACGATCGCCTGGGCGAGGCCCTCAACTACGGCGGTCTTACCGACGCCGGGCTCACCAATCAGTACGGGGTTGTTCTTGGTGCGGCGGCTCAGTACCTGCATCACACGTTCTTGGATAAGCTCGCGCCCCACGACGGGGTCGAGCTTTCCTTCACGAGCGGCCTGGGTGTAGTTACGGCCAAACTGGTCCAGGACCGTCGAGCCGGAAGGCGTGCCTTCTTGTGGGCCGCCGGAGCCTGCGGTGGCGGGCTCCTTGCCTTCGTAGCCACTCAGCAACTGAATGACCTGCTGGCGCACACCGCCAAGGTCCGCACCGAGCTTGCCGAGCACCTGTGCTGCGACGCCTTCACCCTCACGGATGAGGCCAAGCAGAATGTGCTCGGTGCCAATGTAGTTGTGACCCAGCTGGAGTGCCTCGCGCAGCGACAGTTCTAGAACCTTCTTGGCGCGCGGGGTAAAAGGAATGTGGCCGGAGGGCGCGTGCGAGCCCTCACCAATGATCTCTTGGACCTGCTCGCGCACGCCGTTGAGGGAGATATCCATCGCCTCAAGGGCCTTTGCTGCGACGCCTTCGCCTTCGCGCACAAGGCCGAGCAGGATGTGTTCCGTCCCGATGTAGTTGTGGTTAAGCATGCGCGCTTCTTCTTGCGCAAGCACCACTACGCGCCGGGCTCGATCAGTGAACCGCTCGAACATGTCATCCTCCTCATTCAGACCGGCCTAGAGCCGGGGGTTGCCACAGTCACCTGTGGCGCTGCATCCAGGCTAACGAGCACTCAGGGGTGGTTATTGCCGATTTCGCCACTGGCGTGATGCGTGTGATGAGACCGCCTCACACCGCGTGGGCTCTTCACGACCGTGCGACTTGGGATAGGGCGCATACGGCCGATGCGCGGGAACAGTCGTCATGGCTGGCAGTCAGTGGAACTTTGGCCAGGGCATTTTGGCGGCTTTGTCCATAGAGTGGAGGTATCAGTCCCCGGAAGGCCTGATGCTGTCCGGGCATGGAGAAGGGAAGCATCATGAAGGCATGGCAGTTTACGAGAACGCACGAGCCGTTGGTTCTCAACGATATTGAGGAACCCAAGCCTGGGCCAGGTGAGGTCTTGCTCGATGTGAAGGCCGCTGGCCTGTGTCACTCAGACGTGGGTGTGCTCGAAGACGAGGGCTGGCTGGCACTGCTGCCGGTGCTGCCCGTCACGATCGGCCACGAGGTTGCTGGGGTGGTCGCCGAGTTGGGCGAAGGCGTCACCAACGTGAAGGTAGGCGACCAGGTGGGCGTGTGCCCGACGGGCCCGTCGGGGGTGGCCCCTGGGTATGGCCGTAACGGTGGATTCCAGCCGCGTCACGTGGCTCCCGCCTCGGACCTGGTGCCCATGCCCGAGGGCTTGAGCTTTGAACTCGCCGCCGCTGGCACTGATGCCGGTATGACGTCGTACCACGCAGTCGTGACCCAGGGCGGAGTGAAGGCCGGAGACAAGGTAGCGGTCATTGGCCTGGGCGGCCTGGGACAAATTGGTGCACGTATCGCGGTGGTCCTGGGCGCAGACGTGACAGTCTGCGAGATCAACGAGGACGTGTGGCCCATGGCTGAGGCCATTGGCGCGAGCAAGGTTGTGAAGGATGTGACCGAACTTGCCGGGGGCGAGTTTGACGTGGTCATTGACTACGCAGGGTTCGGTGACACCACCGCTCGCTCCGTTGACGCGATCCGGCTTAACGGCACCGTTGTGGTGGTGGGGATGGGCAAGCTTGAGTCCACTATCAACACTCGCGACGTGATCACTAAGCAAGCACGCATTGTGGGGTCGAATGGCGGCACCCTCGAAGCGGTCGCGGAGTGCTACCGGCTGTTTGCGTCGGGTGAAGTGAACCCTGCCGTCGAGCGGATCAGCTTTGAGGACATCCCCGCCGGTATCGAGCGGCTGGCCAAGGGCGGAGTCCAGGGCCGCTTGGTTGCGATGTACGAATAGGCCATCGAGAACCCACCCACCTTTGCGCCACAGTCCAGTCTGGTGGGGCAGTCCAGTCTGGTGGGTGGGTTTCGCTATCGATGAGGTGACATGCGAAAGAGCCCCAAGGAACGCGGCAAGGGTCGTGCACGCAAGGTGAAGGTGGGCGACGGGTCAGCCCTCAAGCCCTACCGGTTCTGGCAACCGTTGAACCGGTCCTTGTTCTCAATTGATCTGCCCGAGGACCACCTCACTGAACAGCAAGGTCTCACTGAACAGCACGGCCTCACTGAACAGCACGGTCTCACTAAACAGCACGACCGCGTGGCTACCTATCAGGTCGACATTGACTTCGTTGGCTGGGATTCGCGCGCAATTCTTTACCGTGATGGCAGGCAGATGGCGAAGTCAGCGTTCCCTGCAAGGTTTCCTGTTCCAGGCGGCCACATCGAGGTGATGACCAGCACCTTCGGAGTCCGGCGCATGCACATGGTCCATCACGATGGCACCGAGACCCAGCTCACTCCCCACCCGCGCTCTGGCGAAGGCCTACGGACCGCCTTGGATCGCAAGCACCCGAACGTGAGCCGCACCATTGGGGTGCTTGCTGTCATCGTGTTGCTGACATCCCTCGCGCTGGGCATGCCTCAACTAGTCCAGACCGTGTCGCACTGGGACCTCATTGCGGACAACATCGGAACGTTCACGTCGCCCTTTACACTGCCCGCTTGGCTCAACACCGCTCTGTTTGTGGCGAGCATCATTGCGGCCATCGAACGGGCCCTCACGCTCCGGTATCACTGGCTCATCGACACCGATGCGGGCCTGATGGGTGGATAAGTCCGTGCACTTGACTGGAACAACGGCGTCGCTGATACCGTGAGCCGCCTGATTACACGAACTAGCGGGAGATAACAGGGGGAAGAACGTGATCCATGGTGATGAGCAACTGAATTATGAGCACGCAGCGGGGCTCGAATACCACGTTTCACCGGCAGGCGTAGATCCGAACTACACGACTCAGCCAGCCCGTGAGAAAGCACGGCTCGGTAATGCCTCGCTAGCAACTGCTATCGGGGCCATCTTGGCGCCAATTCCGTTGTTGGCGATAAATCTCACACTGGGAAGTTTGTTCCTTGCCCTGGTGACGTTCCCGGCGACTGTCGTGGCAATAGTGCTGGGACATCGTGGACTTCGCGCGGCGCGAAGGACTGGGTCGAGCAAGGGCACTTCGATCGCTGGGATGGTCATTGGCTACGTATTTTTTGCCGGCTACATTGTCCCGTCCTCGATCACCGCTCTCATTTTTTATCTAGTCGCTACCGCTACCTCGGGGGCCTAGCAGCCGGCCACACGAGCCAGGAGCTGTCGTTACGCTTCAACAATGACGGTGATGGGCCCGTCGTTGACCAGCTCGACGTCCATCATCGCGCCAAAGATCCCCGTCCCCACGTCAAGCCCGCGTGCCCGCAAGTCTTTCACCACCGCATCGACAAGCGGCTCGGCAACCGGTCCGGGAGCTGCCGCCCCCCACGAAGGACGGCGCCCCTTACGCGTATCCCCGTACAACGTGAACTGGGACACGACGATGATCGGTGCCCCCGCATCGGCCGCTGATTGTTCGTCGTCCAAAATCCGGAGCTCCGCAATTTTGCGAGCGACGGTAGCTACCTGCTCTGGCCCGTCCTCGTGCGTAACCCCCACCAAAGCGACTATGCCTTGGCGGTCAAAGGACGCGGTGACCTCGCCGGCTACCGTGACGGACGCGCGAGATGCCCGTTGAAGAACCGCCCGCATACGAGTGCTACCAGCCGCCACTCGAGCGGCGCGGACCTGACGATCCTGGACCCTGACCAGCCACCTTGGGTCGCACGTCCACGAAGTAGTAGACGACAGCAATGACAGCCGCGATGCCCAGCAACCCGATAATGCCACCGCCCGCGCCCAGCGGCGGCGGCAACGAGATGAACGCCACCACAGCGGCCGTGCCAAGAATGATCAACCACAGTGCCTTCGAGTTCTTACCGGCATTCTTGTAGGCGCCATCTGAGTACTTAGTCGCGTCGATCAATCCCCAAATAGCCGCGATCAGCGCAGCCGTCGAGATGAGCAAAATAATGAGTCCCTGCAGGGAGTCGAACATCAGTCCTCCGGCAAGATTGTGGGCAGGTGTCTTATGCCAGTGTAGGCGGCAAGACGGTGAGGCCTTCTGCTCGCGCCGCAGCACCTAAGCGGCGATCCCATGCGGCAAAGACGGGGCGCGCGTCAGCCAGCAACAGTGCGCTCGCGAGGTGCAACGCGTCCCCGGCGCGCAACGGCCGCCGGTCTGCTAGGTCACCGGCGTGCTTAGCGAGGTCGGCGCTCACTTCGACAGTGGCGAGCGATGGCCACAGCTCTTTCCATCGATCGCGCGCCTGGGCGGCAGGAGCCGCGTCAATACGGCCGATGCGCTCGGCAGCTGCCAGCACTGACCGCACCTCGGCATCGGCGATACGTGAGGTCACTAGCGCATCGGCATGTTTCCACAATCCCACCGCGAGCGGCGTGCCAGTCTCAAGCACGCACAACTTCACGAGTGCAGACGTGTCGAAGTAGACGACAGCCACGCTCTACCTCCGCATGCGGCCGAGCAAGCTCGACAGCGCGTCTTTAGCGGCCTCGGCCTGGGGCAGCCTTGGCACTGCACGCGCCGCAGCGGGCAACGTGATGAGGCCATCTGCTTCGAGGCGGGTCAGCAGATCAGCGGAGTCAACCCCCGTGAGCCGCGCAACGGGAACGCCGCCTTGGGTAATGACAACAGACTCACCGCCGGTTGCTGCGTCCATGGCGCTGTCAACGTCCGCGTGTAATTGACTGACTGAGATCTCCACGCTGATTACGCTACTCCGAACTGCGCGATCTCACTCGGTGGCGCGCGGTGCTGAGAGTGTGGAGCGCCGGCTAGGCGGGGGTGTCGCCGCCGTCAGCTGCGCAGCCCTTACCCATCATGAGCCCACGCATGGTGGGGCCGGGGCGCTCGGGACGGTCAGCCGAGAAGCCATCTGCGTTCACGATGAGCTCTTGACCGGCTGCCACGGTGCCGCCCTCCGACTCGATGGTCAACGTGGCGGCGGGGTCTGCTGACCGCTTAATCAGCGCAAGTGCAATGGGCCCATCTTCGTGATGACGTGCCACCGAAGTGACGATGCCGACGTTCTTCGCCGCATCACCCTCACCAAGCATGACTGGTGCGCCCGGGTCGGGGAGGGTGTGTGCGGAGCCGTCGAGGTGCAACATTGTGAGCCGGCGCGGTGGCCGTCCTACGTTGTGAACCTTCGCCACCGTCTCTTGGCCGCGGTAGCAACCCTTGTGAAGATGGACCGCGGTACGTAGCCAATCGAGCTCGTGCGGCAGGCTGGTCTCGTCGACTTCGCGGGTCGAGCGGGGCCGGTGTGCCGCGACCCGAGCGGCCTCGGTCGCCCAGGTTCCGACAAGCATCCAGCCAGCGGCCAAGCGCTCGTCGATCTCACGTTCAAGCGTGTCACGGGGAACGAGCACCAAGCGCCATGCGCGTTCGGAGCCCGGGTGCGCGGCGTCCGGCTCTGCGGCGTAAGTGGTGCCCCCGCTGGTCACATGTGGCCACGGGTCGACCCAGGTCACAGGTTCGCCTTGCGCGGCAGGAGCCCTCACCGCCTCGCCAATGGCGGCCCACTGCTCAGTGACGTCAGCGACCTCAACACGCAACATGAACCGCATGCGATCCAAGAAAGTCGCGAGCCCGGTTGCTGTTTCTGAAATGAGCCACGTTGTTTCACCGTCGTCCACCACGCCAAAGACGTGCTCGATACGGCCCTGGGGCGACAGAATCATGGACTCAGTGGACTCGCCAGGTGAGAGGTCACCAAGCTGCTGGGTCGTTAACGAATCAAGCCACGACAAACGGTCGGGGCCAGTCACGGTCACGATCCCTAAGTGCGACTGGTCAGCAACGGCGCGACCCGCAGCGAGTGCCCGTTGCTCCGCAGTGGGGTCGCCGTAATGCCACGCAACCCCCGCATCGGGCCCAAGCGTTTCAACCGCGCCATGGCGCGCCAACAAAGGTGAGGGGGTCATACCGGGTGAACGTTCGGGGGTGACGGGTGATTCCTGGACGCTCATTCGTCGCCCTCAGCAGCCGAATCGGCAACCACCGGTTGATCCACGCGCGTAAGTTGAGCAGACATGTAGGACTGCAGGTCATGGCCAAAGGCCGCGAGATCCCAGGTCCACATCAGTTCGCCCTTGACGTTCCCGTACATGCGCGTGGCGCCGCGTACTTCAGGCCCAGATTCGGTGGCCGCAACAAAGCGGCTCGCAAGGTCAACACGGCCGTTGCCCACTACGCCCATGTAGCACGTGAGCAGCCCCGACGCGTCCGACAGCACCACTTCGAGAGGGTGCTGGTGATCCTCGAGGGTGATGCCCTCAGGGGTGATGGGTGGCACGCGCCAGAACCCGGACTCGACGGCCCACACCTGATCTTCAGCGCCGTCATTACCCCGCACCTTCACGGTCGAGGTGTACGTCAGGTACGGCCCACCGTCGTGGTCAAAGTCAACTGTCTGCACTATCTGGGCTCGTGGAATGTCGGGGTAGGCAATTTCGCCGTGGCCCGACCAGCGCCCCACAAGCCACGCGAGCGGATAAGCCTCAGGTGCAAGCCCGTCAGGAAGTACGAAGGTCACCGCTTGGGGCTCCGCAGCAAGCGCCAGGCGACCACGCCAACGACCCAGGTGGTGGCGAGGAAGGCCACCACCGCGAGTGCAGTAAAAGTAATTTCAAGACCAGTCATGATGAGTCGATTCTACTCGGGTGTAGTGGACGTCAAGCGGGGCGCGAGCCCGCGCGCTTGAGAAGCAGATAAATCTCGCACCCCAGACAGAAACCAAACACCGCGTTAAGGAACGATGCGCCTGTCACCAACGCCGCAAAAATGTAGAAACCCACGCCAAGGTTGAGTAGCCCCAGGAGGAGTGCCGCAGCGGACATGGCGAGCCCCATTTGCTGGGCAAAGCGCGCAGGGCGAAAAGACTCGGTGTGAGCGGGCGGCGCTAGGCGGGGGCGAATCAGACGCTTGAACAACCAGGACTGCACGGTGGCCTGGGGCCCCACGATTGCGCCAGGGAGAAAGAGGGCTGTGAGCACGGCCATGGCAATGAGCCCGGCAGTATTGGGGCCCAGCAAGAGCGACGTGAGCGCGACCGCGAGCGTGATTGCGGCGCCCACGCGGTAGCCGCGCGGATCAATCTGAACATCCTGAGCCATCTGTGCCTCCGTTGCCCGCCAGTCTAGATGGAGTAGTTCTAGATGGAGTACGAGGTTTTAGATGGAGTATGAGGTTTTAGATGGAGTAATCGGTGCCGTCAGAAGGGACCGCTGCGAGCGCTGCCTCAGCTTGCTCGACCGTAGGTGGGCCGTCCATGCGAGCCACGACAGCACCGTCTGAGTCGAGCACGAGCGTGGTGGGCGTGCGCATAATCGACAACTCCCGTGCGAGGTCGAGTCGCTCAGACGCGTCAATCTCAATGTGGGCCACATGGCGGTGCTGGGACGCGACGCCCTGGAGCAATCGCGCGGTGCCAGGGCACTTGGCACACATGGGAGTAGAGAACTGTACAAAGGTGGCGTGAAACCCGCGCTTAGCTCCCAACAGGTCTGACGACAACGTGTTGTGGCGGGTGACCATGCGAACCCGTCCTTGGCGCCCTTGCCACCACCAGTAACCAGCACTGACGAGAACTAAGAGTCCGCCAACGAGAAGTATTCGCTCGAGCATTGTGGGGCACCTGTGACGCGAGCTCGGCGTTAACCGACGAGCAGCCGTCCGCCAAGATAGACGAGCACTCCAGCGACGAGCACCGGAGTGATGCCAGATGCTGCGCCAGCCCACGTGTCCCGTGGCCGTGGCTCACGACGGTAGAGCTCCGCGAGCAACACCACAGAGACCCCGGCGGCGATTCCCACCAAGATGCCGCCGTACCAAGTGATCGAGTCGAAGACAAAGCCCATGCCAAAGCCCGCACCCGCACCCAGCACAAGTGCCGAGACCGTGTTCACCGTTGCATGATTGGTCGCCACCGACGCAAGCGACGCGATTGCGAGAGTGACCGCGCCGGTGACCACCAAGTCCTCGGCCCCCGTTGTGCGGTTCGACGCGATCCACGCGGCGCCGCACGCAGCAACAGCGCCACCCGAGACCGTCGCTGCGACAGATGTGACAGCGCGCCCAGGGTCAGACGGGAAGAACACTTCTGCGATGAAAGCGAAGACCACCAGACCGGCCACTGCTACGACCATGTAGCGCAAGTACGGCTCGTTGCGGCCTAACAGCACCGCCACCAACGCGGCACTGCCGCCAATGGCGATAATCCCGCTGCTGATCCAGTTGCGAGAAACGCGGGTGAGAATAGGCCAGCCCACAGCGAACGCGAAGATCAGCACGAAGACGCCCATCGCGAGATAACGCGTGCCCAAAAAACCGGTCACCGCAACCACGGAGGCGGCGACCGCCGTGTACGTAGCACGTGTGGTCGGATTCATGGGCTTGAGTGTCTCACTATTCGGCGCGGTAAGGTAAATATCCTACGGAGGTGCGATGGCAGATGTCCTGGTGCTAACCCCGTCTCAAGACGGGCCTGCCGACGTCTTGCCCGCGATAGCCCTTTTACCCCACCGCACGCGTGTGCTCGCACCCGAGCCCGCAGCGATGCTTGAGGCCATGGACGCTGACGTGATCATCGTCGACGGCCGCCACGACCTGGTAGAGGCCCGCAACAACTGCCGACTCGTGCAAATCACCGGGGTATCTGTTCCGCTACTACTGGTATTGCGCATCGGCGGTATGTCAATCGTGTCAACTGACTGGGGAGCCGACGACGTAGTGCTAGCCGATGCCTCACCCGCAGAGGTAGAGGCTCGCTTACGGTTGCTCCTGGGCCGCGCGCAAGCAGAAGATGACTTCGATCAGGCTGCCGAGTTCTCTGCCGGTGAATTGACAGTCGACGTGGGCGGGTACACCGCACGGCTCAAAGGCGTACCACTTGACCTGACGTACAAGGAGTTTGAGCTCCTCAAATATTTGATGCAGCACCCTGGGCGCGTTTACACGCGCGACCAACTGCTCCAAGACGTGTGGGGCTTTGATTACTACGGCGGTACCCGCACGGTCGACGTCCACGTGCGCCGCCTACGCGCCAAACTTGGTGCCGAATACGACCAGCTCATTGGAACTGTGCGTAACGTGGGTTACCGTTTTGACCCACCCCAGTCCGTCGTCGCGTCTAGCAATAGGGCCGATGCGATGGTTGAGGGCAGCGCCCGAGAGGTACGGCCTCATTAGAGTTCCGCTTGGGGCAGGTCCGCCCGGTATTGTGGCGGCATGGCTTGTCACGTTCTCGTCGCCGCTGGTCTGCAGGTGCAAGACCGCGTGATGTCTCACCCGGGAACTAACGGGTATGTCTCAACGTGGGGTGCAAAACTCGCTGGCTGCCAGCCCACACCCCATGGCGCCTAGCGTCGGGCCCGCAATACGACCTCGTATAACGAGGCATATTGCCCTGTGCCGATGGTGACCACAACCCATCCACCTGGGGACTTCTTTTGCTTCTGGTATCCGTTCTCACCGTCTTCTTGACTGTTGCGGTGGCGCCTGCACTCGCGCATCGGCTCGGGCGTGACGCCGGCTGGCCGCTTGCCGGCGTACTACTCGTTGGCGCGGCATTGCTGGGATATGCAATGCGCACTGGTGCCACTGAGCAGGTGTTTGAGTGGATGCCCACACTCGGCGTGACATTGGCGTTGCAGGTAGACGGCCTCTCGCTCTTGTTCGCACTGTTGGTGCTTGTCATCGGCGCCGTGGTGTTGGCGTACTCGGCTCGCTACCTGGGCTCAGGCCGCCACCGTAGTTTCTTTTGTCTGATGACCCTCTTTGCGGCGTCGATGCTGTTACTAGTCGTCTCGGATGACGTGGTGTTGCTGTTTCTGGCATGGGAAATCACCACGTTGTGCTCGTTCTTTCTCATTGCACGCTCGGGTGAAGGAGCGCGAGAGCCTGCAATTCGGACTTTGCTGGTCACGGTCTTCGGCGGGTTGGCGCTCTTGACCGCCGTGGTCGTCATGGCGGTGGGCGTTGGCTCCACCCGGCTTAGCGTGATCCTGAGTAGTGACATCTGGAGTGAAAATGCCACGTTCGCGACAACTGTCGCGGTATTGCTGGTAGTTGCGGCTTTTACTAAGTCGGCTCAGTTCCCTTTCCAGTCGTGGTTGCCGGACTCCATGGTGGCCATCACCCCTGTGAGTGCGTACCTGCACGCTGCCGCCATGGTGAAGGCAGGCGTCTACCTGCTGTTTCGGTTCTCCCCTGCGCTCGCTGGTGTTCCTGTGTGGTCGTACCTATTGATTGCAGGGGGTCTTATCACGGCGCTTCTCGGATCAGTCGCGGCTATGCGTAGGTACGACCTCAAAGAACTGCTGGCGTACTCCACCATGAGTCAGCTTGGCTTTCTCGTAGCAATGATTGGGGTCGGGACACCAGCGGCGCTGGCAGCCGCGACGGCGCACACCATTGCTCACGCGCTGTTTAAGTCTGCGTTATTCATGCTCGTGGGAGTGATCGACCATCAGGTGGGAACGCGAGACATTCGCTACCTGTCCGGCCTCCGCTCGCGCATGCCGGTCACCGCCACATTGATGGCACTATCGGCGGCGTCGATGGCAGCGATCCCTCCCACGCTCGGCTTCGTGAGTAAGGAGAGCCTGCTCGGCGCTTTTTGGGGCATGCCGGGCCCCGGATGGCTTGGGCCGGCGTTGGCAGTGGTGATCTCTGTGCTGGCCGTATTGACGTTCGCCTATTCGGCGCGGATGGTCTTAGGCGCCTTTACGGATTCGGAAACCGTGCGCATGGGGGTTGTTCCGGTCCGTGAGGCTCCTACCTTGCTGTGGCTACCCGTGGCTTTCGTGGCAGTGCCTAGCCTGGTGTTGGGCTTCATCCCATTTGTGCTGAACCCGTTGGTGGACAATGCTGCGACTGCTGCGGCCGGGGTGAGTACCCAGGTAGACCTCTTACTGTGGCACGGGCTTACCCCGGCGTTGATGCTGTCCGTGGCAGTGCTTGGGGCAGGGACGGTGACGGTGATAGCAAGGCGTCGGGTCAACCGACTTCTCGCGCGCCTACGTTCTCCCGTATCTGGGCTCGCTGTTGTCGAGGCGATACGGGTAGGCATCATTTGGGTGGGAAGACGGGCCGGGCAGCCCACGGCAACGTCCTTCCCAGGACGTCACTTGATGATTCCTGTCAGTGTGTTGATAGTGCTCGCCCTTGTCGTGGGCGCTGCCGGGCTGGAGTTGGCCCCTCGAAGCGTGGGGACCGCGAGCACGCTGGATTGGGGCGTTCTGGCCATTGTTGTCGTAGGCGTTGCGGGGACGGTATTGGTTCGCACACGGATTGCGGCCATCGTGGTGGTGGGGGTAGTCGGGTTCGCCGTGGCGGCGTGGTTCTTCATGTTGGGTGCCGCAGACGTGGCACTGACGCAATTCTTGGTAGAGATTCTGACGCTCGTGGTAATGGTCTTGTTGTTGCGCCGACTGCCACGCACATTTAAGCGGGAGCCGCGGCGTAGCTCCGTGGGCCCGGCCGTCTTGGCCCTGGGCGCAGGAGCCGCTACTACCGCAGGAGTGCTGGCCTTTACTGGTCGACGCGAGCTGTCTGCCGCAGGTGAGTTCTTCGTGACGGAGGGTGAGAAACTCACCGGCGGCGCAAACGTGGTCAACACAATCTTGGTGGACTTCCGTGCACTCGACACGCTGGGAGAACTGACCGTGCTGGGGGTTGCCGGCATCACCATTGTGGCGTTGCTGGGTGCGCGTCGGGAGGTTGAGTCGCGCGAGGTGGAACCGGTAGTTGAGCGCACTTCACCCCTCGCGGATCCACAAAGCAACTCGGTGTTCACCCGCACCCTGGCGCGCTTGGTGGGCCCTCTGACGGTCGTGTTGTCACTGGTGCTTTTACTTCGAGGACATCAAGAGCCCGGTGGCGGCTTTATTGCGGCGCTCATGGGAGGGGCAGGGTTCGCCCTCGCCTATTTGGCGGCACCCACCGACAAGGTTGCGCGTATTCGGCAGCCGTACGTGGTGCTCATTGGGGCCGGCATTCTGCTTGCCACCGTGACGGGGTTCCTGGGCTTTGCCGAAGGGTCGTTCCTGACCCCGCTGCACTTTGATGTGCTGGGCCTTCACTTGACGAGCGCACTGCTGTTCGACGTCGGAGTGTATTTGGCGGTAATCGGTGTGGTGCTCGCAGCGCTCAACCTGCTGGGATTGCCGCGCGAGGCGCAGCAACCGAGGCGGGACGCAACGCGCGGTGATGGTGCTGAGACAGATGAGGTGACACCCGTATGACCCTTGCTATTGCAGCCGGTGTGTTGGTCGCTGGCGCTGTCTACCTCTTCTCGCGGCGCGAGATGTTGCGCGTGATCCTCGGCTTCATCTTGCTGACACACGGAGCCAACCTCATCATCTTCGCGGCAGGGGGGACTGACCGTCGCGGCGAACCCATAGGTGCCGACCTGGACCCGGCAGTGGTGGCAGATCCGTTGCCTCAGGCCTTCGTGTTGACCGCGATCGTTATTGCCTTCGCGATCACCATCGTCATGCTCGTGTTGGCGGTGACAGGCCGTGGTGACGATGATCTGTCTGACCAGGCCGACGAGGACGAAACAACGCAAAGCGCCACGGCCCCCGCCAGCACAACAGATTCTGCTAACCCCGGGGGTGTGGCATGACTGGTGCGTTGTTGCCGCTCTTAGTAGCGGTGCCCCTGGTGGTCGCCGCAGCGCTGGTACTTGTCCCCAGGCGCATGCGGATCAATCTGGTGGTGCTGATGAGCACCCTTACGCTCACTCTCATCGGAGGCGTGGCGCTCATTTACGTGAGCCTGGATGGGGGCACGGTCGCTCACGGGGTTTCGTTGTGGCCAGCCGGAATTTCGATCCCCTTAGCAGCAGACATGTTGACTGCTCTTATGCTGACCACTACCGCGTTACTGACCCTCACGTGCGCAGCATTCGCTTTAAGTTCTGGATTTGCCCAGCACCTGTACTTCGCTCCGCTGGTGCTCATTCTGGTCGCTGGGGTCAATGGTGCACTTCTTACAGCGGACCTGTTCAACCTCTTTGTGTTTATTGAGGTCATGCTGTTGCCGTCGTATGCGCTGTTCATTTTGGCAGCGCCTGGAAAAGGACGGTTCCGGCGCGTTAAAGGAGCGCGCCTATATGTGGTGGTAAACCTACTGACGTCGACGGTGTTCTTGGCCGGAGTTGCCTTTGTGTACGGCGTGGCGGGAACGGTCAACTACGCAGAACTAGCGGGGGCAGCAAGGGAGTCTGATGCGGTAGCGGCCGCAGTCGCTGTCTGCTTATTCGCACTGTCGATCAAAGCGGCAGTAGTGCCGGTGCACGGTTGGCTCGCCCGGACCTACCCAGCAACCTCACCGGCGGTCACGGCGATCTTCTCTGGGCTACACACCAAGGTTGCTATCTACGCCATTTATCGCCTCTACGCCGTGATTTTCGATGGGGACAGTCGTTTTTTGTGGGTCGGCATAGTCGCCTTCAGCCTCACCATGGTCGTGGGCGTCTTGGGAGCGGTGGGAGAGAGCTCCATGCGGTCCATCTTGGCGTTCCACATGGTGAGCCAGATTGGGTACATCCTGTTAGGGGTAGCACTATTTGGGCTTGCAGGGCTCACCGCTGGAATCTTTTACCTCATTCACCACATGATTGTGAAGGCATCGCTATTCCTCTCCACGGGAGCGATTGAGGTGCGTTACGGCACCGGCAAGCTCAACCGACTGGGAGGGCTCGCCAGACGCGAACCATGGGTAGCGGTAGCCTTCTTTGCCGCAGCATTGTCTCTCGCAGGCATTCCACCGTTCTCTGGATTCGTGGCAAAACTCAGTCTGCTCATGGCCGCCGCTTCTGTGGGTCAAATCGTGGCAGTGGTGGTGATGATTCTGGTGAGCCTGGTCACGTTGATGTCGATGCTGAAGATCTGGTCTGGCGTGTTCTGGGGTAAAGCAAGTGATTCCTTCGCAGCACACTCGGCTGCGTCATCAGCGCTTACGGTTGATGAGGACACCAATGTGCACGGGGCAGGCGCAGTGCTGGTGTCTAAGCCAGTCGAGGTGGGGTCCCTAATTCATCGCCGCGTCGGTCCCGCACTCCTTGCCCCGGCTCTATTCTTGGCAGCCATCACGCTTGGACTTGGCCTGGGGGCCGAGTTACTGCTTGGCCTTGCAGAAACAGCAGCAGAGGGGTTGCTGGAGCCGAGCGAGTTCGTCAAGGCGGTGCTGAACGCATGAACTGGGTGACGTGGCCATTTCGAATGATGAGCTTCTTGCTCTGGTACGCCGGCCAAGTTGTGCTCTCCAACGTGAAGGTCATTCGCGACAACCTCACGGCGGGACAAGACTCGACCCCGGGCGTAGTGGCTCTCAATACTCGCTGCCGCACCGATCTCGAGCTGACCTGCCTGGGAGCGCTCATCACGCTCACACCGGGAACCCTCACGCTGGGCACAGGGCCACACGCCACCTCCGGGACGCCGCGACTCCTCTACGTACACGGTATGTATCACTCAGATGACGCCGCGCTCCGGGTAGAACTCCGAGCCATAGAGAGCCGCATGCTCCACGCCCTTAGGCTTAAAGGAGGTGCCGCGTGATCGGACTCGATATTGGTTTGGGCCTGTTGGTAGTGGCGTGTATCGCCAGTACTTATCGGATGGTCGCTGGTCCCTTGGATAGCGATAGAGCAGTCGCCGCAGATCTGTTGTTATTTGGAATGGTTGGCATCATTGCGCTCGTCGGAGTACGCATGGCTTCTACGGCAACATTCGACCTAGTCCTTGTTGCCAGTGTGGTGGGGTTCTTAGGAGCGTTGTCACTTGCCCGCGCACTCACCAGGGGGGCACGATGACCTTCTTCACTGTCTTTGGTCAAGTACTCATTGTCGCCGGCAGCCTGGTCTTTCTCACGGCCGCCCTTGGGGTTGTGCGCTTCCCCGACACCTACACTCGCGTATCTGCCGTAGGCACAGCAGGAGGCATTGGCATTGTCTTTGTGGTGGTGGGCGCCCTGCTACTTCAGCCGAGCATGGGCAATGGTCTCAAGGTTGTCGCGATCATCTTTTTACAACTCGCCACATCCGCTATTGGCAGCATGACGATTGCACGGGCCGCCTACTTGACTCGCTCGGCTATGCGAGTGGGGACAAACGACGAACTTACCGAACCAGCGACCCCCGAAGACGAGCCGTCTCACGAAAACTAAGCCCCCGCATCGGCCCTATTGCTGTGAAGTTTCGGTGCGCACCTTGGCGCCGGGCGCGGTAGGGCACAACGCGGCGATCTCGCATGCACCGCACTCAGGCTTGCGAGCCTTGCAGCGACGGCGTCCGTGGAAGATGATGCGATGCGAAAACAACGTCCATTCGCGACGCTCAATCAGCTCGTTGAGTTCGCGTTCAACTACTACCGGATCCTCGTTAACCGTCAGGCCAAGACGGCGAGCCAAACGGCCCATATGGGTGTCGACCGTAATCCCGGGGGTGTCGAACGCGTTACCCAGCACCACATTCGCGGTTTTGCGACCCACACCCGGAAGCGTCGTCAGATCTTTGAGCCGGCCCGGCACCTGCCCGTCATAACGCTCCATGATGTCGCGGCTGAGCCCCAGCAGTGACTCCGTCTTTGCGCGGTAAAAACCGGTGGATCGGATAATTTCTTCGACTTCAGTGCGATCGGCCGATGCGAGGGACGCCGGATCAGGGAAACGCGCAAACAGGTGCGGGGTCACCATATTGACGCGCACGTCCGTGCACTGGGCGCTCAAGACCGTCGCCACCAACAACTGAAAGGGAGTCTCGAAATCCAGTTCACAGTGAGCGTCGGGATACACCTGCGCCAACGCTCGATTAATTGTGCGAGCGCGCCGAGTCAAGGCCACAGGCGGAGCGTCCATATGTGCGGAGGCCACGGTCAAAGGAGTGCGAGAGGCCATGAATACACCCTAGGTGACACTCAAGATGGTGACCGCAGGCGCCGATAGAACTCCTGCCGGAACATCACCATAAAGACCACGATGGTGATGTACGACGGTGTGACATTCACGAGCGAAAAGGCGGGAGGTGGAAGTGAACAGCGCCAGCACTAACCCCCACGTCGCCGACCTACGCGAACGACGCCAAGAGATGCGCCGTGAACTCGCCCGAGTGCGGTGGTGGCGACGACTGGTGCAAGCCCAAAAAGACCTCTCGATAGCGAGGCTGGGCGACTTCCATGAACTCGAGTCGATAGGTGTGGACGACGCGTGGGAGGCACTTGTCGCGGACACTCCGACCCCAGACGAACTGTCGAATGCACTATGGCCAGAAGCAATCCCACCCACTGCTGGGGGTGTTGAGACACTGGTAAACCTCGATGCACGACTACAGTCGTATGAAGAACGTGTCAGCGACAACCTGGAGACGGTGAC
>CAZHTO010000039.1:0-16556 GCA_964535845.1 uncultured Demequinaceae bacterium | reverse complement strand
GGGCTTTTGCACCTTGAGATTGTGCGCGACCGCCTAGAGCGCGAGTTCGACATCGAGCTCATCTCGACGGCCCCCAACGTGGTCTACGAAGTAGAGATGGAGGACGGCAAGAAGGTCACCGTCACCAACCCCTCCGAGTTCCCCGAAGGCAAAATCGCCCATGTGCGCGAGCCCATTGTCGAGGCGACAATCCTGGTGCCGAGCGAGTTCATCGGCACCGTGATGGAACTGTGCCAAGAGCGTCGCGGCACCATGGGCAACATGAATTACTTGAGCGAAACGCGTGTGGAAATGCACTACACGTTGCCCCTCGCGGAGGTCGTGTTCGACTTCTTTGACCAACTCAAGTCGCGCACCCGCGGCTATGGGTCGCTTGATTATGAACCCGCCGGTGATCAGACGGCAGATCTCGTGAAGGTCGACATTCTGCTCCAGGGTGAGGCCGTTGATGCGTTCAGTGCTGTGGTGCACCGTGACGCCGCCTACGCGTATGGCGTGTCGATGGTGACCAAGCTCAAGGGCCTGATCGATCGTCAGCAGTACGAGGTGCCTATCCAGGCCGCCATTGGTGCGCGCATTATCGCTCGCGAGACCATCCGTGCGATCCGTAAGGACGTGCTCGCCAAGTGCTACGGCGGTGACATCTCGCGTAAGCGTAAGTTGCTTGAGAAGCAGAAGGCCGGCAAAAAGCGCATGAAGAACATTGGCTCAGTCGAGGTTCCGCCAGAGGCATTCATCGCCGCGTTGAGTACCGCAGACGACGGTTCAGACAAGGGCAAAAAGAAGTAGTGACGATGGTGGACTCGGCGGTCCACACAGGGCCGATGCGCGATTTCGGTGTGTATATCCACGTCCCTTTTTGCGCGGTGCGGTGTGGGTATTGCGACTTCAACACGTATGCGCCCGGTGAGAGCGAGTATGCCTCTCGCGACGATTACGTTGCCGCCGCATTGGGCGAAATGGCCCTTGCTCGTCGTGACATGGCAGCGGACACCAGGCCCGCCCGAACCGTCTTTGTGGGGGGCGGCACCCCCACCATGCTTGACGCCACGGCACTTGCCGCACTACTCGACGGGGTGCGGGCCACCTGGGGCCTGGCCGACGACGCTGAGGTGACCACAGAAGCTAACCCAGATTCGGTGACGGCAGATTCTTTGGTGGCCCTCGCATCGGCCGGTTTCACGCGGGTGTCTTTTGGGATGCAATCTGCGGTGCCGCATGTACTTGCCACCTTGGACCGCACCCATGTGCCCGAGAACGTGGGGCGCGCGGTCGAGTGGGCGCGCGCGGCGGGGCTCGCGGTGAGCCTGGACTTGATCTATGGCACTCCCGGTGAGTCCCTCGCAGACTGGGAGGCGAGTCTGGATGCCGCAATCGCGCTCGCGCCTGATCACGTGAGCGCCTATGCGCTCGTGATTGAACCCGGTACACGGATGGGCGGGCAACTACGGCGAGGCGAGATCGAGGCCGTGGACCTCGACACGCAGGCAGACATGTACGAGGTGGCAGATGCGAAGCTCGCCGCAGCAGGTTATGGCTGGTACGAGGTGTCTAACTGGGCGCGCACTCCCGCCGACGTATGCCGGCACAATATCGCCTACTGGACTAGCCAAGACTGGTGGGGAATTGGCCCCGGCGCGCATAGTTACCTGGGGCCACGCACCGATGCCGCGGGGCAGGCATTGCCGGCCGAGCGATGGTGGAACGTCAAGCTCCCGCGTGCATATGCTGCGCGCGTCGCAGCAGGTGAGAGCCCTGAAGCCGAGCGGGAGCCACTGTCTGAGGACGACCTGGCGCTTGAGGCTGTCATGCTCCAGCTGCGGCTCGCGGCAGGGATGCCGGTCGCGGCGCTTCCTGAGCCACGGCCCACTCAGATCGCAGCGCTCATTGCAGACGGTGTGCTTGACGGGCGGGCGGCACTGGCGGGCACGCTTAAGTTGACCGCGCGCGGCAGGTTACTGGCAGACGCGGCGGTGCGAGACCTCACCTGAGGGAAGGCTCGTGTAGCCCACGTGCATTCAAAAGCTCCGACCGGAGGTGGGCCGGCACGTGGCATCTCGCGTTAGGATTAGCACTCGGACCCCACGAGTGCCAGATCTGGTGGCCGGTAAGTATTACCCGGCCCGCGCATCGGCCTTATGTGGCGTTATCGGGGCACTAGCGGCCCCACACACCAGCGATCGCCGCGGGAGGAGCACATGAGCGAGGAGCGTAGGCGTGCCGTCCTGCACGCCATCGTGGAGGACTTTGTGGCGACGTCAGAGCCGGTGGGCTCGCGCGCTCTTGCTGACTCGCGCGTTTTGGGCGTGTCGCCCGCGACCATCCGTAATGACATGGCCGCGCTCGAAGAAGCAGGACTTATCGCTCAACCTCACACCAGCGCAGGGCGAGTTCCTACCGATGCCGGTTATCGCTCGTTCGTTGACGACCTTGCCTCCGCGGCACTGCAAGACCCGCACAAGCGGGCCATCCGCACGTTCTTGGCCGACGCAGTGGACCTCAATGACGTTGTCGAGAGGTCGGTTCGCCTGCTCAGCCAGCTCACCCGACAAGTCGCCGTTGTCCAGTATCCGAGCCTGCGAGAATCTGCTGTGCGGCGAGTCGAGCTGGTGCGCATGGGTACAGAACGCGCGCTCGTCGTGGTCGTATCGGCCGATGCGCGGGTTGAGCAGTCGACCATCGCACTGGGGGGTGCGGCGTCCGACGAGGAGTTTGAGCGGGTTGCGCGCGACATCAACGAGGCCGCGGTTGGTCTCAAGCCAGCTGCTCTTGAACGCTCGCTCGGCGAGTGGGCCGCGCGCCCGGGCCAGGTGGGGTGGGCCCAGACAGTTGTTGATGCGGTCGTGTCGTCAGCGCGCGGCGGCACTGTGGAACGCGTAGTGTTTGCGGGTGCTTCTCACTTGGCACGCGCGAGTGCCGACTTCGAATCAGATGCGGTTGGCTCGGTGCTGGACGCCCTTGAGGAACAAGTTGTACTGCTACGGCTGTTGCATGAGATGGCCACTGACGGTCAAGACGTCACCGTGCGCATTGGTGCAGAAACAAGACACGAGGCACTTGCGCGCACCTCAATTGTTGCGGCGGGCTACGGAGTAAGCGGAGAGACCTCTTCGCTGCTCGGTGCGCTTGGCCCTACCCGCATGGATTACCCAGGGACGATTGCCGCTGTGCGTGCGGTCGCCCGTTACCTTTCGAGAGTCGTGGAGAACGAGTGAAGGACTACTACGGAGTGCTCGGCGTTGAGCCGAACGCTACTGAAGCAGAAATCAAGAAGGCTTACCGCAAGGCCGCCCGCGAGTCGCATCCCGATGTCGCGGGGCCTGAGGCGGAAGATCGCTTCAAGGAGGTGGCCGCAGCCTATGAAGTGCTGGGCAACCCCGATAAGCGTGCACAGTTTGACCGAGGGGTAGATCCACGGTCGGCTTCGGGCGGCCACGCGGGGCAGCAGGGATTCGGTTTCGAAGACATCTTCGAGCAGTTCTTTGGTGGGGGCGGTAGCCCGTTTGGGCAAGCGCAGCAGCGCGGCCCCGCTTCGCGTACGCAGCGCGGTGGCGACACCCTCATCCATACGTCGGTAACTCTCGAAGAGGCCGTTTTTGGAGTCAAGCGCGAGATCCATGTGGAACTTGCAGACACGTGTGCCGCATGCAAAGGCTCCTGCTGCGCACCGGGAACGTCGCCCGAAACCTGCCGCCAATGCAGCGGCTCAGGAATGATTCAGCGCACGGCCCGCTCGTTGCTTGGCCCCGTGATGACCAGCTCGCCTTGCCCTGGTTGCGGCGGTTACGGCACCATCATCGCCAACCCGTGCCCTGACTGCTCGGGTCAGGGCCGCACCCACTCGCGTCACACGATGGCTGTCGACATTCCGGCTGGTGTGGAGACCGGGACTCGGATTCGGCTTGCTGGCAGGGGTGACGCCGGTGTGGGCGGCGGGCCTAAGGGCGATCTCTACATCGAGATTCGTGAACAGCAGCACCCCACTTTCGAGCGGCGTGGTGATGATCTTCACTGCACCCTTGAGGTGCCAATGACAGCTGCTGCTTTAGGCGCTGTCATGCAAGTGGAAACCTTCGACGGGGAGCAAGACGTCGAAGTGCGCCCCGGCACCCATTCTGGCTCCACCGTTCGCTTGAAAGGTCTGGGAGTGGGGCGTTTGCAGCGCTCAGGGCGTGGCGAACTGTTTGTGCATCTCGATATTCATACCCCTGCGGACCTTGATGACGAGCAAGAAGAGCTCTTGCGCAGGCTTGCCGAGCTTCGTGGGGAGCAAATGCCCGCTGCCACACTGGCGCCCATTGGTGGCGGGGTGTTCTCACGGCTACGAGATGCGATCAAAGGTCGCTGACCCGCGTGAGTGCACCAGTTTTTATTGACCCCCAGGCGGCCGATGCGCGTGTGGGGGACGTTATCGACGTCACCGGCGAAGAGGCTCGCCACGCCTTGACGGTACAGCGGCGCGGCGTGGGGGAGGTCGTCGACCTTGTCGACGGGCGCGGCCGCCGGGCTCGTGGTGAGATTGTGGCAGCGAGCGATCGCGTGATGCAGGTGCGTGTGAACGACGTCTTGGTTGATGACGATCCGCAGGTGGTACTGGTGCAGGCGCTCGCCAAGGGCGGGCGTGACGAGCAGGCGGTTGAGGCTGCTATCGAATTGGGTGCCACTCGCATTGTGCCGTGGGCGGCTCAACGCTCCATCGTGCAGTGGAGAGGCCCCAAAGCGCTTAAAGCTCGTGAAAAGTGGGAATCCCTGGTGGTCGCTGCGACTAAGCAGTCTCGTAGGGCACGAGTGGCGACTGTCGACACAGTGGTGTCCAGCGCAGACCTTAGCCGGGAGATAGCCGCCGCTGTGGAGCAAGGCGCACGAGTGCTCGTGCTACACGAGGCGGCAACTGTGGGCCTTAGCGATCTGCAGTGGAGCGATACGCGGCAACCGGTATGGGTAATCGTGGGCCCCGAAGGCGGCATTGGCGACGATGAACTTCACCAGTTGACCTCCGCGGGGGCACAGGCTGTGGTGCTGGGGCCGCATGTTTTAAGGGCCTCGAGTGCGGGCCCTGCAGCGATTGCCGCGCTCGCCGCGGTCCGTGGCTCGTGGGATCGGGGCGTTGGTGCCAACGGTTTTGGGGCAGAGGCTGACGACGGTGTCGCTGGGGGCATACGCTAGCCGTATGAGTGATAACTGCCTGTTCTGTGCCATTGTCTCGGGAGACATGGCAGCCGACATGGTGCTAGAGACAGACAATGTCGTGGCCTTTCGCGACATCTCGCCGCAAGCACCCGTTCATGTTCTCGTGGTGCCCCGTATCCACGCAGAGAATGTGATCGAGATAGCGAGTGAGGCCCCCGATGTGTGGGCTGAGATGGCGCAAGTTGCGGGGCGCATTGCACACGACGAGTGCGAGGGCCAATTCCGGTGGGTCTTCAATAGCGGGGAGCGGGCCGGGCAAGACGTTTTCCACGTACATGGCCATGTGCTTGGGGGCAAAGAGTTGGGATGGAACCCTGCGTGAGTAGCAAGCGAGTGCTCGTGGTGGATGACGCCGCTGAGATGACGGAACTTATGGGCGTGGGCGACTCCGTCATGAAAGAGGTGGAACGTGCCTTCGCCGCGGTGGAGTTTCTGGTGCGTGGCAACGAGATCACGTTGAGCGGTGACGACGCTCAGGTCACGGCAGCCGCCTCAGCTGTTGAAGAGTTACGGTCGGTGCGGGCTGCCGGGGTGCCCCTCACGCCGGAAGTTGCGCGTGAGTCGGTACGGATGCTCAGCGCCGCACGAGGAGTTGCGGCGGCGGCGGCCGAGGCCAGCGGGTCGGTCGCGGCGGTGGTACCAAGCCGGCCGGTTGAGGTGCTATCGCGATCGATCCTGTCGACGCGTGGCCGCACCATCAGGCCAAAGACTCAAGGCCAAGCCACGTATGTGCGCGCTATTGAAGAACACACGGTGACGTTTGGCATTGGGCCCGCGGGAACGGGTAAGACGTATCTCGCGATGGCCCAAGCAGTGGCGGCGCTCCAGGCCAAGAAAGTGAATCGTATTGTGCTCACCCGCCCTGCGGTCGAGGCAGGGGAGCGGCTGGGCTTTTTGCCGGGCAGCTTGAACGAGAAAATTGACCCGTACCTGCGACCTCTTTACGACGCGTTGCACGACATGGTGGATCCGGAATCGATCCCTCGGCTCATGGAGGCCGGGACTATCGAAGTGGCTCCACTCGCGTATATGCGGGGCCGCACGCTCAACGATGCCTTTGTCATTCTTGACGAGGCTCAGAACACCACTCGTGAACAGATGAAGATGTTCCTGACCCGTTTGGGCTTTGGGTCGACCATGGTGGTGACGGGCGACGTGACTCAGGTTGATCTGCCGGGCGGAACCCAGTCCGGGCTGCGTGCCTCCCGCGAGATTCTTGCCGACATCGACGACATCGCGATCTGCGAACTGGGCGCCGACGACGTGGTGCGCCACCGCCTGGTGGCCGACATTGTGACGGCCTATTCACGCGCAGAAGAGTCGCAGGCGCCGCGCGGCGGGGGTCAACAGCGCCGTTTTGGACAAGGGGCTGGGCAGTCATGATCGACGTTAATAATGAAACTGATGTCAAGGTCGACGAAGTTGAGTTCGCAGAGCTTGCCGCCTTCGTTCTGCGTGAGATGTATGTGGCAGAAGGTGCAGAACTCGCGATACTTTTTGTCGATGAGCAGGCCATGGAACAGCTCCACATTCAGTGGATGGACGAACCTGGGCCTACGGACGTCTTGAGTTTTCCCATGGACGAACTTCGTCCAGGATCAGCCGATGCGCCTACGCCCCCTGGGCTCTTAGGCGACATCGTGGTCTGCCCCACAGTGGCGCAGCGGCAGGCTGCTGCCGCCGGGCACACAGCAGAAGAAGAGATGCTGTTGCTCACCACGCACGGGATATTGCACTTGCTGGGTTACGACCATGCCGAGCCCGAGGAAGAGAAAGAGATGTTCGCATTGCAGCGCCAACTCTTGTTGACCTTCCTTGCCCAGCGCGGCGACGACTGACGTGACAGGGAGCGTCCTTGCGGCCATCGCCGGGATAGGGCTTGTCAGTCTTATTGGTGCTGCCGTATTGCACGCCGTTGTTGCTGCCCTCGAACAATTGCCGTACGCGCAAGAGCGTGAGATTGCGACCCGCAAGCGTCCTGACGGCAAGCCCACCTCAGCGGCGCGCCTCGCAGGCGCGCCTGAGTCCACGGAGAACTCTGCGTCAGTTGCCTACGCCACGCTCGAAGCTGTGGCGACGGTGTGTGTGACGCTACTTCTGACCGACCTGACGATAGATCTGGATTGGCACGTCATGGCGGTGTTCGTCACGGTGGCCGCCGCCGCCGCTTTCGTGTCCTTAATGCTGGTGCGAGCCTTGCCGCGTCAAGTGGCACGCAATCGCCCCGAGGGAACTCTTCAACTCTTGGCTCCCGTCGCACAGCTCATGATGACGGTGACGACACCGGTGCGGGCGGTCGTTCCTGCGCTCCAGATGCCACCTTTGGCCGAGCCAGAAGACTTAGTTGAGCAAGCCCAAGACGCACTCGAGGCTGAAGACGCCGCACTACTCGAGTCCGTAGTCAGTCTGGGCGACACGTTTACGCACGAGGTGATGGTGCCACGTACCGACATGGTGACTATCGCTAGTGGCACGTCAGCCCGCAAGGCGATGCTGCTGTTCATGAGGTCAGGGTTCTCCCGAATACCCGTGATCGGTGATGGGGTAGACGACACGGTAGGTGTTGTTTACCTCAAAGATGTGGTGAAGAGCACCTGGGATAACCCCAGTGCTTTAGATGGAGCCGTGGATGGGCTCATGCGCGACCCGGAGTTCGTGCCCGAATCTGTCCCAGTTGACGATCTGTTGCGTCGCATGCAAAACGAGGTCTTCCATATGGCAATCGTGGTCGACGAGTACGGTGGCGTAGCAGGGCTTGTGACGATCGAAGATGCCCTGGAAGAGATCGTGGGTGAACTTGTTGACGAGCACGACGTTTCTGCGCCAGAGATTCAAGAACTAGGCGGGGGCCGCTACCGTGTGCCCGCCCGAGCCGCTCTTGACGAACTTGGCAGACTATTTGACCTTGAGATTGACGATGACGACGTCGAGACGGCCGCAGGTCTGCTCGCAAAAGCGCTAGGAAAGGTGCCCATCCCGGGCTCCCGCGCATCGGCCCATGGCCTGGTGCTCACCGCAGAGCGCGCGGAGGGTCGCCGTCGCCGGCTCACCACCGTCATTGTGGAACGCGACGTGCAGGAGGAACAGAATGACTGACAGCCATCGCAGCGGATTCGCGTGCTTTGTGGGCAGGCCCAACGTGGGCAAATCCACGCTCATGAACGCGCTCGTAGGGGAGAAGGTCGCGATCATGTCCTCGCGACCGCAAACCACTAGGCGCGCCATCCGTGGGGTGCTCACGCGGGACGACGCCCAGTTGGTTGTCGTCGACACGCCTGGGTTGCACCGCCCGCGCACTTTGCTGGGAGAGCGGCTGAATGACCTGGTGCGTGAAACCATCTCTGAGGTAGACGTTATTGGATTCTGTTTGCCCGCCAATGAGAAAGTTGGCCCCGGCGACAAGTGGATCGCTCGCGAATTGGCGGATGCGCGCGCGCCTGTCGTGGCCATCGTGACCAAAGTCGACTCGGTGTCGCGAGAAAGAGTCGCCGAGCACTTGTTGGCGGTGTCGGAGCTTGGCGACTGGGCAGACATTGTGCCCGTGAGTGCGGTCAAGGACATTCAGGTCGACACCCTCGTGGACGTGTTGGTTCCTCACTTGCCTAAGGGTCCGGTGTTGTACCCCGAAGGGGAGGTGACGGACGAGCCCGAGGAGGTACGCATTGGTGAGCTCATTCGTGAGGCGGCACTAGAAGGCGTGCGCGACGAACTCCCGCACTCCATCGCCGTCGTGATCGAGGAGCAAATCGAGCCCGGTACCCCCGAGGCGACGCGAAATGTCCTCGAGATCCGAGCCCACCTGTTCGTGGAGCGTGACTCGCAAAAGGGCATCATTATTGGCCGGAGTGGCTCGCGTCTCAAAGAAGTGGGTGCCAACGCGCGCGAAGGGATCGAGCGTTTGCTCGGCCGCAAGGTTTACTTGGATTTGCACGTCAAGGTGGCGAAGGAATGGCAACGCGACCCCAAGCAGTTAGGTCGCTTGGGCTTCTAGTCGCCGTGAGGTGACCCGTGCATGGGCCCTCCGCTATGGTTGTTCCATGCGTGCACGCTCGCTACTCCTTCGTCGCCGCGACGAGGCCTAAACTCAGGCCGGCTCCTCGTCGCGGAGGTTGTTGCGCCCGGCTATCCACTAGCCACCAAGACTTTGACGAGGAATCACCATGAGCGACTATTACACCTCTGGCGACCAGACCGCATCGCCAATGCCCATCCACAAGTACCGACCATTCCACGAGCAGATCACCGTTGAACTGCCGGATCGAACCTGGCCTTCCAAGCGCATCGAGAAGGCACCGCGGTGGTGTGCTGTTGACTTGCGGGACGGCAATCAGGCCCTCATTGAACCCATGAATGCAGAGCGTAAGCTACGCCTGTTCGACCTGCTCGTCAGTATGGGTTACAAGGAAATTGAGGTGGGATTTCCTTCCGCGAGTCAGACCGACTTTGACTTTGTGCGCACCCTCATTGAGGACAACCACATCCCAGATGACGTGACGATCCAGGTGCTCACCCAGGCCCGCGAGCACCTGATCGAGCGCACGTACGAGTCCATTAAGGGCGCCAAGACCGCGATTGTGCACCTGTACAACTCGACGTCGATTTTGCAGCGCGAGGTGGTGTTCCGGGCCGACGAGGACGAGATTCTGAACATCGCCACTCACGGTGCGATGCTGTGCCAAAAGTTCGAAGAGACCATCCCGGACACGCAGGTGTTTTACCAATACAGCCCCGAGTCCTACACCGGCACAGAGCTCGAGTACGCAGTGCGGGTGTGCAACGCAGTGCTGGACGTGTGGAAGCCAACGCCCGAGCGCAAAGTCATCATCAACCTGCCGGCAACCGTCGAGATGGCCACGCCTAACGTCTACGCCGACTCGATCGAGTGGATGAACCGCAATCTGGACTATCGCGACTCGGTGGTGCTGAGCCTGCACCCTCACAACGACCGCGGCACTGGCGTCGCGGCCGCCGAACTGGGGTACATGGCCGGAGCGGACCGCATCGAAGGCTGCTTGTTTGGCAATGGCGAGCGCACCGGCAACGTGGACCTCGTCACGTTGGGTATGAACCTGTTTAGCCAGGGGATCGATCCGCAGATCGACTTCAGCAATATCGATGAGGTGCGCCGCACTGTCGAATACTGCACGCAACTGGATGTCCACCCGCGTCACGCATGGGGCGGCGACCTGGTGTTCACTGCTTTTTCGGGTTCGCACCAAGATGCGATCAACAAGGGCTTTGACTCCATGGCAGCGCGCGCGGAACGTGACGGCGTGTCAGTGGATGACCTGGTGTGGGGAGTGCCGTACCTGCCTATTGACCCTAAGGATGTGGGCCGCACCTATGAGGCCGTCATCCGCGTGAACTCGCAGTCAGGCAAGGGAGGCGTCGCGTACCTGCTCAAGACGGAGCGCAATCTAGACCTGCCCCGTCGCCTGCAGATCGAGTTCTCGCAGGTCATTAAGCGCACCTCCGATGCGACTGGTACCGAGCAGACAGCCGACGACATTTGGCGGGTTTTCCAGGATGAATACCTGCCAACGGACGATGCGGGAACCACGTGGGGAAGGTTTGCTCTCCAGGGCGCAAGGACCGAGTCGTCAGAGGACTCTGCAGACACCCTGTCAGCAGATATCACCGATGGCGATGCGGAAGTCACGATTGAGGGCTCAGGTAACGGTCCGGTCGATGCGTTTACCGCGGCCCTTGGCACACGGGGCATCAAGGTTTCGGTGCTCGATTACCACGAGCACGCCATGACGGGCGGAGGCGATGCGCAGGCTGCGGCGTACGTGGAGTGCGAAATCGACGATCAGATCTTGTGGGGCGTAGGGATCGACCCGTCGATTACGACAGCGACTCTCAAGGCCATCATCTCTGCAGTGAACCGCTCGCAACGCTAACGGCTATGGTTGCCGCGCTCGCGTGAGATGAGCGCGGCAGCCGCCAGCATCGTGGGTGGCGGGAGACAATAGCTGGGTGCCCCTGTACCGAGATGATGCGATTGTGTTGCGCACCCATAAGTTGGGTGAAGCAGACCGCATCATCACCATGCTCACTAAGCGTCATGGCAAGGTGCGCGCGGTAGCTAAGGGAGTGCGGCGCACGTCCAGTCGGCTCGGGTCGCGCGTAGAGCCGTTCATGCTCATCGACGTGCAACTGTACGAGGGCCGCAATCTCGACATCGTGAGTCAGGTCGAGACGCGTGAACCGTATGCGCGCGCTATCTCCCAGGACTATGCGCTCTTCACTGCTGCGACCGCGATGGTCGAGACGGCAGACAAACTTGTGGATCACGAGAAGGAGCCTGCGTGGGATCAGTACCGGCTGCTTCACGGCGCTCTGGGTACTTTGAGCCGCAGAGAGCACGATCCGGGATTGGTCCTGGACAGCTTTCTGTTACGGTCCCTGTCGCTGTCGGGATATGAGCCAAGTTTCCACGTGTGTGCAAGTTGTGGGCGCGATGGGCCGCACCGGGCGTTCGTGGTGGCAGCCGGGGGAGCTGTCTGTGATGACTGTCGCACGCCCGGAGCCGCCGCACCTGCACCAGAAACCTTCGCGCTACTCGAAGCACTTTTGAGTGGCAATTGGCAGGTCGCGGATAAGTCGCAAAATCGAGAAAGGCGTGACGCTGCAGGGCTCGTAGCTGCCTATACGCAGTTCCACTTGGAACGTAAAGTGCGGTCACTAAGTCACGTAGACCGCGAGTCCGCGAACCCTACAGAGTGATCAGACTAGGCTGACGTTCGTGACATTTGCCCCGCCATATCCGCACCCGCACGGCGCCACGCCTCCAGATCTTCCTCGTGAGGCTGTGCCAGCCCACGTTGCCGTTGTGATGGACGGGAATGGTCGGTGGGCCAAGCAACGTGGCCTTCCCCGCACGGAAGGCCACGCACGCGGTGAAGCCGCACTTCTCGAGGTCGTAGCAGGTGCTATCGACATTGGCGTCGCGCATGTGAGTGCTTACGCGTTTAGTACCGAGAACTGGAAGCGAAGTCCAGATGAGGTTCGCTTTTTGATGGGCTTTAACCGGGACGTCATTCGCCGCCGTCGGGACCAGATGGCTGAGTGGGGGGTGCGGGTGCGATGGGCGGGCAGGCGCCCCAAGTTATGGAAGTCCGTCATTGACGAACTGGAACGCGCAGAACAGATGACGGCTAAGAACGATGTGCTGACTCTCACGATGTGCGTGAACTATGGCGGCCGCGCGGAGATTGCCGATGCGGCGAAGGCTATCGCGCTTAAGGTGGCGGCAGGAGAGATCGACCCTGCTCGCGTGAACGAGAAGTTGCTTTCGGCTCATCTGGACGAGCCTGATATGCCTGACGTTGACCTGTTTTGGCGCTCAAGCGGTGAGCAGCGGAGCTCCAACTTTTTGCCATGGCAGGCGGCCTACGCAGAGTATGTGTTCTCGGACGTGCTGTGGCCCGACGTGGACCGCACCCACCTATGGGTAGCGATCGAAGAGTACGCGCGCCGTAATCGACGGTTTGGTGCAGCTTAGTGTGCAGTCCTAACTGTGGCACTCGGCGCACACGCCGGTGAATTCGACAGTGTGGTCGAGGCTCGAGTAGCCGTACGTTGCCGCGATCTTGTCTGCCCACTCTTCAAACTCGGGCATGTCGATATCTACAGCGTTACCGCACACCCGGCACCGAAGGTGGTGATGGTGTTCTTCGCCTGCTTCACATTGGCGATAGAGCGTCTCGCCTGAGTCAGTGACTACCGCATCGACGTCACCCGCTTCAGCAAGCGACTGTAGCGTGCGGTACACGGTCGCTAACCCCACGCTCGAGCCTTGCTGGCGCAACGCATCGTGCCATGCCTGGGCGGAACGGAACTCAAGGGATGTGCTGAGGAGTTCGAGCACCGCCGTCCGTTGCCGAGTCATACGCCGCTCGGTCATGGCAGTGCCTCCAAAGACTGTTTTCGTCGCCGGTGTTGCACTATCGCGGCGCCGCTTGCCACCACGATATACAGGACTACTCCGAGGACGACAATGAGCGCACCGGGCTGCAAGTCGTGCTCGAGGGTGATGCCTACGCCAGTCAGACACAGGGCGATCCCGATGATCATCGCCACCGTCATGGTGCGCGCAAAAGAGCGTGTCATCACCTGTGCGATTGCCACCGGAATGATCATGAGTGCGGACACCAGCAGTACGCCAACCACTCGCATTGCGACGGTGATGGTCACGGCCGCCAGCACAGCAACCACCATGTTGAGAAACTGCACCGGCAGGCCCGCGGAGTAGGCGAACTCCTGGTCGTGGGTCACTGCAAAGAGCGCAGGTCGAAGGGCTATCCCTACGATCAATATCACGGTCGCTAGCGCGAGCGTGATCCACACGTCGGTCCAGGTGACCGTCGAGATCGATCCAAAAAGATAACCCAGCAAATTAGAACTGGTGCCGCCTGCGATACCGATGATGAGCACGCCTAGCGCGATGCCTCCATAGAACAGAATCGCCATCATGACGTCCGCGGCAGCAGTGCCGGTGGAGCGCATGCGCTCAATGATGGTCGCGCCCAGGACTGCGAAGAGAATTGCCCCGGGGACAGCGAGGGTGTCTTGACGGGCAAAACCCGCAAGGGACCCCGCAAGCCAGCCGGCGGCTACTCCTGCGAGAGCTACGTGACCAATGCCGTCACCCAGCAACGCCATGCGGCGCTGAACAAGATAGGTCCCGACCACGGGGGCGGCGGCACCTACAAGCAGGGCTACGAGCAGAATGCGCTGAACCATAGGGTCTTGCAGTAAGGACATCACGGCCCTTCCCATTCGATGACGGACTCTGGGAGGTCCGGCGGGTCCTCGTGCGGGTGTTCGTGATCGTGACCGGGTAGAGCATGCACGCCTAGGTCGGTCGGGGGAGCGCCGTCATGCGTGACGCACCCGTGTTCGAGCACAATGGCGTGATCGATGTGCCGGGCGACGGCGCCTAGTTCATGCAACACGATGACAATTGCCGTGCCACTGTCCTTGAGGTGGCCAAGGGCATGTGCAAACGCGAGTTGCGACTCGAGGTCAACACCAGCCATGGGTTCGTCAAGGATCAGCACCTCGGGATCCCTCGCCAGCGCACGCGCAATCAGGGCGCGCTGTTGCTGACCTCCTGAAAGCTGCGAGACGTCTCTCTTAGCGAGGTCGCTAATGCGCATTGTTTCTAGCGCTTTCGCCACTCGTGCATTGGCATCGCGCGGAGGCCGCAACTGGTGACGGCCAAGCAGCCCAGACGAGACCACTTCAGTGACCGTCGCAGCTACGCCGCCGGCCGCGCTCAGGCGTTGGGGCACGTAGCCCAACATGGAGCGAGACGATGGAGTGAGCGGGCGGCCGTTGATAGTGATGTCGCCCCTCATCATCGGGATGGCGCCCACGATCGCGCGAACAAAGGTCGACTTACCTGAGCCGTTGCCGCCCATAAGGGCGACGACCTCGCCCCGATGAGCCTTCAGGGAGACACCGTGCAAAATCTCGGTGCTGCCGAGCGCCACATGCACATCTGTGGCGCTCAACACCGGGGCGGTGTCCACGCTAGGCGCAGTCAAGACCAGCTCGCAGGGCCTCGAGATTGCGGGTCATGACATCAATGTAGTCGTCGTCGCCCGACACTCCTTCGACAGGGTCGAGCACTGCGGTGTCGACCCCAGCGTCCCTAGCGAGCGCCTCAATAGCTGCAGCGTCGACCGCTGATTCCGAGTAGACGGTAGTAGCGCTTGTTGCGGCGATCGCGGCGCGCACTTCGCGCACGCGGGCAGGCGAAGGTTCCGCTTCCGGATCAAGCCCCGACAGGCCGTGTTGCGAGAGGCCAAAGCGATTCGCAAGGTAGCCAAACGCCTCATGACTGACGTAAAGGTCGTGGCGTGCGCAGGTGGCGAGGCCAGCGGAGAAGGAGTTGTCGAGTTGGGTCAGTTCTGCGTCAAGGGCTTGCGCATTTGCTTCGAAAGCTGCTGCGTTAACGGGGTCCAATTGGGCGAACTCAGCCGCGACTTGGTGGCCGTACGCCGCAAGCAACACCGGGTCGAGCCAAAAATGAGGGTCGCCGTCGTGATGGTGAGAGTGCCCGTCATGCTCGTCGTGGTCGTGGTCGTGGTCGTGGTCGTGGTCGTGGTCGTCGTCGCCGCCGTCGTTAGCTGGGGGTGTAGCTGAGTCGATTACTGCCTGTGCGTCAATGCCATGCGCCCCTGTGGCAGTGATCGCATCATCCACGGCTGCTTGAAAGCCCGACAGGAACAGCACCGCGTCTGAGTTCTGAAGCTCGCGAGCAACGGCGGGGGACAACTCGAGGTCGTGAGGCTCGACACCCTGTGCAGTGAGGGTGGTGATGTTGACGTGGTCGCCGCCCACCCGCTGCGCTACGAATTCGACGGGGTAGAACGCAGCTGCGATGGAGAGGCCGTCCTGATCAGAACCTCGGACCGTGGAGGCGTCGCCGTTTGTCGTGCTCGATGAGCACCCGGCTAATGCGACTGCGCTCGCGACGCAACAGACCATGAGGGCAGCGGTATGGGAAGGCATGAGTTGACCTTAAAGTTAATGAGAATCAATGTCAAGTGGCTCCTGCGAGGGAATCCAGGAGGGCAGCGAACAAGGCAGAGGGCCGCGCGGCTAGACTGGGTGAGGCATTATCGACCCACCTCAAGGAGTATCAGTGGCACAGCCGTCCCGCCTCGACAACGTGATTTCGCTCGCTAAGCGCAGGGGTTTCGTTTTCCCCAGCGGCGAGATCTATGGCGGTACCCGCTCTGCGTGGGACTACGGGCCACTCGGAGTCGAACTCAAAGAGAACATCAAGCGCCAGTGGTGGCGTGCCATGGTTTCGAGCCGTGAAGATGTGGTGGGCCTCGACTCGTCCGTGATTTTGCCCACCAAGGTGTGGGAAGCATCCGGTCACCTCGAGGCTTTCGTTGACCCATTGGTCGAGTGCCTCAGCTGCCACCGCCGCTACCGCGAAGATCACCTCATCGAGGAATTCGAAGAGAAGAAGGGCCGCGCACCCAACGGTGGACTTGCCGAGATCGCATGTGCACACTGCGGCACTCGCGGCGAGTGGACCGAACCCAAGATGTTTAACGGGCTGCTCAGCACCAACCTTGGCGTGACGCAAGACGCCGCAAGTGTGCACTATCTCCGCCCTGAAACCGCTCAGGGTATCTTCGTCAATTTTGACAACGTCCAGCGCACCTCCCGTATGAAGGTGCCTTTCGGTGTCGGCCAGATCGGTAAGTCATTCCGTAACGAGATCACCCCAGGTAACTTCATTTTCCGTACTCGCGAGTTCGAGCAGATGGAGAGGGAGTTCTTTGTGGTGCCCGGCACCGACGAAGAGTGGCACCGCTACTGGATCGACGCACGCACCG
>CAZHTO010000038.1:0-16947 GCA_964535845.1 uncultured Demequinaceae bacterium | reverse complement strand
TTGGCGAGGCGACACACCGATTCTCAGAAGCGACGGGCATTGGTCGTACAACGCATCAATCAATCGTGTGGACTGAAACGGTGTATCCGTGAGCATGGTCCGTAGGCGGGGGTGGTGGGCTTGGTTGGTCGTTGTGGTCTTGGGGTTAACTGTGGTGGGTTGTTCTAAGCCGGTGCCTACGGAGGCGGAGATTGTGGGGACGTGGGTGGGTGAGTCGCCTGACGGCTGGGGCGAGCCGGGCGGGACGATGGTGTTCAACGCTGACGGCACCTTTACTGCAGCGGGAGTTCCTGAGGGCTTGTTGGATGCGAGCAAGAACACGTCCCCGATGAGCGGTGAGGGGACCTGGACGATTCGCGATGGATCCGGCGGGAACTCACTTGGATCGGTCGGCCCGGGGGTTCGAATTGAATACTCTCCGAGCTCTCATGCGACTCGCGTCTCGGTACTCGTTTTTACCAAGAGTCGGGGCACACTAAGCCTGACCGTTTGGAAGGACTACGACCTTCCAGAACGCTACATCTTCGTGAAGCAGGATTAGTGGCTGTGGCTGATGAGGGTGTGTCTGTGAGCATGGTCCGTAGGCGGGGGTGGTGGGCTTGGTTAGTGGTAGCCGTGTTGGGACTAAGCGTGGCTGGTTGTTCTAAGCCGGTGCCGACTGAGGCGGAGATTGTGGGGACGTGGGTGGGTGAGTCGCCTGACGGCTGGGGCGAGCCGGGCGGGACGATGGTGTTCAACGCTGACGGCACCTTTACTGCCCATGGTGTCCCAGAAGGGCTGTTGATGGTTAAGGTCGACGAGCCCACTCATATGGAAGGCGAGGGGACGTGGTCCGTCGACGACGGCTCATTGGATCATGCTCCGAGCTATTTCGAACCCGGGATCGAAATCGTGTATCCCGGTGAGCCGCCGTCCGTTAACCATCAAAGACTCGTCTTTGCTAATAGTCGCGGCACGCTGACGTTGACGTACTGGAATGATTACGACCTTCCAGAGCGCTACGTCTTGGTCAAAGAGGACTAACGGCGCTCACGTCATACTTACCCCGACAGCAGGTGCTCTTAGAAGCCCACTGAACGTAGGAACGGTTCGAGTTCGATCCAGTTGACTTCGTCTGGCCGCGACTCATCCCAGATGTCTTCGTATTGCTGCTGTTGCTCGGGAGTAAGCGCGTTCCATTTGCGTAGTTGCTCTTCGGCGTCGAGGTGCCAGTAGCCGACAATGCGGAACAGGCTGTGATGGCGGGTCCAGTTTTCCCTTAAGAAGCCTCTTGCTTTACGTGAGTGAGCTGCCTCGCAGGCGATCCACACATAGGTGTCGTCCGCAGGGGGCGCCATGCTGCGCATGCAAGAGACGAGCGCGGATGGCCCCCTGCCGTTTCCTGACACGCGCCATTCGATGTTGACGGTCGCGCGCGAAGGCAACGCGATCGCGTCGTCATGCGAGATCAGCTCGACCAGGACGTCGAAGGTCTCGCCGGGTGTTGCTTCTTCGAGGATTCTGGCGATCGCAGGCAGGCCGGTCGCATCGGCAACCAGGAGCCGCCGCGTGGAACCCTCAGGCGGGGAGTAGTAGCCGCGGGCAGAACTGATCGCCACTGCGTCGCCAGCTTGCGCGGTCTTGGCCCAGGTTGCCCCGAGGCCGTGCCCATGAGTCACCACGTCAATGTCGAGGCTTGGAGCTGCGGGGTTCCAACGACGAATGGTGTAGTGGCGCGCGATGTCGTGGTCGTCTTCCCAGCCCTGCGACGGTTGCTCGCCTGGAATATGCACGTGGACAAATTCGTCGGGCTTGCCGGTCGTCTCCCATTCGTGCAGCGCGTCGCCCTCAAGGGTCACCCGCCGCAGGTTTGGGCTGAGCTGTTCAGTAGCGCTCACGTGTACTACGAGTGAGTCGGTCATGATTCCTCCAAAATTCGTGGCGGCCGATGCGGTGGCGTAGTGGGGTAGTCGCTACGCCACCGCACGTGGCTTAGTTCGTGTCTGAGAAGACAGGCACTTCGGTTGCGGGGTCGCCGTCGAGGGCGGCTTCTAGGCCGGGCACGAAGGCATCGATGGCGTAGGCGATGGAGGAAGGTGAGTTAGCAAAGAAAGCGCCTTCCAAAATGGGGTCCATGAGCCACAGATTCCCGCCTGCCTGGGTGACGCCCAGCGAGTCGTACAGCGGCAAGCCTTCGATCGAGTCTTTGGCGGAATGGTCAGTCGCCGACTGCCACACGATGGAGTCGAGGTCGCTCAGGATGTCGAGCTGCTCGGCGCTCAGTTGAAGCCATGCCTCGTCGGTACCGTCAATCGAGGTGACGTCAAGCCCTAGGTTGGCGAGAAACTGGTTACGGGTGTCGGTCGAGCTGTAGACCCCGGCATTGCCTTCGTAGAAGAAGCCAACGATGGAAGTCTTGCCTTCCCATTCGGGGTGGGTGTCACGGACCTCAGCGAACGCTGCGTCGATCTCGGAGGTGATCTGCTGGGCCTCGTCAGACTTTCCGACTGCCTGAGCAATGATGGCGAGTTCGTCCTTGAGAGACACACCCCACTCGGTGGTGGGCTCGCCTGCGGAGGTTGTTGCGGGGCGCACGAGCACGGGGGCAATACCCGACAGCAGTGCGTACTCTTCTGGCGTCACCTCATGTGACGGGTAGGTGGCGATAATCAGGTCGGGCGCGAACGAGGCAATCACTTCAGCGTCGTATGGCGTGCCCGGGTCAAACGTTTGAGGCTCTGCTCCGGCCGCAAGGCGGTCGGCTTCTGCCCATGGGCCGGTGCCGTTGTCGTAGCCCTGCCAGCTGGTGGGCACGGCGATGGGTGCGACGCCCAACGCATACAAGTATTCGTGTTCGTGCGAGCCCAGCGTGACGATGCGCTCGGGTTGGCTTTCGATGGTGATCTCACCGAGTGCGTGCTCGATGGTGACCGGGAAGGCCTCGGACGAGGGCTCACCTGCAGCGACAGGGGTAGTCGGCTCGGGGGTGGTGCTTTCTGCGGTGCCGCTCGAGCATGCTGCCAATGCGAGCGTGGCGATGGCAAGAAGCGTTGCCGCTGTAATGCGGCCGGGTGAGACTCGGCGCTGTGTGGTGCGGTTCATGATGTCCTTCTGTGAGGGGGTGGGGGACAAAGAGATGGTCATCGGGACGCTCCCGGCCCGTGCGTGGGAATCACTAACGGCGTGCCGGTGATGGGATCGGGGATCACGCGGGATTCGAGATCAAAGACCGCGCGAATGAGGTCCTCGGTGAACACGTCAGCGGGGTCGCCGGCCGTGACCACTGTGCCGTCGTTCATGGCAATCACGTGGTGGGCGTAGCGGGCGGCTTGATGTAAGTCGTGGACCACCATCACGATGGTGCGGTCTTGCCGGTCGTTGAGCCGGTACAGCAGGTCCATCACGTCGTACTGGTGAGCGATGTCCAGATAGGTGGTGGGCTCGTCAAGCAACATGAGTGGGGTGTCTTGGGCGAGGGCCAGCCCAATCCAGGCGCGTTGGCGCTGGCCGCCTGACAGCTCGTCGACAATGTCGTCCTGAATGTCGGTGAGGGCCGCAGAGTGGAGGGCAGACATGACGGTGGTCTCGTCCTCGGCGCTCCAAGGGCGCAGCACGCGTTGGTGCGGGGTGCGGCCACGGGCCACGAGCTCTTTAACAGTGATGCCTGCGGGTGCGATGGGTGATTGGGGGAGCAGGCCTACCCGGCGAGCTACTTCGCGGGTGGGGATCTTGTGGATGTCGAGCCCATCGAGCACCACGCTGCCTGCTTGAGGTGTGAGTAGCCGGGCCAGGGCGCGCAGCAGCGTGGACTTGCCACAACCATTGGGCCCTACGATTGCGGTGATTTTGCCGTCGGGGATGGCGACGTCGACTCCGCGCACCACGATGTCACCGCCGTATCCCAGCTCTACGTGCTGAGCTTCGAGCCTGTTCACGACTGACCTCCTTGGGATGCGCGCCACACCAGCCACAGCAGGTACGGCGCGCCTACGACAGCGGTGAAAATGCCTACTGGCAGTTGAATCACGGATGACATTTGTTGTGATGCTTGGTCGGCAGCCAGTAACAGCACGGCGCCCATGAGCGCTGAGGGAACAAGGGTCACGCCAGCGGAGCGGGTGACGCGGATGGCGAGCGCGGGGGCCACGAGGGCAATGAATCCAATGGGACCTGTGATTGCGGTGGCGCCGGCTGCAAGCAGCACTGAGCACACCGCCAGGATTGCCCGTGAGCGGGTGACTGAGATTCCGAGAGATTTTGCCGCATCGTCGCCCATTTCCATGGTGCTCAATGCGCGCGCTAGCCCAAGGATGATGGGCACCAGCACCGCCATGATGAGGGCAACGACGCTTACGTGTGTCCAGGTGCGCCCGGTGGTTGACCCCACAAGCCACGTGAGAGCTGCGCCGGCCTCGTGAATATCCATGCGGGTAAGCAAGTACTGCGTGATGGCTTGCGCCACAAATCCCAAGCCAATGCCGGCGAGAATAAGCCGCAGTGGCACGAGCCCACGTCGCCACGACAGTGCGACCATGATGGCCGATAACGCAAGGGCGCCCACAGCCGCGCCTGCGGCGGTGATCCACAGCGAGGCAGAGTCGGACAGCCACATGGTGAGCACTGCTCCCGTGCCTGCCCCCATGGTGATGCCAATGAAGTCTGGGGATGCGAGCGGGTTGCGGGTGAGCGACTGCAAGATCGCACCGGAGATGCCCAACATTGCACCGACGAGCACGGTGGTGAAGGCGCGGGGTGCGCGCACTTGGCCCACGATGAAGTCCGCCGGAGCACCTACGCTGATTCCCACTGCTGCTCGCAGGGAGTCGATCACACCGACATTTGCTTTACCCAGAGCGAGCGCTACGACAACGAGAGCCAGTAGCACGGCGAGCAGAATGAGACCTACCGCGATGGTGCGCCGGTGGGTGGTGATGCCCAGGGGGCCTATGCGCACGGTCTTCATAGTTCGACCACCTTCATGCGGCGGGCCATGAGGGCAAAGATGAGGCCGCCGATTGCGGCGGTGGTGAGTCCCACGCCAATCTCGGAGGGCCGGGCGATCACGCGGCCCACAACGTCGCAGAGGAGAACTAGTGCGGCGCCGCCCAAGGCGCTCACGGTGACCAGCCACGGCAGCGATGCTCCTACAAGGGCGCGAGCAAGGTGCGGAACCGCGAGCCCTACAAACACAATTGGGCCGGCCGCCGCGGTAGCAGAGGCCGCTAGCAACGTCACGATCACAATAACGAAGGTGCGCGTCAGGGCAATGTTCACCCCCAGCGCACGGGCGGTGTCTTCGCCAAGAGCGACCGCCTGCAGTGGCCGGGATATGAACAACGCTGCGCCAATAGTGATGACTACTAAGGGAATGAGGGCGGTGATGTCTTCGCTTTGGCGGCCCGTGAGCGACCCTGCGACCCACATTCGGTACTGATCGAGCGTCGCCTGGTCCATCAGCAATATTGCATATGTCACTGAGGTGAGCAGGGCAGTGAGAGCCACTCCCGCGAGAGCCAGGCGCACTGGCGTGCCAGCGGCGGCTCCGCGTGCGCCAATCGCATACACAAGCACGGCGGCAATACCTGCACCGATGAAGGCGACGGGCACTTGGCTCGCGAACCCGCTAGTGAGCCCCAACGTGAGCGCCGTGACCACAGCGACAGAGGCGCCGGCGTTGATGCCGAGCAGCCCCGGGTCAGCGAATGGATTGCGAGTGAGGGACTGCATGAGTGCGCCCGCCACTGCGAGGGCGGCTCCTGCGAGAATGCCAATGGTGGTGCGTGACAGTCGGAGTTCGCGCACAATCAACTGTTCGGGGTTCTCGGGGTCGAGGTCCGTGAGGGCGCCCCACACGGTGCCGATATCGATGGTGCGTGATCCGATTGCGAGTGACAACGCCACCGCGATCGCAAGTAGTGCCATGGCGGCAACTGCGATCAGGGCGCGCTGGCGCATCGGTCTCCTTGGGATGGGGCTCGTGCGGCTCGTGGCACGAGGTGAGGCTTGCCTAACTTAGCGCACCAATAGGTGATTACACAACGACTTTGTGCCCTAATTGGTCGAGTCGGTGGGCCCCACTATGCCTGCGGCGCCGCTTCGTCGTGGAGGGGTGCGGGGCAGGCATCTTCAGGGACATCGACATCGATGCCGTACAAAGCCCGGATGGCACCTAAATACTGGTCTGCCTCGCCTGCTTGGGCGTGCTCACGGGCGCGCACCGTCGGGATGTGAAGCAACGTCTTGGCGAACCGCCGCAATGCCTGTTCGGTCGCATCGGCCTGCGCAACGGCCTTAGCCTGAGCCCCCGCGTCTGGGTGAGCGCCGGGAGCAGGGCGAGCGCGAGCGATCTCGCGCTCGAGCAAACCAAACACGTGCTCACGCAACGCCACCACAGCTGGGTCAAGCGCACGAGCATTCTCGCCATCTTCAAAACGAGCGACCGCATGCGCCACAATCGCCCGCGCGGCGTCAATGGCACCCAATGACTCGCCAGGAGCCTGAGCTCCCACCGCGGCAAGATCTACAACGCTTACGCCAGGAAGACCGTCAACATCGGGGGCAACGTCGGTGTGCAAGGCCAAATCCACAATGCTGAGCCCGTGGGCAACGCCCTGACGCGCGCTCGCCACCAGTTCCGCAGTGAGCACCGTCGATTCGGATCCCGAGCAGGCAAGCACCACGTCAACGTCACGGAGCGCGGCCCGCATCTGATCATGAGTGAGAGCGCGCAATCCGTATCGATCAGCCAACGTGGCAGCACGCCCCGACGGCGAATAGACGCCACGCACGTCTGCACCGCGCGCAAGCATAGAACTCACGCCCGCCTGAGCAAGGCTGCCCGTTCCAATGACCAGCGCACGAGCACCCACCCAGTCAACGGTCTGAGCGGCCAAGTCAAAAGCGACAGAAGCAACGGAGCGGCCCGACGTGCCCAGTCCAGTGGACGAGGCGACCACCCGGGCGGTGCGCAATGCAGACTGGAACAACCGGTCCAAGAGTGGCGTCAGATGTGCGCCGTTCTTCGCCTCAATATGAGCGCGACGCACCTGACCAGAAATCTCTCGTTCCCCCACCACCATCGACTCAAGGCCAGTGGCCACGGACAGCAAATGCTGAACCGCGTCGTCACCCTCATACGTGGCAAGCGCGGCATCGATGGCGTCGTGATCCAAGGTGGTGGTGCGCTCCAACTGGGCGATGACAGTTGCCCGCCCAGCCGCCGCATCGGCCGTTTCTAGGTACACCTCAAAGCGGTTGCACGTGGGAAGAACCACGGCACCGAGAACCGGGGAGCCATTGCCCACAACCGCCGCCCCCAGGGCGCCTGCGCCCACGCTTAACTGCTCGAGGACATGTAGATCACGATTGCGGTGACTGGCTACAAGAGACATAAGCACCACGCGCCCATTCTGACACGGCGCACAAACAAGGCAGAATCGACATATGACAACGAACGCGCTGCCCGCCGGTCATCCACTCGTCGAGGGACGCACCGCGAACTCACCACTCGTCAATGCATTGCGGGGCGAGAAGCCCGACCACCGCCCGGTGTGGTTCATGCGGCAAGCAGGCAGATCATTGCCGGAATACCTCAATGCGCGAGCCGGCACGGGCATGCTCGAGGCCTGTCTTACTCCCGCGCTCGCAGCAGAGATCACCATGCAACCTGTCCGGCGATACGGCGTGGATGCCGCAATTTTGTTCTCAGACATCGTGGTGCCCATGCGCATTGCGGGCATCGACGTGGACATTCAACCCGGGGTGGGTCCGGTTTTTGCATCGCCCATTCGCACCATGGAAGATGTCGAGGCGTTGCCAGCATTAGGTGTGCCTGGCGACCGCGGCTCTTTCGATAGCGGGCTCGATGCCATCAGGTCGGCAGTGCAGATCACTGTCGATGAGCTCGAAGACACGCCGCTCATTGGATTTGCAGGAGCACCGTTCACACTCGCGGCATACATGGTTGACGGGCGGCCCTCGCGAGACCACATGGCGGCACGCGAACTCATGCACTCATCGCCTGAGGTGTGGGGAGCCCTGGTGACGTGGACTGCACGAGCCGCAGGACTTTTTTTGCGGGCGCAAGTGCTCGCGGGGGCATCGGCAGTCCAGCTGTTTGATTCGTGGGCCGGAGCGCTGTCCGAGGCCGATTATGTTGCTCACTGTGCAGGCGGATCCCGCATGGCGCTCATGTCGGTTGCGGACCTGGACGTGCCGCGCATTCACTTTGCGGCTAACGCTGGCCACTTGCTCGACGCGCTCGGCGCGGCGGGGGCGACTGCGCTTGGTGTCGACTACCGCACGCCGCTCGATGAGGCATCGCGCAAAGTAGGTGGACGCTTCCCATTGCAAGGAAACATCGACCCCGCGATGCTCGCAGCACCTACGGATGCGTTGAATGCGCACGTGCGCGAAGTTCTGGTGCGAGGTGAAGACGCTCCGGGACACGTCGTGAACTTGGGGCACGGCATGCCGCCACACGCCAACCCCGATGTAGTGAAACGGGTCGTGGACCTGGTGCATGAGCGTGGCTAAAAACCAAAAATGGATTGTGGTGGGCGCTGGGGTCGCAGGGCTGCTTGCGGCTCGACGGCTCGCAGCGCAGGGCCATGACGTGACGGTGATGGAGGCCGACGACCACCCAGGCGGTCGAGTGTCCCGCGTGCGAGTGGACGGGCTTGAGCTCGATGCCGGAGCAGAGGCATTTGCCACCCGCGGCGACCACGTCGAAAACCTCGCTCAAGAACTTGGATTGGGCGACAACATTGTGAGACCCGAGCCCAAACCTGCGTGGGTGGTGACACCAGACCACGCCTACCCACTGCCCGCAGCAGGCTGGCTGGGCATCCCCACCACGTTGGCGGCGCGCGATCTGCGCCGGGCTATTGGGTGGCGGGCGAGCGCACGCATTTTGGGCGACCTACTGACCCCCGTGCGCAATTACGACGGTAGCGAAGACCTCGAAACACTTGCGCGTGAACGAGTGGGCGACGTGGCGACCGAGCGGCTCATCGCGCCCGTGGTGCAGGGCATCTATTCGCGGCCACTGGCCGACATCACCCTTGCGGACATTGACCCGGCGCTTGCGGACGATCTGCAACGTCACCGCGGCCTGGTGCGTACCGCCGCCGCGCGCCGTGCGGCCTCGCCCGCCGGCTCGGCAGTCATGGGACTTACTGGCGGCATGGCCACGTTGGTAGACGCGCTTGCGGCCGATGCGCGGGCTAAGGGCGCCACTATTCGCACTGGCGCAGCGGTGGGGGCTTTGGAGCGCAAGAGCAAACGCTGGAAGGTATGGGTGGACGGCGATGCCCATAAGGCCGATGGGGTGGTGTTGGCGGTGCCGCGCCCGGTGGTCGCGGCTTTAGTGCCGGATGTGGCGTGGGCTGAGGACCGTCAGGTGGCGATTGTGACGCTCGTGCTTGACGCGCCAGAGCTGGACGAGGCGCCGCGAGGCACGGGTGTGCTTGCGGTTGGCAACGTCTCTGGTGCGAAGGCGCTCACGCATTCGACTGCCAAGTGGCGTTGGCTCCGGGACTATGCGGATGGTCGCCACGTGGTGCGGTTGTCGTATGGCATAGATAATGCGCGAGACGCCAGGGCTCACGCGCTGGGGGACACGTCGACCCTATTGGGGGTAGCTCTCAAAGAGGCCCAGGTGCGCGACATGGAGCGGGTGCAGTGGGCTGATTCGGCGCCGGTGGCCGTCGAGGACCGGGAGCCGGTGCCGGGCCTGCATTTGGTGGGGTCGGCGGCGGGGCTGAGCGGTTTGGCAGCTATTACTGCTGCCGACTCTGCGCCCCCACATCTCTAGCGTGTCGTGAGTTTTGGGGTGGTTTGCGGGTTGAGACCTCACCCGCTGACAGGGGACACTAGAGGCATGAGCGATAACCCGCATGGCTTCACCTTGTTCAGCGTTCTTGATGGCTTTTTGAACGCACCCGACGAAGAGCTTCCCGAGGTGATCGAACACTTCGATGCCGCGGTGGTGGAGCTTGCTGAGCATGACGTGACGTTGCGCGGCATTTACGACGTCTCGGGCTTGCGTGCCAATGGCACCGTGATGCTGTGGTTGCACGGGCCGGATCTTGCGGACCTGCAGCTCGCGCTACGCGAACTGCGCGCAACCGAGTTGTTGGGCGACACAGATCTCACCTGGTCCGCGGCCGGTGTACACCGTGCCGCCGAGTTCAATAAGGACCATGTGCCAGGCTTTTTGCGCGGTGAGCGTCCTCGTGACTGGCTCACGGTGTACCCGTTTGTGCGCTCATACGAGTGGTATTTACTGGATGATGCCGAGCGTTCGAAGATGCTTCGCGATCACGGCATTAAGGGCGCAGCGTTCACGGGAGTGGTCGCCAACACGGTGTCAGCCTTCGCGCTAGGAGACTACGAGTGGCTGCTTCCAATGGAGGCAGACGAGGTCACCGACTTGGTGGATCTGATGCGCGACCTGCGTGCCACCGAGGCCCGCCGTCACGTGCGTGAAGAAGTGCCGTTCTATACAGGCCGCCGCGTAGAGACGGCAGAGGCCGTCGAGGTGCTCGCATCGTGACTGAAGCGGCCCCGGCGGCGCCGCCACTGGCCGCAGCTGAGCGCACATTGGCAGCCGCCACCTATGACTGCATTCTGCTCGCGGGCTTTGGCGGCCCTGAGGGGCAAGACGACGTGATCCCTTACTTGCGCAACGTCACCGCAGGTCGCGGAGTGCCTGATGAACGGCTCGAAGAGGTCGCCACGCACTATCGCCACTTTGGCGGCGTGAGCCCTATCAACCAGCAAAACCGTGACCTCAAGGCCGCGCTCGAAGCAGAGATTGCGAGCCGGGGGCTGGGCTTGCCTGTCTATTGGGGCAACCGGTTTTGGGCACCGTTTTTTGACGATGCGCTCGAACAGCTCCACGCTGACGGTCACCGGCGCGTGCTCGTGTTGGTCACGACTGCCTTCTCGTCGTACTCCGGTTGTCGGGCATACCGCGAAGACTTGGCCGCGGCTCTTGAGCGCACCGGGCTCACCGACCAGGTGCGGCTCGACAAAGTGCGTCAATACTTTGACCACCCGGGTTTTGTGGAACCGACTGTCGAGGCAGTGCGTGAGGGCTTACGCGAGCTCAAACACCAGGGTGGATCGGCCAGGGCGCACGTCATGTTTGCCACGCACTCGATCCCGTCTGCCGCGGCAGACGTGTCTGGCCCGCGCGAGAGCCGTCCCGACGGCTCTTCAGTCCCGATAGGCGGCGGCGAAGACTGGCATGCAGGCGGCGGCTGGTACGCCGAGCAGCAACGTGCCGTGGCCGCACTCGTCATGGCGCGCGTGGGTGACGAGTTCCCCGATGTGCCGTGGTCGCTCGTGTACCAGTCGCGTTCCGGGGACCCCTCTGTTCCATGGCTTGAGCCCGACATTAACCTGGCCATCGCGGCACTCCCGGAGGACGTCGACGGCCTGCTGGTCGCCCCAGTCGGGTTCGTCTCAGACCACATGGAAGTCGCCTGGGACCTCGACAACGAGGCGCTTGAGACTGCCCAAGAGCGAGGGCTCCCCATGGTCCGTGTCCCCACCGTCGGGGTGGACCCCGCCTTCGTCTCGGGCCTCATTGACCTTGTCGAAGAGCGCCACGTTGCCATGGCCGGCGATGTGCCCCGGGCTCGGCCCGCCGTAACCGAACTTGGGCCCTGGCAAGACGTGTGCCCCACCGACTGCTGTCTGGGTCGGGTTGCCAAGCCCACCATCGCATCGGCCGAAAATAATGGCGGTATCGGTGGCTGAAACCACACCTACGACGGCCGATGCGCGGGCTAAGCGAGGATTTTTACGCACCTTGGGACTGCTGGGGCCTGCCATAGCGATGCTGTGGGCCGGCGTGGCCTTCGCGGGCAACGTCATCGCAGCGGGTTCCAAGTTCACTACTGAGTTGGCCCGCACCGACTTGCTCGAAGTGGGCATAGTGCAGTTCGCGTGGGTGGGTGCTACTGAGTGGGTGATCGCGGCCGTTTTTGTGCTCGCCAGTGTGGCGCGTTGGCGCTCGCGTGTGGTGTGGCTACTCGCCGTTCCGGTGGTGATCTTCGCGGTTCAGCAATGGGGGGTGCACCCCCTGTTGCATGAGCGCACGCTGGCCACCATCGCAGGCGAAGAGCTGGGCGACAGCCCGCTCCACGTGGTCTATGCGGCGCTTGAAGGCGTCAAGTTGATAGTCCTCGTGGTCATTGGTGTGCTGGGTACGCTCGTTCACCGGGGTCGCTGAGATTAGCCCAGTTGTTGTGCGTGCTGCTGCGCACGTATGCCGTCGCGCCACGTGAGCCAACCGCCATCGAGATTGACAGCGTCGTAGCCCAACTGGCGCAATAATCGCGTGGCGGCGTGACCGCGCTGACCCACCTGGCAATGGACCACAATGCGCTGGTTGCGCGGCAGTTCGCCATGGCGGGCACGCAACTCGTCGAGCGGAATATTGGAAACGTGCTGTGCCCACGCGGGCTCAACTGTGCCTCGCTCGTGCTCGGGGGCGCTGCGGACGTCAAGTACCGCGGGCTGCTCTTGATTGGCCTGCGCGAGCTCGTGCCACTGGATCGAGGGGGTGTCCCCGCTAGCAGCGTTTTGTGCGACAAACCCCAGCATATTGACCGGGTCCTTGGCTGAGCCATAGGCCGGGGCGTACGCCAACTCGAGGTCTGCAAGACCTGATGCGGTGAGGCCCGCTGCGATAGCGGTGGCGATCACATCGATGCGTTTGTCCACGCCCGCCTCACCCACCCCCTGGGCGCCAAGAATCGCGTCAGTAACGGGGTCAACTAAGAGTTTAAGAGCCATCTGAACGGCCCCAGGGTAGTAGCCAGCATGGTCGAGTGGGTGCGTATGAATAGCGCGGTAGTCGCGGCCCTCTGATCGCAAGCGGCGTTCCGAGCGGCCCGTCATCGCAGCGGTAAGCCCAAAGACTCCCACGACGGCGGTTCCCGTGCTGGGCCGGGCTTGCACCTGCTTGCCAGAAATGACATCTGCCACCAGGCGGCCGTGCCGGTTGGCGAGGTTGGCCAGCGGAATCAGGGTGGGCTCATCCGAGAAGGCGTCGCCTTTGGTGGCTGCGTCGCCCACGGCGTAGATTCCGGGAACCGAGGTGCGCATTTGGTCATCCACCAGGATCGACCCGCGTGGCCCCAGCTCAGCTCCGGCTGCCCGGGCAAGAGTGGAATCAGGGGTGACGCCAATCGAGGCGACCACCACATCGGCAGGCACACTCATGGGGCCTTGAGGTCCCTGCACGGTGACACTGTCTTCATCGATGCGCGTCACCTCAGACGACGTGAGCACACGCACGCCGTGTTGCTCAAGGCGGTCGTGGACGCGGATGGCCATCTCGGTGTCGAGCGCTCCCAATACTTGAGGCGCCAACTCGACCACCGTGACGGCGAGGCCGCGGTGTCGCAAATTCTCTGCCACCTCAAGCCCCACAAAGCCTGCGCCTATCACTACAGCCGCGCGCGCATCGGCCGCATGCTCGACAATGCGGTCCACATCAGCGACGTCGCGCAACACCAGCGCCCGGTGCGCACCGGGGATGTCGGGGACGATGGGCCGCGCGCCGGGGGATAGCACCAAGTGGTCGTAGGGCTCGAGGTATTGCTCGCCCGTCGCCGTAGTGACAGTGACGGTTTTGCTCCCGGGGTCGATGTCGGTGACCCGACTGCGGGTGCGAACGTCGAGGTTAAAGCGGGCGTGCAAAGAGTCGGGCGTGTGGAGTAGCAGGTCGTCGCGGTTCTCGATGACTCCGCCCACGTAGTACGGAAGCCCGCAGTTGGCGAACGAGACATGCTCGCCTGCCTCGAAGACCACAATCTCGGCGGTTTCGTTGAGGCGCCGTAGACGGGTGGCGGCAGACATTCCAGCGGCTACGGCTCCGACGATAATGATCTTCATGGCGATGCTCCTTAGGATGGTGCAGTTGCCAGCAATATACCCCAGGGGGTATAGTCTTGTCACCTAGGTACGGCGCCCGGCCGCACTGATCCGCGATACGAGGAGCGACCATATGTGTTCACCCATCCCCTGCCAGCAGTGCGGCAAGACCACCTGGAAAGGCTGCGGCGAGCACATCGACTCAGTTAAAGACCAAGTGCCCGCCGGCCAGTGGTGCGAAGGGCACGACGACGAATGACCGTGGCTGACGAAGACCAGGTGCGAGCGGCCCTCAACAGGCTCAAGCGCGCTCGCGGACAGTTGGATGCGGTGATCCGCATGGTCGAGTCAGGTGAAGACTGCGAACCCACCGTGACGCAACTCGCAGCGGTGTCGAAGGCGCTCGACCGCGCAGGCTTTATGCTCATCTCATCAGGACTGCAGCAGTGTCTACTCGATGGTGACGAAGCGGGGCGTGAGGAGAACCTTAAGCGGCTTGAGAAGGTGTTTCTCTCGCTCGCCTAGCCTCTTACTCCTGGGCTGCTTCTACGAACTCGCGGCGGGGCTCATGCATGTGCCCAATTGATACCAAGTCTCTGCGGAAGAACAGGGCTGCCGTCCAGTCCATCACCACGCGGGCCTTGCGGTTAAAGCTGGGGATTTGGGACATGTGATACGTCCGGTGCATAAACCATGCGGGCCAACCTCTGAGTTTGATGCCCAGCACATTCGCAACGCCCTTGTGCAGACCAAGCGACGCCACCATCCCAAGGTGCTTGTGCTTGTACTCCTTGATGGGTTTGCCCTTGGCCTGGCGCGCGATGTTTTTGCCCAGGTGGCGCGCCTGGCGCACGGCGTGTTGCGCACTCGGTGCACAAAAAGCGGGCTGCGGCTTAGACAGGTCTGGAACCTGCGCGCAGTCGCCGGCCGCCCACGCGCCCTCCACCACCGTGCCGTCCTCGCTTGCCACCTGCAACGTCGGCAGCGCAATGACGTGGCCCTTGGGCCCCAGCGGCAAGTCAGTGTCTTTGAGCACCGGGGATGGTTTGACACCCGCGGTCCACACCACCGTGTCTGCCTCAAACGAGTCGCCATTGGAGAGCACAATGTGCCCGTCCACACACGACTCGAGTCGCGTCTCAAGGTTGATTTCCATACCGCGCTCGCGCAACAGGTCGAGCGCATAGCGGCCCATCTTGGGACCCATCTCGGGGAGAATCCCCGTGGCCATCTCGACCATCACAAAACGCAAGTCTTTGGGCTCAATTTCAGGGTAATAACGCATGGCTGCCCGCGCCATGTCTTCGGCTTCTGCGAATGCCTCGACGCCCGCGAACCCGCCGCCCACAAACACAAAAGTCAGCAGCCGGCGGCGCAGTTGCATGTCCTCAGTTGAGGCCGCACGTGCCAGTTTGCCGAGTACCCGGTTGCGGAGGTTGATGGCCTCTTCGACGTACTTGAACCCAATGCCAAAGTCTGCGAGGCCCGGGATGGGCAACGTGCGCGATACGGAGCCAAGGGCCACGATCAGGTGGTCGTATGTGAGCTCGCGCTTATCGGAGTGGTCGTCAGTGATGTGCACGGTGCGGTCTGCGTGGCGCACTTCGCGCACACGGCCCTGAATGAGCCGAATACCCTTCAGTTCCCTGCGCAGTGGCACCACCGCGTGACGGGGCTCGATGGACCCGGCTGCGGCCTCAGGCAAAAACGGGTGATAAGTCATGTACGGACGACGGTCCACGACCACTACCTCGACCTTGCCGCGGGCCTTGCGGTGCACCTTTAATGCTGCGAAAAGGCCAACGTAGCCGCCGCCAAGAACTAGGACTCGAGTTGTCATGATTTGCCTCCTGTTGAGTGCAACCGAGGCGCAAGACAAGGTGTTCCGCCCGGAATGGACCCACGGTCGCTGAGGGCTTCTTTGACCTTACCGCGGTCTCCTCAGGAGTCAATGCCCCTCAAGATGGGTCAGTTGGGGCCCGTCATGGTCGTGACGTCGAGCAGAGCATCCAACTGCTCTTCACTGATCTCGCCGCGCTCCACAAAACCTAGTGCGATGGTTGCCTCACGCACGGTGAGTCCCTCGGCGACGGAGTGCTTAGCGATCTTCGCGGCATTCTCGTAACCAATCACACGGTTGAGCGGGGTCACGATGCTGGGGGAGGCCTCTGCGTACCTGCGCGCCCGCTCGACGTTCGCCACTGTGCCGTCGATGGTGCGCTTGGCGAGCACCTCGGAGGCATTGCCCAGCAGCCGCATCGACTCCAGCACACCAAGTGCCATCACGGGAATCTGCACGTTGAGTTCGAAGGACCCGGACGACCCGGCCCATGCCACGGTGGCGTCGTTGCCGATCACGCGGGCACACACCATCAGCACGGCCTCTGGGACCACGGGGTTGACCTTGCCGGGCATAATCGACGAGCCGGGCTGGAGATCGGGCAACTGGAGTTCGGCGAGCCCCGTGTTGGGGCCAGAGCCCATCCAACGAATGTCATTGCAGATCTTGGTGAGTGACACGGCCACGACCTTGAGGGCACCAGACAATTCGACGAGCGAATCGCGCGCCGACTGGGCCTCGAAGTGGTCACGAGCCTCGGTGATGGGTAGTCCAGTGTCCTCAGCGAGCAGTGCGATCACGCGCTGTGGGAACCCGTCTGGGGTGTTGATGCCGGTTCCGACTGCGGTGCCCCCAAGGGGAACCTCAGCCACGCGTGGCAAAGCCGCTTCAAGGCGCTCAATGCCATAACGAATGGCGGCCGCATAACCACCAAACTCTTGGCCCAACGTCACGGGAGTGGCGTCCATCAGGTGGGTGCGACCTGACTTGACTACGTCGGCAAACTCCGTGGCCTTGGCCTCGAGCGACGCGGCCAAGATGTCCAATTTGGGGAGTAGATCATTCACCAACGTTGACGTGGCTGCGACGTGCACGGAGGTGGGGAACACGTCGTTGCTGGACTGTGACGCATTCACATGGTCGTTGGGGTGAACATCGCTGCCGAGGGTGCGCGTCGCAAGCGTCGCAAGCACCTCGTTGGTGTTCATGTTCGAGCTGGTACCCGACCCGGTCTGGAA
>CAZHTO010000037.1:0-17192 GCA_964535845.1 uncultured Demequinaceae bacterium | reverse complement strand
AAAGCGCGGGTCAAGGGTTCTGAAATGGTCGGGTCATCTTCGACCAAGACAATTCTCGTCATGGGGCCACACTACCCGCGCTTGACCAGTTTGCAACGTGATTCAACGCACCAATGTGTCGCGGAATGCGTGGCGTGTCGGTATGGGCGGCTAACGTTGCCTCGTGACTGCCCGACCATCTTCCACTCGCGCTGTCGGTTTGCGGCGCGTAGCAGTAGCGTTCGGTGCGGCTGGTCCGGAACGCGCAGTATTGATCACTGTTGCCCTCGCACTTGCCGCTGGCGCCATGGTGTCGCTCGGTATCCACTATTGGTGGACAGTCATCCCCGCCGCAGTGGTGATCTGTGCGTTTTTTTGGCGTCCCCTCGCGTTGCGGGCGGTAACTACGGCCGATGCGCGGGCTGGGGGCATCGCTTTAGCCGGCACTGCGCTGTGGGCAGTGATCAACGTGGCGTTGGCTGCCGAGTTTCTGATTGTGGTGCGGGATCCAGGGTTTTTGACGCTGTCTGGCATGTGGCTCGTCGACCACCCGCACACAGATATTCCTGCGTTAGGCGCGGTGGAGGCCGCGGCTGTCCAGCTCAATGCCCTCCCTGATGCCTCCGAGGCCTGGAATCTTAAAGGCGACGTCATCCAGCCCCAAGGGGCCAAGATGTTGCCCGCCACCATTGCGATTGGTGGCTGGATCGCAGGCGATAGCGGCGTTCTCGCGGCGAACGTCATCATCGGCGCCGTAGGAATTTTGTGCGTCTATGCCGTCGCGCGGCGCTTTCTTGGTCCGTTCGCGGCCCTTGCTCCTGCTGCCGCACTGGCTCTCACGGTGTCGCACATTGGCCTGTCGCGGCCCGCCTACTCCGAACCGCTCACGCTGTTACTGGTGATGGCCGGCATTTTGTGGGCATGGCGCGGCATCACGGAGCGCTCTATCCCGCTCTTGGTTGCGGGGGCATTAGCGACCGGCGCCACCTCGTTTATTCGCATCGATGGGGCGGCCTCTGCGGCCGGCGCGCTCGTAGGGGTGCTCCTTGGGCTTGCACTTGCCCGGAGCGCGCGAGCCTGGCGACAACGGGCAGCGCTGGTATTTGTGGCAACTCAGACAGTGGTGCTGTTGCTTGGCTACGTCGCGCTCAATCGGTGGAGCACTGAATACCTTGAACGGTTAGCTGACGAGGCTTCGATGCTGCTCGCAGTCTTTGGCATCGTGGCCTTAGCTGGCGTGCTGTGGGCGGCGCTCTGGACTCGGCGTATACGCGCGGACCGGCTCGTCAGCATTGCGGCCGATGCGCTGGGCAGGCGGGGCGCGATAGTCGCGGGTGGAGTGACTATCGCCCTCTTGGCGGGCTTTGCATCCAGGCCACTGTGGATGACCTCGCACCGGGGCACAGAAGAGGCGCTCGACCAATTCACCAATGGAGTCGTGGAGAACTTCCAGGCGGCCCAGGGGTTGCCGATCGAGCCCACCCGCACTTATGCGGAATCGACGGTGACGTGGCTGTCGTACTACCTCACATGGCCGCTCGTACTGCTGGGTATCTTGGGACTAGGCCTTGCCGTGTATCGCATGGTGCGCCGCGACGGCGGATGGGCAGTATTTGTGGGTGCAGTCATGGCACCCACGTTGGTGTACTTGTGGCGACCGGCGATTGTGCCAGACCAGTTGTGGGCGATTCGCCGCTTTGAGTCAGCAACGCTCCCAGGGTTTGTGTTAGCAGCCGCGGCGGCCGCCTGGTGGCTCACCACCCGCGTCGAACGCGATTCAATTCGCGCCGGGTTGCGCAAGTGGGCAGGTGCCGCCTTTATGGTGCTGCCACTCACCACATGGTTCGCTTTCCATCCTGAGGCTGAATACCCGCTGTCGGCTGCGGTGAACGTGACGTCACGGGACATGATCGGCTCTCGGGACCAATTAGACGCGCTGTGCGCCATAGATCCTGGCCGGCCAATAGTGCTGGTGGGCACCAGTTCACATTATGGTTCGCTGCGGGTCACGTGCGACGTGCCGGTAGTGCTGTCCCTGTCGGCCCCTACAGCGACGGAGCTCGCTGGAATGGCACAGGCATGGGATGAGGCTCCGCTTGTGGTGACGCGGGAAGTGGACCATGTTCCGTGGACAACTGCCCCGCAGGTCATCGTCGAATCTCGGGTCACCCACCCGGCCTATGCGCTTCAGGAGATTCCGCACACGTACGTCGAGCGCAATTATCGCTGGTATGCGGGTGTGGTAACGCCCGCCGGTACGGTCGAGCCCGTCACTTAATAGGGTGAAACTGACTGGGGATAACACCGCTTATCCACAGGTGCGGTTAGTGGCGTTGGGATCGATCCCGCGCAGCGGGGCACCCTGGCGGCATGCTTATCACGATCCCCGGCGATGTCGACGTGCATGTGAGACCAGGCGTTCTTGCCGCAGAGATTCTGGCGGCAGCCGGGCTCGAGCGCGGCTGGTGCGGCCCCACACCGCTTGACCCCGACCATCCTGTGGGCCTGCCCCCACTCATCGAAGCCGCCCGCATTACGTCTGGGCCAGGGCCCTCGTGTGCCCCAGTTCGCACACCTCACCTGCGTGTGCTTGAAGGCCCCGATGCCGGAGCCGTGGTGTCCCTCGCCACCACAGTTGTCGTGGGCCGCGACATGGCCTGCGAACTGTCGGTGAACGACCCCGCAGTCAGCAGCGAGCACGCCGTTGTGACCACGACCTACGGTCGCAACGCCACCGATGTGCGCATACGTGACTTGCGGTCAGCGAACGGAACAGTCATTGCCACAGACACTGCAGTGACTACAGATGTTGCGGTGACTCCAGACGTTGCTGACGCGCAGGGCAGGGGTGGGTTCAAGGGAGTCGCAGTGCCAAGTGGGGCCGCAATGTCCCGCGGCCGGCGCTTGCGTGCGGGGGAAACCTTCGCGGTTGGACACACGCTAGTGGGCGTCGAGACGCTCGAGACCGACGACCAAGCGACCGCATCGCCTGCTCCGCCGCTCAAGTGGAGTGCCCTGGCGACAGGGGCCGCTTCCGGGATTGCTTTGGCGGCCATGACCGGCAGGTGGGCGCTTGCTTTGGTAGGCCTGGTGCCTGCGGCACTGCCGTGGCTAGCCAACCTGCGACGTAAAGGAGAACAGGCTGCGCCACGCTGGGATGCGCCAGCGGGTCCGCTCGCGGTGCGCGGCGACCCCGACGACGTCGCAGGCTACGTGAGGGCGGTCCTGGTCAATCGAGCACGCGGACCTTTTGAAGAACGGTGGCGAGAGCCCTGGACCCGCTGGCTTGATGTGCCCCGTGCAGGCGACGAAATTATTCATGTGGCGCCTGGGGCCGAGTGGCCCTCGTGGTCTGCAACGCGAGTTGATGTGACCCCCACCGGCAGGGTCGAAGACGACGGGCACTTGGCGCGTCACCTGGGGCCGCTTGCGATGACTGCCTCCACTGCGGATCTCGCGGCGCGGCGCATTGCTGGCGATGCACCGGCTGACGGACTGCCTGCAAGCGTGCGATGGGGAGACCTCGAGAAAATCGCTGATGGAGCACCTGGTAGCGCGCGCTCCTTGCGGGTAGCACTCGGGTCGAGTGCCGACGGCACCTACACGCTCGACCTCGATGCCGATGGTCCGCACGTTCTCGTCGCTGGCACCACGGGAGCAGGCAAATCCGTTGCACTCGAGACCATCGTGGCGGCCTTGGCTTATGCCCACAGCCCCAGCGACCTGAACCTTGCCTTAATCGACTTCAAGGGCGGAGCGGGATTGAGAGCGTGCATGGGACTGCCTCACGTGAGTGCGCGGCTCACGGACCTTGACGGGTCACTCGCAAGCCGGGCCATCGAAGGGCTTTCACATGAACTTGCGAGCCGTAAAGCTGACCTGAGCTCGCAGGGACTGAGTTCCCTTTCAGAGTGGGAACGCCGTGGGGGCGCTCCACCACGCCTGCTCGTCGTGATTGACGAATACCAAGAGATCACCGCACGTCACTCATCGTTTTTGCCCGACCTCGCCCGCATTGCCGCTCAAGGGCGCTCATTAGGACTGCACCTGATTCTCGCGACCCAACGGCCCGCCGGCGCAGTGACGCCCGAGGTTCGCGCCAACGTATCGAGCACGATTGCACTCCGGGTTGCCTCTGATGCGGAGTCCCGTGACCTGATTGGCACACCCGAGGCGAGCACTTTGCCCTCATCCGCGCCCGGACGCGCGGTTATTGCCAAGGGCACATCGCTCACCCCTATCCAGATTGCCGCGCCGGACGCCGCGCCCTCCCCCGGAGTGACTCGCATTGACCAAGGCCCGCTACCGGGAAAGCCCCTCGCTGTCGAGGCCACCAGCCGCTGGGAAGGCCACGACAATGCCCCACCGCTGTGGCGCGACCCGCTACCCACGCGATGGGACACAGCGTCCCATCCGCTCGGCCTAGAAACCGCTGACACCCCTCGAGACCACGCAAGCATCGCAATAGGACTCGTAGACAGGCCCCTAGACCGCACCCAGCACGTTGCTCACTGGGACCCCAGCTCGGGACCTGCAGTGATCGTGGGACCGCCACGCTCGGGCCGTACCGGCGCGCTACGCGCAATTGCCGAGCAAGGGGCGCAGGTAGGGCTGTCCGCGGTCTGGCTACCCACCGACCCACGACTTGCGTCACGCACACTGCACCTCGCCGCGAGTCGGCCAGACGTCTTACTGCTTGTCGACAACCTTGAGTCCGCACTCGCCATGCTCGCGACTGTCGACGACGGCGATGCAGTAGAAGACTTACTGCGCAGACCCGCGCTGCGGCTACCGACGGCTATAGCTGCGGGACCGGGAGCGTCAGTGCGACTTGCCTCAAGTGCAGCGGTCATTGCCGTGTTGAGTGGTCTGGAGCCAAATACCGCCCAACAATGGGGCGCACCGCGCACTGCGTTCACCGATACGGCACCGGCGCATCCTGGCCGGGCGGTGATGCGTCTCGATGGCGTCTGGGACAACACCCAACTGGCTTTCTCTCGCCATCAGTCGGGCGATCTCTTGGTGTCGCCGCTACCGACTACCAGTGGTGACCACGCATCCCAGGTGCCGGCTCCTGGCCCACTCGAGAGCGCATCGGCCCCTCCCACGCCAACAGAAGACGTGTGGGGCTACGGCGGTGATGAGGCCACGATGGTGACCGCCCCTACCGGCTCGGTCACCCTTGTGGGCCCTCCCGGTCCCGCACACGATGCAGTGGCTCACAGCCTCTCGAACGCAGAGATTACGAGCGTGGAGTTGGCTGCGCTCGTCCCCAACAGCGCCACTGCGGTCATCGCCTGCGAACCCACGCCGCGCGTGCTGCGCGCACTGGCGCCACACGAATGGAGAGGTCTATGCGACCCGGCGCCCGTCCCCGGTCGGGTGGTGCTCATCCACGGTGGACGCGCAATTACTGTTCAGTTGAGGCCGGTTCATCTGAATCGGTGACCCCGTCATCAGGTGCGTCGAATGCCTGGTCACGCCGCGCATCGGCCACCACCAAGGCTGCGCAAGCGAGCGCCACGCCAATTGCCGCCACTCCCGCTACGACGGACCACTCCATGAGCGTCACACCTGCTGCGATCTGGAGCACCTGCCACGTCAGCACCAATCCACGGGGCCACCCCCGACCGTGCCATAGGGCCCGGCTCGCTAAAGCCAGTGGCACTGCGAGAACGAACCCCAAGACGGCCATCGCACCTGAAACATCTGTGGCGGCGTCGTCAGTGAAGGCGTTTGCTCCCACGACAACGGCACTCCCAGCCAGGGCAACCGCCTCGATCCCCACCAAAATTGCGGCAAAGCGACGCAACGCGAACGCGTCTGTATTCGTTAACTGCATGTGCGACACGGTAGCGCTTTCCGACAGGTGTGGCATACAACACAGGTTTTACCCCTTGTGATCTGTTGTCATAAGTGAGAACCTGTATGGAGTGATTTCCGCGATGGCAGCGGTATTCCCCTTCTTCACCCCTCTCGGGAATAGCCGCGCCTCCAAACTTAGGAGGACCCTTATGGATTGGCGTGACCGCGCTGCCTGTCTAGACGTTGACGACCCCGAGCTTTTCTTCCCGGTCGGTAATACTGGGCCGGCTCTTGTGCAGATTGAAAAGGCCAAGACCGTCTGCAACACGTGTGACGTACGTGAAACGTGCTTGCAGTGGGCAATGGACCACAACCAGGATTCAGGTGTGTGGGGAGGCTTGTCGGAAGACGAGCGCCGCTCCCTCAAGCGTCGTGCCGCACGTGCACGCCGCGCCGCCAAATAATTACGAACGTAGCTCGATGAGGCCTAGGAGATCGCCCGCGATCTCCTAGGCCTCATCTGTCACGGTTGCGTCGATCTCGACAGCCGAGCCACCCTCAAGCTGATGCCACACAATCGAGCCAGAGAGTTCGTTCTCCACGAGGGTGCGCACAATTTGCGATCCCAGGCCTGACGGCTCGACCGTGAGCCCTACGCCATCGTCTGAAATAGACACTCGGAGCCGCTCGGCATCACGCCTGGCAATAACCGTAATGGTGCCCAACTCGCGGCCCACAAACCCGTGCTCGACTGCGTTCGTCACGAGCTCGGTAATGACGAGCGCAAGCGAAGATGCGTGCTGGGCAGGGATAAGCCCAAAGTCACCTTCGCGCACAATCTTCACCTGCACGCCCGGCGAGGCCACATCCGCAGCCATTCGCATGGACCGCTGCGCGAGATCATCGAAGTTGACCAGCTCGTCCAACGTTCCCGACAGCGTCTCGTGGACCAGCGCGATAGTTGACACCCGTCGCATCGCCTCAGCCAACGCCTCTTTGGCCTCTGGCGCCTCCACTCGGCGAGACTGCAACCGCAACAGCGCCGCCACCGTTTGCAAATTATTCTTGACCCGGTGGTGGATCTCGCGGATTGTTGCATCTTTAGTAATGAGCTCGCGCTCACGCCTGCGCAATTCACTCACGTCACGGCACAACAGCACGGCGCCAGTCCGTTCCCCGTTCTCTAGCACGGGGATAGCGCGCAACGACAGGCAGGCACCGTTGGCCTCCAGGTCAGTGCGCCACGCGGCCCGGCCCATCACCACCATCGCGAGAGTCTCGTCAATGTGCCCCTTATCGGTCACAATGTCACTCGTCACTCGTGGAAGTGAGCGGTTCATCAATGAGCCGGTGACACCCAAGCGGTGAAAGCACGACAGCGCGTTGGGGCTTGCATACATGACGTGCCCTGCAGCATCGAGACGCAGCACTCCATCACCCACACGCGGGGCACCCCGCCGCGGGCCCGTCACCGAGGTCTGCATAGGAAACTCGCCGCGCGTAATCATATGAAGCAGGTCGTCAGCGGCTCCCTTGTAGTTGAGCTCAAGCCGACTTGAGGATCGCGATACAGCCTGCGAGACCTCTCGAGTCATCACCGCAATGGCCTGACCATCCATGACCACAGGCAGCGCGTCTTCGCGAACCGCATAAGTCTCGTCCCACCGCGGTTCGCGAGAGGCAATGATGCCGCCTTCTTCAAGCGCCCGCTGCAAGTGCGCCGTCCTGCCCGCAGCTGCCATGGTTCCCACCACATCGTCCTGGTGAACCGTTGGACCAGTAGACGGACGGCATTGCGCGATAGCCACAAAGCCCTCAGGCACCGGCCGCCACATCACCAGGTCCGCGAACGACAAATCCGCAATGATTTGCCAGTCGGCAGTGAGAAGTGCGAGCCGGTCTGCTGCTGCGTCACTGAGGGGTCCAAAGCGCTCGGCTATGTTTCGAAGTGCTGCCACGGGTCCAGCCTAAGCACTCAAGAGCGCGATACGCTGATGCCACCTCGTAAGGAAGCCCATGAATTTCACACATTTGCACGATTTTGACGCTCCGCTTGAATCAGTTGTTGCGCTCTTCGCGAGTGAGAAGTTTGCGCGCGCACGAGCCGAAGGCTCGGGGGCAGTGAATGCAGACCCCATAGTCGACGGTGATCTCGACTCCGGATTCTCCGTGTCTGTGCGCCTATCAGTTCCCGCCTCAACCATCCCCATGGAGTTTCGCTCGTTCGTGGGATCCGAGTTGGATGTGCGCTATACCGAGGCGTGGGAGCCAGGGGGTGACGGATCGCGCGATGGCACATTTGCGGTGGAGATATTGGGAACACCAGGCCACGCCGCTGGCAAGCTCCGTGTGGAAGCAGACGGTGACACCACCCGGTTCGCCGCGGTAGGCGCGGTCAAGGTCCGAGTCCCACTCGTGGGGCCCATGATCGAGAGGGCTATGGGGACAGCAGTGGTCAAAACTCTTGAGGGCCAGTTAGCGATCGCGGATGAATGGCTCGCACGCGACTAAGTGGCCTGCCAGCACCTCTCGCGGTGTTTGTAGGTGGGTGCGCGGGCGGCGCGCTGCGCCTCGCGATCGATGCCCTTATGCCAGATTCCGGCACCGGCATCCCTTATGACATTGTCGCGATCAACATTGTGGGCGCTGGCGCGCTCGGAGTGTTCACGGCGTGGGGGCTCGCGCGCGGATCGCGCTGGTGGACCCCCATGGTTGGCACCGGAGTGCTCGGGGCCTTCACTACGTTCTCGGCGCTCGCAGTACTCCCCTGGGCTGCAGAATCATCGGTTTCCTATGCGCTCGGAGTGCTCGCCGCAACCACAGTGGCGGCCGTCGCCGCTGCGGCGGCTGGGTGGTGTGCGGGTACGGGTCTGGCCGCCCGCCAGCGTCGCGCAGGCTCGACCCCAGGCGCGGCCACATGACCTCCGTGCTCGCAGCGCTCGCCGTGATTGCGGCTGGACTAGGCGCGCTCGCCCGGTATGGGCTCACCCAGTACGCGGACCGTCGCGCCAGTGGCCCCCAAGTTTTGCCGTGGGGCACAGTGCTCGCCAATACCTGTGGCTCTTTTGTCGCCGGGGCCGTGCTCGCGGCAGTAATGATCGCCGATGCGCCGGTGGGGTGGCTACTGGTGCTGGGAGGTGGGTTCGCTGGGGGCTTGAGCACATTCTCGACTCTTGCGGTTGACGTGCTGATGGTGTGGCGGAGTAGCCGCGTGCGGGGAACGCTCACGTATGTAGGCGCCACCTTCGCCACTGGCCTCGCGGCAGCGGCAGCCGGCTGGGCGCTCATCGCACTAGCGGCCTGACCCCGCCGCAGCCCTGCCTTCCCCGCGGGCCTTCCTCCGCCCACCACCCTCGCCCGCCATCCTCCGCCCGCCACCCTCGCCCGCCACCCTCCGCCCGCCACCCTCCGCCTTAGCGCGCCAGGGGTCGCTCAGTGTCGAAATCTGCGCGGCGACGCGCCCTGGGGGTCGCTCAGTGTCATCGCGGGGTCGCGCTGTTGCGCACTGCACGTGCGACGAGCGGCCAGCCCACCACTATGGCCAGCATCACCATCGCCGGCACCAGCCCGTCAGTAGCGTTCACCCAAGCGGTCGCCCCGAGCACCACTGAACCCACTACCCCGGCGACGGGAATCCATACTGGAACGCGCATCGGCCCTACCCTCCCCGCTCGACGCTGAACAAAAGCCGCAACGTTGGCAATCGTGTAATAGATCAATATCGATGCGACAGAAACCAACAACAGGCTCACGCCGGGAGTCCACACGAGAGCGATCGCGCATGCCGCAACGACAAGTTCTGCTCTCCAGGGCGCTCCCGAGGCCCCCCGATGAGCGAGCCCGCCAGGGAGGTCCCGGTGCCGTGCCATCGCCATTGCGGTGCGCCCCGCCCCCGCCATCACCCCGAGCATCGCGCCTGCGACCGCAAGAACCGCCGCACCCATGAGCAACCACGCAGGCATCCCAACGGAGCCGGCGAGCTTGTGGACTGGGGCCTCCGTGAGCCACTCGGCGTCACCCGCTGGCGACCGCACCAGCTCGTGGCCTAACGCCGCAGCGAGCGCGAGGTAGATGACAAGAACCCACACGAGGGCCGCGATAATGGCTCGCGGAATTGTGCGTTGTGGTTCCCGGACCTCCTCGCCCAGTGTGGCAATGCGCGCATAGCCGGCGAACGCAAAGAACGCTGCTGCCGCCGCGCCCAGCACTGTGTCCCAACTACCAGGGGTATCAATACTGAAACTTGAGGGACTCATCTCCGCGTACACGAAGTATCCGAAACTAGATTCACTGAGGAGCACCTGTGAGACGAGGGCCAGCAACACTGCGCTCACGACGGCGCCAATGACAGTCGCACCCATCGCGGTACGGGTGATGCCACGCGCGTTGAAGGCCCAGCACGCGAGGATTGCGACAGTGGCCGTGACGTGAGGTGAGCCCGGCAGAACATATGTGGCGAGCACCACGGCGCCCACTGCGACCGATGCGGTCTTGCCAAGTAAGAACGCCACCCCTGCAATTAAGCCCGCAGTGGGGCCCAACTCCGCTCGCCCATAGGCGTAAGCTCCACCCGCGACGGGATAGTGAGCCGCGAGTTGAGCGGTAGCCAGGGCATTCGCTATCGCCACTCCGGCGGCGATGACAATGGCGAGCAAGAACAGAGAGCCCGCTGCCATGACCTGCGCCCACATGCCAGAAAAGACGCCAGCGCCAAGCATGGACCCCACGCCAATGCCCGTAGCTCCAACCACGCCGACTCGCCTATTCACCGCCACGCCCCACAGCCTATGGCGGCTCGTTGCGTCATGCGGGGCACATCTGACGGCCTCCGCCCGAGTCGCACGCGCACCCCTCGCTGCGTCGCCAGGGCCCCGGCGCCGCCACTTCTGCACACACCTGTGACTGCTGAGGCGGGTGTGACAGGTGTGCTGCCTCACCAGTCACTTGGGTCACATGATTCACAGGTGTGTGCAGAAGTGGTGAGCGGGCGCGGTGGCGTGAGCGGGCGCGGTGGCGTGTGCGGGCGCTGTGGTGTCAGTGCGTGGCGGAATCTCGGAGCCATAGCCCCAGTAGGCGGCTCACCTCGCTACGCTCGACACTCTCGAGGAACGACAAAGGCCCGGACCATGTGGTCCGGGCCTTCATCATCAGTAGCGGGGACAGGATTTGAACCTGCGACCTCCGGGTTATGAGCCCGGCGAGCTACCGAACTGCTCCACCCCGCGTCGGAAGTACTGACTCTACCGGACCTGAGCCCAACGACCAAATCGCGAGCCGACGAGTGGACACGAGCTTTGCTCCGGGGTCGGCGCTCTGTGTTGTCACTGGATGGCGGGCATAGAGACGCAGGCGAATGTTTACCCGCCTGAGGCTAAACCCCTGGAAATACGATGCGCGGGCGAGCTGGTGCCTACGCACCGGCCACAGATGACGTGTGGGGTCACAATGTTCGTGAACCACCACACGCCACCTGCAAGCGTGAGCACCCTCAGGGGCGTGCTTTAGTTGTTAGTGTCGGCCGCCGCATCGGGCTCTGCCGCGATCGTGCCCTCTTGCAGCGCGATAATGCGGTCTTCAGCAATGATCGCGTCTCGCAGGGCGTCGGCCAACTCGTCCTGTGCCTCGCCGTAGGCCGCGAAGTCACTGACCGCGAGCGCTGCCTGGCCGTCTTCGATTGCCTGCTGAGCACGGCTGAGTGCGGCGCGCAGGTTCGCGTGAGCAGCCGCCAGGTCGGCGGCCTCGGGCGCGGTCACCTCTGGTGAGGGTGCCGGGCTCGGAGTTTCGTCATCCGTAGGCGCCTCGTCATCAGGCAGTTCAGGCTCAGGCGGGGGTGTCACCGTTCCATCAGGCTCGAGTACATCCTCGCCGTCCGGGACGGCTGGCTCCTCAGTCACGCCGTCTGATGCGCCTTCACCAAACACTTCATCCAAAGCCTCTTGGAGGGTGTCAGCAAAGCCCACTTCGTCACCGAAAGCGACGAACACCTTGCGCAGTAGCGGCACCTGAGTACCTCCACTTGATTGGACGTAAACAGGCTGCACATAGAGCAACCCTCCGCCCACCGGCAGGGTCAGGAGGTTTCCGTTAACCACGTCCGTTTCGCCTGTACGCAGCAGGTTCAGAGTGGTCTGCGCTTCGGAGTTCGAGTTGAAGTTGTTCTGCACCTGACCTGGGCCAGGGATGGTGGTGTCACGCGGCAACTCGAGCAATCTCATGGTGCCGTAACTCTCCGCCACCTCGCCCTTAGTGTTTCCGGTCTCAGAATCCACGGCGAAATAGCCCGTCAGGATGTTGCGGTCCGTGTTACCACCGGGGATGAAGTTGCTCGTCAGCGAGAACGCTGGCTCGTCTTGGCCCGGCATCTGCAAACTCAGGTAGTACGGGGGCTGGAGCCCTGTTCCGCCTTCGGTGGGGTCGGATGGTGTGGCCCAGATGTCTTGACCAGAGTAGAAGGCCGATGCGTCAGTTACGTGATAGCGCTGCAACTGGTGACGCTGGATCGAGAACAGGTCTTCTGGGTATCTCAGGTGGCTCATGAGGTCACCAGAGATCTCGGAAAGCGGTTTAATCGATGAGGGGAACACGTTCTGCCAGGTTTGGAGAATGGGGTCCTGCTCGTCCCACGCGTAGAGGGTCACGGAGCCGTCGTAGGCGTCAACTGTCGCCTTGACCGAGTTACGCACGTAGTTGAGCGACGCGGGGAACTGTGCTGTTCCAGAACCGGCGAAGATGCCGGTGCCCTGAATCGATGCGGAGTACGGGTAAGCGTTGGTTGTGGTGTAACCGTCGACCACCCACACAACCCTCTCGTCCACCACTGCTGGATACGTAGTCTGGTCAAGCTCTAGGTACGGAGCGACTTTGGCGACACGGTCGAGCGGCGCACGGTGGAAGAGAATCTGCGATTCACTCGTGACGCGGTCAGAGAAAAGAATCTGCTCCTCACCAAAGCGCACGGCGTACAGCACCTTCTCGAGGAAGTTGCCGATGCTCGGACCGCCCTCGCCCTCATAGGTGGTGTTCACCTGACCGGTCGGCGAGGCGTCATCGGGGTAGTCAAGTTCCCACGGCTCGGTGTCGGCAGGGGCGCCAACGATCGAATAGTCCGGCAGGGTCTGGCCAAAGTAAATGCGGGGCTCGTAGGGTCCCAAGCCGCCGTTCGACGGAATGTTGCCCTCGTAGAACGCTGGCTGGCCATCAACGGTGGTGCGGTTACCGTATGCGGCCACCACACCAAAGCCGTGGGTGAACACCGTGTGGTCGTTGACCCAACTGCGGTTCTCGTCGGACAAACCGTTGAGGTCGAGTTCACGAACCGCGATCACCGTGTCGCGCAGTTCGTCGTCGATGCGGTAGCGGTCTACCGCCAATTGGTCACCGAAGTTGTAGTACTGCTTGTTCTGTTGCAGCTGCTGGAAAGCGGGCCCCACGATATTGGGGTCCAGCAGACGAATCTGCGTGGTCGTCTCTGCGTTGTCACGCAAAGCCTGCGCCTCTGCCTCGGTTGCGGCGTTGTAAGGCATGGTCTCGATGCCTTCGAGTCCAAACGCGTAGTGCGTGGCGTCAATGTTGCGCTGAATGAATTGGGCCTCGAGCTCCTGGGCGTTGGGCTCTACTTGGAAGCGCTGGATGAGGGCCGGGTACACGCTACCGATGACGAGTGCGGAGAGCACCATCATCGATACGCCGACCGCGGGGATGCGCCAGTCGCCGCGCCAAATGACCACGAGGAACAGCAGGCCCACGAGGACCGCGATGCCGACCAGGATGGTGCGGCCAGGCAGGATGGCGTTGACGTCGGTGTAGTTGGCTCCGTAGAACCGGTCGCTCTCGGAGTTAAGTAGGGCGAACCTGCCGAGCCAGTAGTTGAGGGCGATCGCGAGCATCACTATGAGCCCCGAGACCGCGAGCTGGATGCGAGCACCTCCTGCTGCCACAAAACTACGACCACCGCCGCCGATGCCGCCGTACAGCAGGTGCACAAACGCAGCGAGGAGCGTGCAGAGAATTGCGATGGTGAGTGCAAAGCCCACGAAGGCTTGGAAAACGGGCAAGGTGAACACATAGAACGAAGCGTCTAGACCAAACTCGGGGTCCTTGACTCCAAACGGTTCATGGTTGAGCCACGCGAGGATGTCTGCCCAACGAGCCGACATCGCGAGCCCCGCAATGAGACCGACGAAAATGGGCAGTGCGATCATCACCGCTTTTTCGAGAGGCTGGATCTGCTCGCGGTACTGGTCCAAGGTGGTGCGCTTGCCGGTCACTGCGGGACGTACGCGGCGGGCTATCCACAGAGTGAACCAGACTGCCAACCCGGCAATGAGACCAAAGATTAAGAACAGTGCACCGCGGGCGAGCCATTGGGTCGCAAGGACTTCGGTGAAGCCCACCTGCCGGTACCACGCGATCTCGGTGTAGATCTGGGCAGCAATGACGGTCAGCACTATCGCGATCGCGACAACGAAACCTGCGATGAGCATTGGTGAACGGCGGCGCGGCGGCGTTGTGATGGGCCGCGGTGGGGTCGGACGGCGGTCGTCGTCGAACGTCACTAGGTAATCCTTAGTCTGTTGGGAATCACGTCAAGAGTAGTCAATTGCCGTTGCAGGTGCTTACCGCGCCGGTGTCGTTTGCGCCTATTTTCACGATTGTCTCGTAGGCGTCGTCCAAAGTTTCTACTGAGAAGACGCTGAGACCAGCCGGGACGTTCCCGACCACCTCTGCACAGTTTTCTGCCGGCGCAAGGAAATAGTCCGCGCCAGCTGCCACGGCACCGTGCATTTTCATCACGACACCGCCAATGGGGCCCACGTTTCCATCCACGTCGATAGTGCCGGTGCCTGCCACCCGGGCGCCATTCAGCTCGTCTTCTTCGGTGAGTTTGTCCATGATCCCAAGCGAGAACATGAGCCCCGCGCTTGGCCCGCCAACCGCGTCGATTTGAACAGTCACGTCGATGGGCATGTCAAAGTTCGGGTCAATCCACAAACCCATAATCGCTTTGCCATTGCCGCCATCCAGCGTCTCGAAAGTCACAGAACCTTGGGTTCCGTCGCGGAGGTACCCCACGGTGACCTCGTCGCCTGGCTCCAACGGTTCGAGCGCATCGGAAAGAGCCGTAAACGTTGGTACGTCTTTTCCGTTTGCAGAGACGATGACGTCACCGGCGAGCAACAGCCCGTCTGCATTCGACGACGGGTCAATATCTGCAATTTCGAGTTCTGCCATCACGGGCGTACCCAACGCCGACAGCGCAGCGACCGTCGCCGACTCTTGTGAAGAGATCCAGGCTTGCTGTGACTGCTGCTCAAACTGCTCTTCTTGGTCGGGCGTCCCGAACACGTCTTCTTGGGGGACGACGTACTGGGATTCAGAGAACCAACCGCGCAAAACTGATCCCAAGGTAAGTGGCGCAGAACCCGCTCGGGCGACCTCGACCGTCGTGAGTCGCAGTTCACCGGTGGTCTCGTATGTAGGTGTGCCCGAGATATCGACCAGCGGCACGCCCTCCACTTCCGAAAGCGTGTCGTAGGTGATGCCAGGCCCGCCGATGGCGAACTGCGCGGGCAAAAAAGATAGTCCCGCTACCAGAAATGCCGCACCTAAACCTGTGGCGGACAACATAATCGGGCGGCGTTCAAGTGGGCCAGGCTCGTACTCGAACGGTGCCGGTGGAGAGACGCCGTCAGGGACGTTCGGGGGCGAGGGAGGAAAGTCGTGCACGTGCCCATCATTGCTCATAGCGAACGGCGCACCCAAACCACCTGTTCATTCGTTACGTTGGTGGAACGTGCGCGCCAGGCGCCCGTTATGACTCTCTGGAGACCCGGTGACTGACGATCAGACCCCGTGGATGCGGCTATTGCGAGAACTCTTTGGCGACGATGCGGAGGCAGCCCTCGAGGAACTCGAGCGGATGGGCATGGACCCTGCTGCCCTCGCTCAGGCCAGCGGCATGCTTTCGAACCCCGCGATGATGGACCACGTCCTGTCTCAAATTCGTTCACTGGTGAGTCAATCCCAGGGCGAAGACGTCAATTGGACATTGGCCCACGATGTGGCCCGTGGAGTGGCCGCTCAGGGTGGGGACCCGTCGGTGACGGCGCATATCGCTAGCCAGTTTCGGGCGGCGGTGTCACGCGCCGAGTTGTGGCTCGATGCAGCCACCACCTTTGACCCGTCCACCCGCGAGCCACGCGTGTGGAGCCGTGCAGAGTGGGTCGAGGGAACTCTGCCGACCTGGAAAGTGCTGGCCGGACCGGTCGCAACGTCCGTGTCGAAAGCGCTCAGTGGAATCCTGCAGACAGAGACTCAGAACCCCTCTTTCGGCGCCGAGAGTTCCGGGATCATGAACTCCGTGAGCCCGACCGTGACCGGCATGCATGCAGGTCAGGCGGCTGGCGAGGTGGCGCGTGAAGCGTTTGGCTCGACGGATCTTGGCTTCCCTCTGTTAGCGGAGCCTCAAGTAGTGCTGGTACCCACCGCGGTCGATGAGTTTGCCGACGGACTGGGTATTCCGCAGGACGATGTGCGGGCCTACGTCGCATTACGAGAGGCCGCTCACGTGCGTCTTTTCACGTCAGTCGCGTGGTTGCCCGGCCATCTTCATAACCTCATCGAACGTTATGCGGCCGGCATCACCATTGATGTGGGCGCGCTTGACGATGCGGTGAGGGATGTGGGTTTTGATGACCCCACCAAGCTTCAGACTGCCCTTACTCGCGGCATTTTTGCGCCTCACCATAGCGATGAGCAGCGCGAGACGTTGGCTTCAATCGAGACGCTACTTGCCTTGATCGAGGGCTGGGTCGAGGAGGTGACGGTGCGCGCCGCCGCTCCCCACGTGGAGAGCATTGGGGCGCTACGCGAGATGATGCGCCGCCGCAGAGCCTCAGGAGGGCCCGCTGAAGACACTTTCGCATCTCTCCTTGGCCTTGAGTTGCGGCCGCGCCGCTTGCGCGACGCCGCGGCTTTGTGGGCCAAGCTTTCACTGGATGCGGGGCCAGAAGAACGCGACCGGGTGTGGTCACATCCGGATCTACTGCCCGGGGCCGATGCGCTTGACGAGCCCTCAGCGTGGGTGGCACGACGGCTTGGGGGCACGGAAGAAGACGACGTCGACCGAGCGCTAGAGGCCCTTTTGAACGAGGCCACAACCAAGGGACAAGAAAGCGATGGCGGCACTGACCGTGGTGACCAAGAAGGGCCCTCAACGGGACCTTCAACCGCCTAATTCGCGCATCGGCGCGACACGGCGAACCACAAATGGTCCAGAAAAGTCAGTAAGTCCGTCTACGCTTGTCATGATTCGGCCCCCAGGGGCCAACCGGAGCGGGTGTCCGCATGGTCCCGCGAGTAACCAAAGGAGAAGGCTCATGGCCGACAAGTACCAGGGTGAGTTCTAC